>CAYXPI010000038.1:0-24744 GCA_964467005.1 uncultured Limibaculum sp. | reverse complement strand
GAGCGTGCCGAGCCCGACGAAGCGATCGGGATGCTCGGCGCAGGTGCGCGCGAGCCCCGGACAACCCTACACTGCGGGCCTCCTCGCCGCACGGCCGCAGCTCACCGGGCCGCGAGAGCGCCTCCGCCCCATCCCGGGCCAGGCCCCCGCGCCGGGCGCGCGGCCGCCGGGCTGCGCCTTCGCCCCCCGCTGCGCCCGGGCGGCCCCGATCTGCGCGGAGCCGCCGGGGTTGCGCGCCGTGGCGCCTGGTCGGGTCCTCCGCTGCCACCGCCCCCTGACGCCCGAGCCCGCCCATGGCTGAGGCTCCCCGGCTCACGGTGCGGGACGCGCGGCTCGCCTACGGCACCGGGTCGCGCCGGGTGGTGGCGCTCGACGGCGTGAGCTTCGATGTCGCGCGGGGCGAGACCCTCGGCATCGTCGGGGAATCGGGCTGCGGAAAGTCGAGCCTCGCCCGTCTCGTCACGGGGCTCGCCGGCCGGGGGGCGGAGATCTCGGGCGAGGTCCGGCTCGACGGCGCGCGGATCGACGGGCGGTCGCCCCGGGCCTGGGTGCCCGTCCGGCGGCGCCTCCAATACGTGTTCCAGGATCCCCTCGGCGCGCTCGACCCGCGGATGTCGGTGCTCTCCCAGGTGCGCGAGCCGCTGGACATCCACCGCCTGGGTCCGCGCGCGGGGCGCCGGGCGCGGGCGGGCGAGCTTCTCGAGGCCGTGGGCGTGGGCGCGCATCTTCACGCGCGGGCGCCGGTGGAGATCTCAGGCGGCCAACGCCAGCGGGTGGTGCTGGCCAGGGCCCTCGCCCTCGAGCCCGAGGTTCTGCTCTGCGACGAGCCGGTCTCGGCCCTCGACGTTTCGATCCAGGCGCAGATCCTCACGCTTCTGGCGGGGCTCCGGGCCCGGCTCGGTCTCACCATGCTCTTCATCAGTCACGACCTCGCGGTGGTGCGCCACATCTCCCAGCGGCTGGCGGTGATGTATCTCGGCCGGATCGTCGAGACGGGCCCGGTGGACGCGGTGCTGGAGGCGCCGGCCCATCCCTACACGCGCGCCCTCATCGAGGCGGCGCCCGGGCGGCGGCGGGGCCGGCGCCGAGCGATTGCAGGAGAGGCCCCGGCGCGGTCCCGAATCGAGGGCTGCGGCTTCGCGCCCCGCTGCCCCGTCGCCGGCCCCCAGTGCCGGGCGCAAGACCCGGCGCTCGCCCCCCTCGCCGGCGGGCGGCGCGTGGCGTGCCACCACCCCCTGGCATCGGAGACGGCGGCGTGCGCGCGCGCTGGATGCTCGGCCGTCTGGGGCGCGCGCTCGTCACGCTCTGGCTCCTGATGAGCTTCACTTTCGTTGCGCTCAATCTGAGCGCCGACCCCGCGCTCCAGATCCTCGGGCCCGAGGCCGACGAGGCGGCGCTCGCGGCCTTCCGCGCCGCATGGGGGCTCGACCGACCGCTTTGGGAGCAGTACCTCGCCCATCTCGGCCGGCTCCTTTCCCTCGATCTCGGCACCAGCTGGCGGACCTCCGACCCCGCGCTGGAGATGGTGCTGGCCCGGGTGCCGGCGACGCTCGCGCTCATGCTGCCGACCGCCCTCCTCGCCGTGGCGGTGGGCGTGCCGATCGGCATCCTGGCCGCCACGCGCAAGAACACGGGCGTGGACCGGGCGGCCATGACGCTCGCGGTGCTGGGCTTCGCGGTGCCCAACTTCCTGGTGGGGATCCTCCTTATCTACCTCTTCTCGGTGCAGCTCGGCTGGCTCCAGCCCGCCGGGATGGTGGACTGGCGCTCCTGGATCATGCCGGTGCTCACGATGGCCTCGGCCGAGGCCGCGGTGTTCGCCCGCTTCGCCCGCTCGGCGATGGCGGAGGTGCTGGGCCATCCGATGATGCGCACGGCGCTCGCCAACGGCATCCCTTGGCGCCAGGCGGTGCGCGAGCACGCCCTGCCGAACGCCGCCGTGCCGATCGTCACCGTGGCGGGGCTCTTCTTCGGCTCTCTCATCGGCGGCGGCGTGGTGACGGAGAACGTCTTCGCCTGGCCCGGCCTCGGCCGGATGCTGGTGGACGCGGTGGGCGCGCGCGACTTCGCGGTGGTCCAGGCCATCGTGCTCCTCATCGGAGTGACCATGATCCTCGCCAATCTCCTGGTCGACCTTGCCTATGGCTGGATCGACCCCCGGGTGCGGGACAGCCGCCGATGACCGTGGCGGAGCGCCTGGATCTCCGCCGCGCGACCGCGGCGATCGGCCGGATCCGGCGGCGCTATCCGCCGCTGGTGGTGCTCTCGCTGCTGGTGGTCGCGGGGTTCGTCGTCGTCGCGCTTACGGCGCAGTGGCTGATGCCTTACTCCATCGACGAGCTCGACCTCCTCAACCGCTACGCGCCGCCCGTCTTTCTGGGCGGGAGCTGGGAGCATCCCCTGGGCACCGACGGGCTGGGACACGACATGCTCACGCTCCTTCTCCGTGCGATCCAGGTGAGCCTCACCATCGCCGTCCTCGGCACCGTGATCGGCGCCGCGGCGGGCACGGTGATCGGCTTCGTCGCGGCGCGGTTCGGCGGATGGGTGGACGCCGCGGTGGGCGTTCTGGTCGACTTTCAGGCGACCTTGCCCTTCCTCGTCCTCGCCCTGGCCCTCCTCACCGTCATGCCGGACGCCGACATCAACACCTTCATTCTCCTCATGTGCATCTACGGCTGGGAGCGCTACGCCCGCCTCGCCCGGGGCCTTGCCATCTCGGCGCAGGAGCAGGGCTATGTCACGGCCCAGCGGGCGATGGGCGCGAGCGGCTGGCGGATCTATCTCCGCCACATCCTGCCCAACATTGCCGCGGTTCTGGTGGTCAACATGTCGCTCAACTTCCCGGCCACGATTCTCACCGAGACCTCGCTCAACTTTCTCGGGGTGGGCATCGAGCCGCCGGACACCTCGCTCGGCGTGCTGATGGGTCAGGGCCGCGATTTCCTGTACAGAGCGCCCTGGATCGCCCTTCTGCCGGGGGCGGTGGTGGTGCTGGCGACCGTCGCGATCTCGATCCTCGGCGACTGGCTGCGCGACCGCCTCGATGCGACGAGCCGATAGGGAGGCCTCCATGCTCACCGCCGCACGCGCCGTCATCTGCGTCTTCGACGGGCTCCGGCCCGACCGGGTGACCGAGGCGCTCACCCCGAATCTCTGGCGCTTCGCCATGGGCGGCACCTGGTACCGCGAGAGCCGCTCGGTGCTGCCCTCGATGACCCGGGTGGCGACGACGAGCTTCGCCACGGGCTCCCGGCCGCGGACCCACGGCATCGTGCACAACGCCTTCCACGACCTCTCCGTGCTGGCGGACCGCCCGCTCGACACCTCCAACGCCGAGCATGTTCGGGCCGCGGAGGCGCGCTATGGCGGGCGGTTCGTGGAGGCCGACGGCCTGGGCTGCGCCCTCGCGCGGGTTGGGCGGAGCTTCGCGGTCGTCCATTCGGGCTCGGCGGGGTCCACCTATCTCGTGAGCCACAAGGCCCGCGCGCACGGCCACTGGACCTACTCGATCCACGGGCGCGAGGTGACCCAAACCCCTGAGGCGGTGGACGAGGTGGAGGCGCGCTTCGGCCCGGCGCCGGCGGAAGAGACGCCGAAGCACGCGCAGGTCGACTACGCGGCCAGGGTGCTCGCCGAGCATGTGTTGCCCGAGCGCCGACCGGATGTGGCGCTCGTCTGGTTCGCAGAGCCCGACACGGCTTATCATTACCGCGAGATCGGCTCGGAGGACGCGGTCGCCGTCACCGCCCGGGCGGATGCGCGCTTCGGCGAGATCCTGGCGGCCATCGCCGCCGGGCCCGAGGCGGAGGAGACGCTCGTGGTGGCGATGAGCGACCACGGCCAAATCGCGATGACCGGCGAGGTCGATCTCTTCGCGCGGCTGGGGGAGGCGGGCTTTCCCACCGCGGCGCGGGCGGCGCAGGGCGTCGAGGTGCTCGGCATCCGGGGCATCGCCTGCGGCCTCAGCCTCCTCCGCCGCGACCGGGGCCGGCTCCGCGCCCTCGCCGAGGCGCTGATGGAGATGCCGGAGACGGGCATGCTGTTCGCCCGCGACGACGTGCCGGGCGCATTTCCCCACAGCCTCGTCGGTCTCGATCACCCCAGGGCGCCCGATCTCCTGTGGATCGCGCGGTCCGGCCCCGCGGCGGACCCGGCCGGGCTGCCGGGGAGCGGGCTGTTCACGCCCGGCACCGGCGTTCCCTTGGGAGGGGGCATGCATGGCGGGCTCAACCCTTACGAGACGACTGCGCTCCTAGCCTTCTCCGGCGCCGGCGTGCCCGCTCTCGGCCAGATCCCGGACCCCGCGGACCTCACGGACATTGCGCCGAGCGTCCTCGCCGCCCTCGGGGTGCCCGCGCCTTCGAGCATGACCGGCGCGCCGCTTGCCGCGCTCTTCGGCCGTCCCCGCCCCGGCCCGACGCGCGAGGTGCTGCGGGCCGGCGCCGGCGGCTTTTCCCAGGAGCTCGTGCGCGCGGTGGGCGGCCCGCGGCCGATCCCGCTTCACGGCGGGCGGGCGGAGGCCCGGTGAGGCCAGGCCGACGGGTCCATACGCTCGGCGCCTCGGGGGCAGGGGTCACCACCCTCGGCCGGGCGCTCGCCCAGGCCTGGGCCGTGCCGCACCACGACACCGACGACTATTACTGGCGCCCGACCGACCCGCCCTTTCGCACCCCGCGCCCGGTGCCGGAGCGGCTGGCGCTGATGGAGGCGCTCTTCCTCCCCCGCCCGGCTTGGGTGCTCTCGGGCGCCCTCACCGGCTGGGGGGATCCCCTGGTCCCCCGCTTCGACCGTGTGGTGTTCCTCCTCACCGACACGGCGACGCGCCTCGCCCGGCTCGAAGCGCGGGAGGCGCTGCGCTCTGGCGACGCGGGCGACCCCGCCGCTCACGCGGAGTTCCTCGCCTGGGCCGCCGCCTACGACACCGGCGGGCCGGAGATGCGGAGCCGCGCCCGGCAGGAGACGTGGCTCGCCACGCTCCCGGTGCCCGTCCTCCGCCTCGACGGCGCGCGCCCGGTGGCCGACAATGTCGCCGCGGTCACGGCGTGGGTCGGCGACGCATCCGCGCCTCGAACGCCTTGAGGGTGGCGCCCGCGCCCACCCCGTGATCGCGCAGCACCCGCTGGATGGCGACCAGGCAGTCGTCGCGGATCGCCTCGAGCTCGCGCACCGTGCGGCCCTCCGCCTGCTCCGCCGTGCCCTCGACGAATCGGTCGACGATCGCATCGGTGAGCGGCGGCGCCTTGAGATGGGTCCAGGGCCACTCGAGCGCGGGCCCGAACTGCTCCATGAAGTGGCGGGCCCCGCCCTCGCCACCCGCGATCATGTAGATTTGGTTCATCCCCATGATCGCCCAGCGGAGGCCGGGCCCGTAGGCGATGGCCTCGTCGAGCTCCCGCGTCGTCGCGATGTCGTCGTTGAGGGCGTGCAGGATCTCCCGCCACATGGCCTCCTGCAGGCGGTCGGAGATGTGGCCCGGCACCTCGCGGCGCACCTGGAGCACATGCATCCCGATGCCCTCGTAGAACGCCGCCGCGGCGGCCCGGGCGGCGGTGGAGGTGGCGCGGCCGCCCACGATCTCCACGAGGGGGCAGAGATAGACGGGGTTGAAGGGGTGGCCCACCAGCACGCGCTCCGGATGGGCGAGCGGCGCCTGGATCTCCGACGGCATGAAGCCCGAGGTGCTGGAGGCGATGACCACCCCCGGTCCCGCGGCCTCCGCCACGGGGGCGAGCGCGCGGTGCTTGATCTCGAGCGTCTCAGGCACGTTTTCTTGGATGAAATCCGCGGCGGCCGCCATTTCGACCGCATCGGTGGTGAAGCGGAGCCGGCCCTTGGGCGGCATCGGAATGCCTTCGGTCAGCGCGTCGAGCCGGGGTGCGGCGGCCTCGACGGCCCCGGTCAGCCACGCCTCCATCCTGGGGTCGATGTCCGCCGCGATCACGTCGATCCCGCAATGGAGCGCCCGGGCGGCCCAGCCGCCGCCGATGACGCCGGTGCCGAGGAGGCCGAGGGTGCGCACCTCACGCATGGGACGGGCTCCGGCGAAGAGAGATGGGCCCGGCACAGTCCGCCGATCGGGGCGCAGCGAAGAGGGCGAGGCGACCGGCCACCGCCTCCGGCATGGGCGCGACCCGTGGCTCCGGGCGCTGCACCACATGGAGCTGGAGGGATTCGGAGAGGGCCGCCGGCCCCGTCCTATCCGCCGTCAGCGCCTGGAGAAGGTGGACGCGCTTGGCGTCTTGGCCGAGCACCCGGGTCTCGACCCGGAGGGCCGCGCCCGCGCGGACCTCGGACAGATACCGCCGGTGGTCCTCCACGACGTAAAGGGTGCCGCCGGTCTCGGCCCGGTGGGCGGCGTCGAGGCCGATGACGTCCATCAGCGCGTCGACCGCGTGGCTGAAGACAAGGCCGTAGAAGGCGTCGCGCAGATGGCCGTTGTAGTCGATCCAGCCGGGGTCGACGGAGCAATCGTAGATATGGGGCATGGGGGTCATGTCGCGGGCTCGGGCTCCAGATGCGCCGGGGCGGAGGCCGCAAGACCCGGCGCGTCACGGTCCCGCGTTTCGGCCGGAGCGTCAACCGCCGGACCGCCCGCATCCGGGCCCTCCGCGGGCCTCAGACCGCCAGCCCAACGGCGGTGCGCTGCATCGGCACGAAGCCCTCCAGCGCCTCGACCCGGGCGAGCCACTCCCGGATGCCGGGACACGCGTCGAGCGAGACCCCGCCCTCGGGCGCGTGGGCGATGTAGCTGTAGAGCGCGACATCCGCGATCGTCGGGCCCGCGCCCACCAGCCAGTCCCGCCCCGCGAGGGCCTCCTCGACGACGGTGAGGAGCCGTTCGGCCCTGGCCTTGGCCGCGTCGTGGTCGAGCCCCGCGCCGAATACGGTGACGAGCCGGGCCGCCGCGGGCCCGTTGGCCACCTCGTTGGCGGCGACCGAGAGCCACCGCTGCACCCGCGCGCGGGCGGCGGGATTGGCCGGGTACCAGTCCTCGCGGCGTCGGCTCTCGGCGAGATAGACGAGGATGGCGTTCGAATCCGCGACGGTGACGCCGCTGTCGACGAGCACCGGCACCTGGCCGAAGGGGTTGAGGGACAGGAACTCCGCGGCCTTGTGGGCGCCGGCGCCGAGATCGACATCGACGATCTCCACGGCCTCGCCGAGAAGCGAGAGAAAGAGCTGCGCGCGGTGGCTGTGGCCGGAGAGCGCGTGACGGTAGAGCGTGGGCATGGGCTTGATCCTTGTGTCCGGGTATGAGGTCCGTGCCCCGCAAGCTATTGTAGCTCTGCCGCGGCATAAACGGCTGGGAAACGAACGGACTGTCAACAGAGAGGCAACGCGATGGACCAGGTCGACGCCGTTCGCGCCTTCCTCGAGGTGGCGGAGCGGCAGAGCTTCACCGCCGCGGCCAAAAGGCTCGGTCTCTCGAAGGCGCTCGTGAGCAAGCATGTCGCCGCCCTCGAGGCGCGGGCCGGCGCCCGGCTCCTCAACCGCTCGACCCGGCATGTCTCGCTCACCGAGGCGGGAGAGGCCTTCCTCGGCCGGGCGCGCGACGCCGTCTCGGCCTGGGACGTGATGATGGAGGCGGCCACGCAGGACGCGGCGCGGCCCTCTGGGCTACTGAGGGTGGCGGGCCCCAAGGTGTTCGGCGAAACGGTGCTGGCCGGGCTTCTCGCAAGCTTTCTGCGGGAGCAGCCCAATCTCCGCCTCGAGCTTGCGCTCGAGGAGCGGCGGGTGGATGTGATCGCCGAGGGGTACGACCTCTCCGTCCGGGTGGGCGAGCCGCAGGACAGCCAGCTCATCGGCGTGGTGCTGACGGCGTTTCCCTATGTCTTCTGCGCTGCCCCCGACTATCTCGCCGAACGCGGGCGGCCCGAGACCCCGGAAGATCTGCGCGAGCACGACTGCATCGTAAACACGGCGATCACGGAGGACGGGAAATGGCGCTTCGCCAAGGGGGGCTCCACCCTCCGCCTCGCGCCGCCGGCCCGCGTGGTGGCCAGCAACGACACGCCGGTGGCCGTCTTCGTGCGTGCGGGCCTCGGCATCGGGCTCTGCATGCGCCGGCGCATCGAGCCTGAGCTGGCGGATGGCCGCCTGGTCCCTCTCCTCGAGGATTGGAACGCCTACGACCGCAAGGTGCATGCCCTCATCCCTCACCGCGCGATGATGCCGGCGAAGACGCGGCTCCTGCTCGATCATCTGCGCCGCCATCTCCGGGCGTGAGGCGGCAGGGCTCCGCCCGTGGTGCCGCGCCGGCCGATGGGGGGCGAGGACGATCAGGAGCCGTACGGAGTGGCGATCCGGTCCGGCTGCGGCTGTCCCGGACCTTGGCGCGGATCGTCCAGCCCGCCTCGGTGGTCTCGGGCGCGACGAGATCCGTGTCGCGCGCGCAGCCCCGCTCGACGACCGCCACCTCCCGCGCGCCTCGGCGGCGCCGCGCTCACTCGCGCTCGGGCAGGCTCAGCCGGTAACCCGCGCCGCGCACGGTCTCGATCATCCGTCCGGCGGGGCCCAGCTTTCTCCGCAAACGCCCGACGTAAACGTCGATGACATTCGTCAAGGGGTCCGCGGTGTGGCCCCAGGCGGCGTTGAGCAGCCGCTCCCGCGAGAGCACCCGGCCCGGATTGTTGAGAAAGAGGGTGAGGATCTCACGCTCCCGGGCGGTGAGATTGACCGGCTCGCCCTCCACGGTCACCTTGAGGGCGGCGCGGTCGAACGCGATGGGACCGCAGGCCAGCCGCGGCTCCCCGCTCGCGTCGCCGAACCGGGTGGCCCGGCGGACGAGCGCCTGAAGCCGCGCGATGAGCTCGTCGAAGGCGAAGGGCTTGGCGAGGTAATCGTCCGCCCCGGCGCCGAGCCCGGCCACCCGCTCCTCCACCGCGTCGAGGGCGGTGAGCATGAGAACGGGCGTGAAGATCTTACGCGCGCGCATGATGCGGCAGACCTCGGAGCCCGTGATCCCCGGCAGCATCACATCGAGCACCACCGCGTCGAAGCTCCGCTCGCCGAGGATGGCCAGGGCCGCCTCGCCGTCGAGCGTGTGCTCCACCGCCCAGCCCTCCGCGCGGAGACCTCGCCGGATGAAATCCGCGACGCGGGCCTCGTCCTCCACCACCAGGATGTTCACGACACGGCCGCGAGCTTGGGCCGGGCGGGCAGGAGCACGACCGCCGTCAGCCCGTGCGGCTCCCGGTCGGCCAGCGTGATCCGCCCGCCATGGGCCTCGGCGACCGATTTGGCGATGGGCAGGCCCAGGCCGACGCCCTCCGCGTACCGATCGGCCGCGTTGCTGCCGCGGAAGAAACGCTCGAAGGCCGCCACCTTGTCCGTCTCGCTCAGGCCCGGGCCGTCGTCCTCCACCGCCAGGCGATAGCCGCCGGGCGCGGGCGCGAGGGTCACGCCGATATAGCCGCCGCCATACTGCGCCGCGTTTTGCAGGAGCACAAGGAGGAGCTGGCGGAGCCGCGTCGCGTCGCCCCGCATCGGCGCGGTCTCCACCGCCGAGGCGAGGGTGAGGCCCGGGCGGAAGGTGTCGATCGTCTCGGCCACCAGGCGGCGAAGGTCGAGATCCGCCGTCTTGAGCCGCTGCTCCCCCATCTCCGCCCGGGCGACGAAGAGCAGATCGTCGACGATGAGGGCCGTGTGCGCCGCGCTCTCCCGGGTCCGTCTCAGCGCCTCGCGGTACTCCTCCGGGGCCGCGTCCTTGCGCCGGAGCGCCACATCCGCCTCGCCGTGGATGATCGTGAGCGGGGTGCGAAGCTCGTGGCTCACATCGGCCAGCATGCGCCGGCGCGCCTGGGCCGCGGCCTTGGCCTCCTCGAGGAGGCGCTCGAGCTGCTCGGTGCGGTGCAGGATTGCGAGCTCGAGCTGTTCGTTCTGAGTGGAGAGATCCAGCCGCTGACGGTAGAGCCGCTCGGCCATCTGGTTGAAGGCCCGCCCCATCTGCGCGATCTCGTCCGTCCCGTCCTCCCGCACCCGGTGGTTGAGATCGCCCTCGGAGAAGCGCTCCGCCCCCGCCACGAGGGCGGAGACCGGCCGCCCGAGGCGCCGGCTCAGCATCATCGCGATCACCGTGATGGCGACCAAGGCGATGAGGGTGAAGACCGCCGCGGCCGCGGTGTAGAGCACGAGGTCGCGCGACACCTCCTCTCGGGTCTCGACGAGCTCTTCCACCTCGCCCTCGAGAAGCGCCGTCATCATCGACTTGAAATCTTTGTCGATCTCGCCGTCGAGCACCCGGGTGAGCTCGCGCCACCGCTCGGAATAGGTCTCGGGCGCGCCCTCCCGCGCGAAGTCGTCGAGCAGAGTGAGGATGCGCTGGATCGCCCGCTCCACCTCCGCCAGGGCATGGAGCTCTTCGATCTCCTCCTCGCCCACGAGCTCGACCTCGCGCGCGATGTCGCGGCGGATCATGCTGATCGAGGCGCGGATCTCGGCCATCAGCTCCGCCTCGCCGGTGCCACGGTCCTGATCGCCGATCAGGATCGCGTCGGCGTATTGCTTGAAGAGCTGGTAGGTCTGGCTCTTGAGGGTGATGGTGTGCGAGTGCACCCGATGCGCGAGGTCCATCCGCTCGATCTGGAACTGGGTGTTGCGCACGCTCCAGAACGCCACAGCCACCCCGCCGAGCGAGACCGCGAGCATCACCGCCAGCGCGATGCGAATCCGGTTGAGGAGCGTCACCTTAGCCTCCGTCAGGGGCGTGCCGGCGGCGCCTCCGTGGCACTGGGGGCGGGCCCGGCCGTCTCCGATTGGTCCGATCCGGATAGCCGGGCCGAGGGGGGGAAGGCTAGCGTGACGGTTTTGCATCTGTCCAACGTTCTGCACGGCCAGGCCGAGAGCGTGGTGGTGCCGAGGTCCTCGACGAGGCGGCGGATCATCCGCTCCTGCGCGGGGCCGCTCACCGGCGTGTCGATCAGCAGAAGGCCTGGGCGCGAGAGCGCCGCCCGAACGCACTGCACGCCGAACCGCTCGGTCTCCGACAGCGTGCGCCCCGCCTCGCCCACGCGCCCATCGAGCCCGAGGCGCGCGAGAAGGGGGCCGAGGCCGTAGCGCTTGGCGGCTGCCGCGACCGCGCGCCCTTTCGGCCGCGGCGAGAGGCCGAGGGTGAGCGCGCGGCGAAGGCTGCCGCGCAGGATCGGCCCCGAGGCGCGGAGCAGCGCGACCCGCGGTGCGGCGTCTCCCGTCGGCTCCGCCGCCGCCCCGCCGATGCGCACCGTGCCGGGCGGCGCGGGCTCGCGGCCTGCGAGGATGTCGAGAAGCGTCGAGATGCCGGCGCCGGCGGGCGCCGCGATCACTCCGATCTCCCCTGGCTCGAGCACGAAACTCGCCGTGCCGCCCGGGAGGCGGAGGCCCGAGACCCTGAGGCGCGCGGGCTCGGCACCCTGCCCGGGGCGCCGCAAGGTCGACGGCTCGGCCAGAAGCTCGGCGCATTTGGCCCGGGCGATCCGCCAGGCCTGCCACCGGTCCCACACCCCCGTAAGATCCCGGAGCGGCAGGAGGAGGATGCCGAGCACCGCGAGCGCGGCCGCCACATCGGCGGGCGCGGCGCCCGCCTCGGCCCCCGCCCAGAGGACCGCGACCCCCGCGAGCGCCGTCCCGATCTCCGGCATGGCCTTGAGCGCCGCGGCCGCCCGCGCCCGCGCGAGAGCGGCTTGGACGAGTCGGGCGCTGTCGGCGCCGAGGCCGTCGAGCTCCTTGGACGTGCGTCCCAGCGCGTCGAGTTCGGGGGCGACAACGAGGCGCTCCATCATCCCCGCGGCGAGGCTGGCGCGCGAGCGCCGGAGGCCGGCGTGGAGCCGGCCGAGCGACCGCGCCGCGAGCGCCATCGCCAGGAGCGCGGCCGGCACCACCGCCCCTGCCGCCGCCGCGAGCGCCGGATCGAGGGCCCAAAGCGTGGCGCCCGCGGCCGGCATGATCACGGCCGCCGCCGCGAGGCGCGGCAGCGCACGCCCGATCCAGCCACGCATGGCCGCCAGATCCCCCACGAAGCGCAGGCCGAGGCCGCCGGCCCGACGCGCCGCCACGGCCCGGGCCGACATGCCGGCGATGTGGCGATAGAGAACCCGCCTGAGATCGCGGGCGTAGGACTGGCCCGCCCGTTCGGAGAAGACCCGCGCGGCGGTCCGCAGCGCCGCCGCCGCGAGACCCGCCGCGGCGAGGGCGAGGAGCGCGCGGCCGGGCACCGGTTGACCGTCGTGGAGCGCCGCGAACGCCGCGCGCATCGCGAAGGCGCCCGCGCCCATCGCAAGGGCCTGGCCGAGCCCGCAGAGGACGACGAGGCCGAGCCAGCCCGCCCGCTCGCCGGCGGCGAGCCCCGGCAGCCCCGGCCGCCCCGGCCGCCGCGTCATGCCGCTGCGCTCACCGGCCCGCTCACCGTCCCGCTCACCGGCGCCGTGCGGGGGCCGCCCGCGGGCCGCGCGACCACCCCTGTGAGGAGGGTCGCGGCGGTCGCCCCATCGCAAAGCGCCTGGCGGGAGAGGACGCCGACCCCTGTCGCAGCCTCCGCCTCCTCCGTCGCCAGCGGCGACAGCGAGAGCTTGCCCGAGATCGCGAGGGGCTCGATGCCCATGCCCCTCAGCACCGTGACGCCCGCGAGCGCGCCCATGGCGTCGGAGGTGGCGAAGATCACGCCAGAGAGACGCTCCCGGATCCGCGAGCCCTCGAGGATCGCCCGGGTCTCCGCCTGAAAGAGCCCGTCCGCAATCTCGGCCACCACCACTTCGGCGCCTGCGGCGACCGCGGCGCCCAGCAGGGTCTCGAACCCCGCCTCGATCCGCCCGAGCGGCATCCGAAAGGTCGAGACCATGCCGGCATCGGTGAAATCGTAGGCGGCCACCCCGGCGTCGCGGTAGCTGTTGACGTCGCCGAATGCGCCGGTGCCGGTCGCCTTCACCGCGGCCACGGCATGCCCGGCCTGGAGCAGCCCATGCGCGAGGGCGGCGGTCGCGGTCGTCTTGCCCGCGTTCATCGAGGCGCCGACGATGCCGATCACGGGCAGGTCCGCCGGGGCCGCGCGGGAGGTGAGCGCGTAGGCCTCGAGGGTGATCGGCTGGCCCGCCGCGTCGGCCAGACGGCCGAGCGGCATGAGCCGGGTCGGGGGCTTCACGCTCGCATTGGCCCGGATCACCCGCCCGGCCACACCGCCCGCCGCCACGAGGTCGCAGCCAGAGGCGGAGATCTCGCCGAGCGCCTCGAACTGATCGGGCGCGTAGCGGTTGCCCACCGCGACGACGCAGAGATCGCCTGGATAGAGCTCGCTCGGCCGCCCGGTCGCGAGCTGGACCCGCTGGTGATGGCCGATGCGCGCGACGCGCGCGAGGAGGAGGTCGCCCGGTCGCGCCTCCGTCACGCCGTCGAGCCGGCGCACGACGTCGGCCCGGGCCACCCGCCGGGTGGTGAAGGCCCATTTGGCGGACTGGATGAGACGGATGTCGGGCTCGCTCAGAGATCGCATGGGGCATCCTCCTGGTTCGTCTGACCGGGAGTGTGCCCGGATCCGGGCGGGTGGGCTTGTCGCGCCGGTGAACGCGCCCTGTCGCCGAGATGAATGCGGCCTGACAGGTCCGCCCGCCGCCGGTCGGGGCCGCCGGTCGCGACCCCGACTGGGGCCCCGACCGGCGGCAGCCGATCCAGCGGACGCCGCAGAGAGAAACTGAGCTAGACGCCGAACTTTCGGATCTCGCGGCGCGCTGCGGCCGGATAACTTGGCTGCATGACGAACCATTCGTCGCCATCCGCCGCAAGGCCCCTCGACGGCCTGTTCCGCGCCCTGTCGGATCCGACGCGCCGCGCCGTCGTCCAGGCGCTCTCGGCGGGCCCGGCGACGGTGAGCCGCCTGGCCGAGCCCTTCGACATCACGCTGCCGACCTTCCTCCAGCATGTCCGGGTGCTGGAGCGGAGCGGCATCGTGCTCACCCACAAGGCCGGGCGCACCCGCATCTGCGAGCTCAACGCCGCGACGCTCACGATCGCCGAGCGGTGGATCCGCGACCAGCGCGCGCTCTGGGAGAGCCCGGTGGATCGCCTGGAGACGCTGCTGGCCGAGACCTCCGAGCCGGAGCCGCCCGAATGACCTCCCACTCGGGGCCGCCGCCCGACCTCGTGATCGAGCGCCTCTGCGGCGCCTATCGCTGCGACTGCCGCGCCCCGGACGGCTCGATCTTCCGGATGCGCGGCGTCTTCGAGCATCTCACGCCGCCAGAACGGCTGATCTTCACCCATGGCTGGGCGGACGCAACCGGCGTCGTCGAGCACTCCCCGCGCGTCACCGTGGTCCTCGTGGCGGTTGGCAGCCGAACGCGCGTGACGGTGCGCCAGACGGGCCTCGCCGACCGGGCCAGGTTCGACAGCCATTTGGAGGGCTGGACCGCGGCCCTCGGCCATCTCGCGGCGTGCGTCAGGCCCTGCCATGGGTGCGGGTTGAGAGGGCCTCTGTCTTCGCCGCGCCCGACGGGCCGAGACCGCTCGAGGATCTGTTCGACGGGCGCAGCCAGCTCTGGGTCCAGCATTTCATGCTCGCGCCGGGGGCGGACCATATCTGCCCGGGCTGCGCCTGCGGCGTCGATCACGTGGACATCGCGCGGCGCCATGTCGAGAACGCCGATCTCTCCGTCGCCGCGGTCTCGCGTGCGAGCGCCGGGGAGGTCGTCCACACCTGCTCCACCTATGCCCGCGGGCACGACGACCTGGTCGTCCCGTTTCCGTTCCTCGATCGGCTGCCGAAGGGCCGCAACGAGGCCGGCGGCCCGATGTCGTGGGTGCGGCTCCGCGACGAATACGCCGCGCCGGAGCCGAGACGCCGGAGATCGCGGCGCCGGGTTGAGGACCGGGCCTCGCGCCCCGGGGACCGAATGCGCATGCCGGGGCCGACCGCGGGTTCCTGCGGACGGGCCGCTGGTGTAGGGACAGGCGAAGCTGGAAAAAGGAAGATCCGGATGTGCGGCTTTGTCTGTCTCTGGAACATCGGTGACGAAGCGCTCGCCGGCCGGATGGTGACGCAGATCGCGCATCGCGGCCCGGACGCCGTCGCCGTCTCGCGCCTGCCGAACGCTCCGGTGGTGATGGCGCATTGCCGGCTCTCGATCATCGGGACCGAGGACGGGGCGCAGCCGATCCACCAGACCGACGATCTGCTGGTCGTCAACGGCGAGATCTACAACCACGAGGATTTGCGGGCCATCCTGGGCGAGAGCGCCTTCGAGACCGCCTCGGACAGCGAGGCGATCCTGCACCTCTTTCGCTCGGGCGAGAGCCGGTGGATCTCGCGGCTCGACGGCATGTTCGCCTTCGTGCTGGCGACGCGCGACCGGATCATCGCCGCGCGCGATCCGCTCGGCATCAAGCCGCTCTATCTCGCGCGCCTCGGCCGGGGCGTCGCCTTCGCCTCGGAGCTGAAGGCGTTCGACGGCGTGCCGGTCGAGGCGGTGGAGGCGATCCCGCCCGGCCATCTATACGACAGCCGCGACGGCTGGCGGCAATGGTACCGCACGCCCCATGGCGCGGCCGAGAGCGAGGCGGATCTCGACGTCGAGCGCACCGCACGCGAGCTTCGCTTGGTGCTCGAGGAGGCCGTGGCGAAGTGGATGGTCGCCGATGTCGAGGTCGGCTCATTTCTCTCGGGCGGGCTCGACAGCTCGATCATCGCGGCGCTGGCCCAACTGGTGCTGGCCGAGGCCGGACGCGGCCCCCTCCGCACCTTCTCGGTGGGCCTCGAGGGCTCGCCGGACCTCGTCGCCGCGCGCCAGGTGGCCGAACATATCGGCTGCAACCACCGAGAGCGCGCCTTCACGCCAGAGGATGTGGCCGCCAACATCGCCCATGTGATCTATCACCTCGAAAGCGCCGATGTGGACCTCGTGCGGAGCGCCATCCCCACGCTCTTCGCCGCGCGCCTGGCCCGCGAGGACGTGAAGGCGGTGCTGACCGGCGAGGGAGCGGACGAGCTCTTCGCGGGCTACGCCTACCACCACGCCTATGTCGACGATCCGCGCGCGCTGGCCGACGAGCTCACGCGCTCGCTCGGCACGATGCACAACATCAACCTTCAGCGCGTCGACCGGGTGACGATGGCCGAGAGCCTGGAGGCGCGCACGCCGTTCCTCGACCGTGACCTCATCGATTTCGCGCAATCGATCCCCGCCGAGCTGAAGCTCTGCCGCACCGACCCCGACGCGGTCGAGAGCACCGGGGCCACCACCGAGAAATGGATCCTCCGCAAGGCCTGCGCCGATCTCCTGCCCACGCCGCTCGTCTGGCGCAAGAAGGCGCAGTTCGACGAGGGCTCGGGCACCGTCGACGCGCTGCAGGTCGCGCTGCAGAGCCTGACCGGCACCGCGGGCCCGGTCTCCCGCGAGGAGGAGGCCGCGCTCTACGAACGCATCCTTCGCGACCGCTTCATCGATGCCGAGCGCATCCTCTCGAACGCCGGCACCTGGACGGACGCGCGCGTCGCCGTCTGATCGGAGCAGATCGATGTCCCGCTTCCTCACCGTCGCCGCCGCCCAGTTCGCCTCCGAGACCGGCGACATCGCCGCAAATCTCGAGACGCATCGCGACTTCATCGACCGGGCCAAGGCGGTCGGCGCCGATGTCCTCGTCTTCCCCGAGCTCTCGCTCGTCGGCCATTACGGCGCCGAACGGCTCCTCGACGTGGTGATGACGCGCGAGGACGATCGGCTGCTCGCCCTCTCGCGCGAGGCGGGGGCGATGGAGATCGTCGTCGGCTTCGTCGAGGAGGCGCGCGGCGCGCAGTTTTACAACGCCGCCGCCGTGCTCAAGAACGGCAAGCTCCGCTATCTGCACCGCAAGATCAACATTCCATCCTACGGCCGGCTGATCGAGACGAAGTATTACGCTCATGGCCGTTTCGTCGACACCCATGCGCTGAACGACGACTGGCAGATGGGGCTGCTCATCTGCGCCGATCTCTACAATCCCGCGCTGGTGCATCTGTCGTTCCTGCACGGCGCCACGTTCCTGGTCGCGCCGATCTCCAGCGGGCGCGAGGCCGTGGACGAGGCGTTCGACAACCCGCTGTCCTGGGCCACGACGATCCAGTTCTACGCCATGATGTACGGCGCGCCCGTCGTCATGACGAACCGGACGGGGCAGGAGGGCGACCTGACCTTTTGGGGTGGCGCGCGCATCCTCGATTCCCACGGGCGCGTGCTGGCTCAGGGCGGCAGCGACGACGAGCTGATCCACGCGCGGCTCGATTACGCCGATGTCCGCAGCGCCCGTGCCATGCTGCCGACGGTGCGGGACAGCAACATCTCCCTCGTCCAGCGCGAGACCAGCCGCCTGATCGAGCGGCTGGGCGTGCCCGACGTCGTCCGGGGCGATTAGCGCCGCGGGCGGCCGGGTCGGCCGTCCATAACCTCCTCGGCCCGCGCGATCTGGTGGTTCACGGCATCGCGCGATGGTGTCGCGAAACTGTCGCGGTCGCGGCTTACGTTGACGTGAGGGCCCTTTGAGCCGGTGGCTTGCGTTTCCGCAGTTGGAGTTCGTGCCATGTTTCCGCTCGACGACGCCGACGAGCTCGTGCTCGACACCCTGAGCGCGCTCGCCGGCTACACGATCCTGGGCGGTCGCCCGGGCCAGCCCTTCGGGTTCTCCGCCAGCTCCGCCGGCGATTTCAACGACGACGGCATCCCCGACCTCGTGGTCGGCGCGCCGCAGTCGCGCGGCGACAGCGTCGCCTATGTGATCTTCGGCCAGGGCGCGGACGGCGATCCGGTCACCAGCGTCAGCGCGCTCGACGGGAGCAACGGGTTCGCCATTCCCGAGGCCACCGTCGGAGAGCAGATGGGCGCCTCGGTGAGCGGCGCCGGCGATGTCAACGGCGACGGCGTCGACGACATCATCCTCGGCGCGCGCCGCGCAGACGATCCGGACGGCGGCGAGAATGTGGGCGCCGCCTATGTGATCTTCGGCAGCTCCGCTGAGTTTTCGGAGAGCTTCGACCTCTCGACGCTCGATGGCAGCAACGGCTTCGCGATCTTCGGCAGCAGCTTCAACGCAAACTTCGGCAGCGCGGTGAGCGGCGCGGGCGACCTCAACGACGACGGGTTCGACGATCTGGTCGTCGGGCAGCCGAACGGCACGGCGCCCGGCGGCGGCGTCGGCAACGGCGGCGCCTACATCGTCTTCGGCGCGGCGGACGGCCACAACGGCGTGATCCGGATCACCGATCTCGACGGCAGCAACGGGGTCGTCCTGCCCGGCAACCAGGCCTCCGCCAATCTCGGCGCCTCGGTCGCCGCGGCCGGGGACATCAACAACGATCAGATCGACGACGTGATCCTGGGCGCGCCCACCGGCGATCCCCTGGGGCGCGCGCGCGGCACCGCCTTCGTGCTCTTCGGCGAGGCCGCGACCTTCTCGGCCAGCCTCGACGTCACCCAGCTCGACGGCACGGACGGGTTCGCCGTTCGCGGCGTCGAGCCGGTCGATTCCTTCAACTCCAACAGTTTCGGCGAGCGCGTGGGCGATGCCGTCGGCGCGGCCGGCGATGTGAACGGCGACGGGATCGACGACGTCGTGATCGGCGCGACCGGGGCGCTGACGCCGGGCAGCGCCACGGTGTTCGGCGGCGCGACCTATGTCGTGTTCGGCTCCGAGACGGCCTTCGACCCGATCATCGAGACCAGCGCGATCGACGGGACAAACGGCTTCAAGATCGCCGGCGGGTTCAGCCGCGACCGGATCGGGACCTCGGTCTCCGGCGCGGGCGATATGAACGGCGACGGCATCGACGATCTCGTCATCGGCAACGTTCCCCGCGACAACGTCAACGATCCGAACCGGGACAAGGCCTATCTGATCTTCGGCAGCGCCGAGGCCGACCGCGACGACATCGATGTCCGCCAGCTCGACGGCACGCTCGGGTTTCGCATCACCGTTCCGGCGCAGGCGCCGGGCGATCCGGTCAACCCAAACGAGCTTGGCCGTGCGGTCGCTGGCATCGGCGACATCAATGGCGACGGCGTGGTGGATGTCCTTGTCGGCGCGCCGGACGAGCAGAACATCTCGTCGACGATCATCGGCGAGGTCTATGTCGTTTTCGGCCAGGTCGTGCGCGCGATCGGCGCGCTCAGCGACACGGACGGCGCGGCCGACGCGATCGCGGAGAACGCGGCCGCCGGCACGCCCGTCGGAGTCACGGCCTTCGCGGAGGACGGAAACGCCGCCGACACCGTGAGCTACACGGTCGACGATCCGCGCTTTCGCATCGGGGAGACGAGCGGGGTCGTCACGCTCGCCGACGGCATGGTGCTCGACGCGGAGGCGGAGGGCGCGCCGACGATCCCGCTCCGGGTGACCGCCACCTCGACGGACGGCACCTCCACGGAGGCGACCTTCGAGATCGCCCTCCTGGATGTCGACGAGTTCGACGTCGAAGCGCTGGTGGACCAGGACCTGGCCGTCGACCAGATCACCGATCGGGCGATGGGCGGCGATCCCGTGGGCATCACGATCGTGCCCGAGGACGCCGACCGCGACGACACTGTGACGGTTACGGTGAGCGACGCGCGCTTCGCCTTCGACGAGGCCGGCGTGCTGCGCGTGGCCGACGGGGCGGTGTTCGACGACGACGCGGAGCCGGTGATCGACCTCACCATCACGGCCATGTCGACCGACGGCAGCGTCGCCGAGCTCGCGGAGCGGATCGACGTGGTGAACGAGAACGACAACCCCGTTCGGGTCTTCACCCCGACAAGTCCGGACGGGACGCTGGTGATCGAGGTCGAGGAGGCGCGCAACCTCTTCATCCTCCGCCAGCTCGACGTGCGCGACCCGGACGTGGGCGACTTCGTCACCAGCGGCGTCCTGCTCGGCCCGACCTTTGGAGACTACTTTCTGGTTCCCGGCTCCTTCGGCGGATGGAACATCCAAGCGTCGCCGTCGCCATTCGATCTGCAAGCGTTCAATGCGGAAGCTCGGGATTTCTACGAGAACACGGCGCGCTTCACCTCGTCGGATGGGTCGACCGTGGATCTTCCCGTCGAGATCCGCGTCCGGGATGTCGAGGAGTTCCCCCTCGCCATCGAGCAGGGGACGAGCTCCGTCGAGCCCTTCCTGCGCGAGAACTCCGAGGGTCAGACCGTCACCGGTCTTTTCCTTACCGTCAGCGACCGAGACCTCACCGACGACGTCGTCTCGGTCAGCGTCGACGACGCGCGGTTCGAGCTCCTTGTGGACGGATCGCTGCCCGGTCCGATGGTCCGGGTGAGGCCGAAGCTTCTCGACGGCGTCTCCCTCGATGCCGAGGAGCAGGCCACGGTCGAGCTCCTGATCGAGGCCGTGTCGTCGGACGGATCGACCGCCAGCCTGCCCGTCAGCTTCGAGGTGCGCGACCGGGACGAGTTCGGCGCCACCCCCGTCG
The DNA here is from genome assembly GCA_964467005.1 of uncultured Limibaculum sp. GTDB lineage: Bacteria > Pseudomonadota > Alphaproteobacteria > Rhodobacterales > Rhodobacteraceae > Thermohalobaculum. The sequence goes on along the minus strand of CAYXPI010000038.1, from coordinate 4,352 downwards.
TCGACATCGCGACCCTGGCGCCCAATCGGATCAGCGAGTTCGCGCCGGCGGGCACCTTTACGGGCATTCGCGCCTTTTCCGAGGACGCGGACGCCACCGACGAGGTCGACGGGTACGTGACCGGCGACGAGAGGTTCACCATCGAACCGAATGGCGACGTGTTCCGATCCGATGTCGGCGGGATCTCTTTCGAAGTCGAGCCCCAGATCGATCTCGAGATCATTCCCATCGTCTCGGGACAGGAAGACCGTTCGGCTGCGTCGACAATTCCGATCGAAGTGCTCAACGTCGAGGAGCCGATCATCCTGACGGATGTCGATCCTTTGCCGAACATCGTCGAAGACACCATCGGCCCCGGTGTGCGGGTCCCCGGCCTCAACGTCCGAGCGGCTGACGGAGACGGCACAGCCGTCAGCCTCCGATCGCTCGACGAGCGCTTTAACCTCAACGGCGGCTTCTTTCAGGTCTCCCCCGGCGACCGGCCATTTCGAACCGCGTTTGGCGATCTCGACCCGATCAACGAGCCGGTTGTGCAGCTCGCGATCGAGGCGACCTCACTTGACGGCTCGACCCTCACCGAAGTGTTCGAGATCCAGGTGATCGAAGGTCAGGTCCCGGTGGGGATGCCCGTCGACAGCGCACCGACCGCCAACCGCGTGCTCGCAACGGCCGCGGCCGGCACGCCCACGGGCATCGTGCTCGACGCCAGCGATCCGAACGCGGCCGACACGCTCACTTTCGAGGTGGTGACCGAGGGCTTCACCCTGGGCGCGGACGGTCGGGCCGTGGTGACCGATGGGACGAGCTTCGCGGACCGGATCCCGCCCACGGAGACCAGCGTCAGCCTCACGGTCGAAGCGCGGGTCACCTCGAGCGACACGACCAGCGCGACATCCAGCTTCACGGTCGAGGTCGTCCGAATGCCGCAGCTTTCGATCACGTTCGACGAGGAGCGGATCGACGAAGGCGGGAGCACCCGTGGGACGGTGTCCATCGACGTGGTGCCGAGCGGGGCGCTCGAGGTCGCCCTCTTAGCCGCCCCGGCTGACGAGCTCGGCCTGCCCGCGCGCGTGACCATCCCCGCCGGTCAAACCTCCGTGTCTTTCGATGTGCGGGGCGTCATCGACTTTATCGAGGATGGCGACCGTCTCGTGGATGTCGTGGCGAGCGCCTCCGATCCGGATGCCGCGATGGCGAGCGACCCAGCCGAGATCACCGTCCGGGACGTCGCGCCGCCGGTGGCGGATATGGTGATCACCCCGGGGGGCACGAACTGGCTTCTCGACCTGACCGAGGGGGGCGACACCGATGTCGGCGTGTCCGAGGAGACCGAGAGCGCGGGCGTGACGGGATTTGGTCCGGCCAGCAGCCTCCTTCTCATCGGCGGCGGCCGCCCAGCGAGGTTCAACGATGTGGGCCGCGGGTCCGTCACCCTCGAGATCGACCGCCGCGACGGGCCCGAGACCGACCTCACGCTCACGCTCTCCGGCGGCATCTACGAGGACGACACGGTCCCGTTCGGCGTCGACAGCTTCGTGCTCGCCTACGACGACGAGGCGGATGTGACCCTGCTGCGCCTGGCCGAGGGTGTTGGGTCGGCGGCGGAGAGGATCGCGGGCACCGACGGGCCCGATCGGCTCGCGCTTCCCGACTTTTCCGTCCCGCGCGAGGTGGACGGGCGCGCCGGGGCCGACGCGCTCGCGATCCCTGCGACCCTCGGGGGCAGCCGGATCGACATCGCCGACGGTGCGGTGACGGTCTCGGGCCCCGAGGGCGAGCCCGCCGTGATCCGGGCGGTCGAGCGCTTCGAGTTCGCCGACGGCGCGGCCGAGTTCGACGCCGCGCCCGAGATCGCCGCGCTCGCGCATCTCTACACCGTGTGCTTCGACCGCGCCTACGACGTCCCCGGCATCAGCTTTTGGCGCGACCGGCTCGAGGCGGGCCTCACGCTTGCCGAGATTGCCGAGAGCTTTGCCCGGAGCGGCGAGTTCGCCGAACGCTACGGCGCGGATCTCGCCGACCGCGACTTCATCGCCCAGGCATACGAGAACGGCCTGGATCGCGCGGCCGACCCCGCCGGCCTCGACTTCTGGGCCGGCGGCTTGGCGATCGGCGCGCTCCGCCGCGGCGACGTGCTCGCCGCCTTCGCCGCGAGCGACGAGATCGCGGATCTCGACGCGTTCGGCATCGGCGACGGCGTGTTGACCCTCGCCTAGGCCAGCCGAGGTGGGCGCCGTGCGGCGCCCGCCCCGTGGCCGGTCAGGCGGCGGGCTTCTTGGCCTTCTCCCAGGCGAAGGCCTGCATCGGCGCGTCCACCGGGGTCTGGGCGATGTGGTTGGTGTAGTTCGACATCACCTTCTGCGCGACGCCGAGAACGACCTCCAGGACCTGCCGCTTGGTGAAGCCCGCATCGAGGAAGGTCTGCACCTCGGCGTCCGACACGAAGCCGCGCTGGCGGACCACCTGGAGCGTGAAGCTGCGCAGCGCCTCGAGGCGCGCGTTGGGCAGCGGGGTCTCGTCGCGGAGCGCGGTCGAGATCGCGTCGTCCACTTTCATCATCTTCGCGATGCCGGTGTGGGCGGGCACGCAGTAATGGCACGCGTGTTCGACATTGATGGTCTGCCAGACCACGGTCAGCTCGTCCTTGTCGAAGCTGGTCTCGTGCTGGAACAGGCGATGGAGGTGCTTGTAGCCGTCGAGCAGCGCCGGAGCCTCGGCCATCGTGGCGTGCAGGCCGGGCACGCGGCCGAAGGCTTTCTGGGAATCCTCGAGGAGCGGCTTGCTCGCCTCGGGGGCGGTGTCCAGCGTGTGGATGGTGAAATCAGCCATATCGGTCTCCGATCGGGTTTTTGAGTGAGCGCTCAACGTCGCTGAGGGAGACATAGCTTTACTTGAGCGAGCGATCAAGTATATATTTGAGCGGACGTTCAAGTCTTTCGCGAGGCTCGACCCATGCCGAGAAGACCCGCCTTCGACCGGCACGCCGCGCTGGAGCGGGCGATGTCGCTTTTCTGGACCCGCGGCTATGCCGGCACGTCTCTCAAGGACATCGAGGCGGCGCTGGATATGCGCCCCGGCTCGATCTATGCGGCGTTCGGCTCGAAGGAGCAGCTCTTCCGCAGCGCGCTGGCGCTGTACGCCGAGACCTCGCGCGCGGCGCTGTCCGACACGCTGTCGGCGGCCGCGACGCCGCTGGAGGGGCTCGCCGAGCATGTGCGCAGGCTCGGGCGGGCGATGGAGGCGCCCATGCCGGCGAAGGCTTGCATGCTGATGAAGACCGTGCTCGAGGCGCCCGAGGGCGAGGGGGTGTTGCGCGACGCCGCGGAGGAATTGATGCGTCAGGTGGAGGCAATGTTCCGCCAGGCCTTCGAGGCGGCGCGAGACGCGGGTCAAGTCCCGGCCGACACCGATCCGGCGCGCCTCGCCGCCCGCCTCCAGTCCGAGATCCTCGGCCTGCGCGCCTACGCCCAGCGCCGCGACGCGCCCGGCCGCATCGCGGGCCTCGCCGAGGACATCGCGCGCGATCTCGAGGCTCTGGCGGCCCCGCGCGTCGGGCCATGGGTGCGCGAAGCGACGTGACGGCGGCCCCGGCGCGGCGCCCCGCCGATGCTTACGCTCACGGCGCTTGGCTCGGTGGCGACCGGAGACCTCGAACTCCGGTATCGACCCAGTGCATTTCTGCTCATGCTCGAGACGGGGCGGCAGCCATGCGCATCACGATGGAAGGCGGCATCAAGCGCTGGGCCGCGGAGCGCAAGAGCGCGCTCGTGGTCGAGATCATCCAAGGCAAGACGACGATGGCGGAGGCGAGCCGCGCCTTCGATCCCGCGCCATCCGAGACCGCTGGGTCGAGGACGCCAAGAAGGGCTTGGAGAACGCACGAGCGCCGCGGCTGGCATCTCTCGCGCTCAGGCAAGGCCATGTTGGCCGCCTCAACCGACCGCGTCCCAACATGCGATGGGTTGGTGTTGACGTCTTGGCATCACACATCGCAGACCGGATCCACTTCGACATGCTGAGAGCTGCCTGGGATAAGCGAAGGCTTGGCACGGCGCCCCGGCCATACATCGGCTCGAAGAGAGGGTTGCCGCTGTGGTCGCACGGATCACCGAGCCGCACAGCCCCGCGGTGATGTCAGCCTCTGAGAAGGAGATCAAGCGGCTTGAAGCCAAACGGGTTCGGATCAAGGAGCGGAGAGAGCTGGAGAGCACACCGTTCAAGAGCGTCGAAAACACGTTTCCAACCGCCCGAAAGCCCATCCTTTTAAAGGTTTCGAGGCTCTCGTACCCTCGACCGCGGGATGGTGGACCCGAGGGGATTCGAACCCCTGACCTCTGCAGTGCGATTGCAGC
>CAYXPI010000037.1:0-25008 GCA_964467005.1 uncultured Limibaculum sp. | reverse complement strand
CCCTCGCCCATGGTGTGGAACTGGCAGACATCGCCGAAGCGCTCCTCGATCAGCGTGCGCTCGCCCGTCGCCATGCCGCCCTTGATGAACTGCACCACGGCGCAGGGCATTCCATGCGCGATGCAGCGGAAGATCATGCCGAAGGCCGCGGTCGATTTGCCCTTGCCCTTGCCGGTGTGAACGATGACGAGGCCTTTCTCGCCGGTTTTCGTGGCCATGATCTTGTCACGCGAGGCCTTCTTCTTGGCCATCTTCTCGGCGTGACGGGCGAGGTCGGGATCGGGCGTGTCGGTCATGGGCGTGGCTCCAGGGCCGCATCGAGGGCGGCGTCGCAGTGGATGAGGGTGGTGTCGAAGACGGGGAGCGGGCTGTTGGCCTCGGAGAGGAGGAGGCCCACTTCGGTGCAGCCGAGGATGAGGCCGTCGGCCCCGCGCGCGGCGAGGCGGCCGGCGATGGCCTCGTAGGCGGCGCGGCTTTCGGCCCGGATCTGTCCCCGGCAGAGTTCGTCGTAGATGATGCGGTGGGTGGTGGCACGGTCGCCTGCCTCCGGAACCAGGGGTGCGAGCCCGTGGGCGGCGAGGCGGCCGGTGTAGAAGTCCTGCTCCATCGTGTAGGCGGTGGCCATGAGGCCGGGGCGCGTGTGGCCGGCCGCCCGGATGGCGGCGGCCGTGGCGTCGGCGATGTGGAGGAAGGGGATGGTCAGCGCCGCCGCGATGGGGCCCGCGGCCTTGTGCATGGTGTTGGTGGCGAGGAGGAGCAGCCCCGCGCCCGCCCGTTCGAGCGCCTGGGCCTCGACCGCGAGGCGCGCGCCCGCGGCCTCCCAATCCCCCGCAGTTTGCATCTCGGCGATGGGCGCAAAGTCGACGGATCGGAGGAGAATCTCCGCCGAGTGCAGCCCGCCGAGGCGGCGCTGGGCCTCCCGATTGAGCCGCTCGTAATAGAGCGCCGTGGAGGCCCAGGACATGCCGCCGAGGATGCCGATGGGCGTCACATCGAGCCCTCCTTCTTCTTGAGGTCGTCCACGATGTGGACCCAGGGCACCCGCTCCTCCCAATGGAGGTGGCCGCGGGGCTGGAAGTCCCGGCTGTCCTCGAGGAGCGCCGCGTAGAGGTGGATCTCGTCCGGATAGCGGTCCGCCTCAAAGGCGACGGGCGTGCCGCAGACGGGACAGAAGAGGCGGCGCACGCCCGGCGAGGAGACATAGGTGGCCGGGGTTTTGCCCGTCCAGGCAAAGGCTGCGGTCGGCACGCCGAGAAAGGTGGTGAAGGGGGCGGCGCATTGGCGCCGGCAGCTTTCGCAATGGCAGTGCGCGCGCCAGGTCTCGGGGCCGGTGTAGGCGAAGCGGACGGCGCCGCAGAGGCAGTGTCCGCGTTTCTCGGGGTCGTCACTCATCGGGCTCATGGGGCGGTCTCCGAGACAGCGGGAACGGGCCTGTGAAAGCTGACGCTCGTCGGGCGATCATAGCCGGGATGCGCGGTGGTGCCGATCGCGACGAAGCCCAGCCGGCGGAAGGCGGCGTGGGTCTCGGTGAGCTCGATCCGGCTCTCGAGCGTAAGGGTGGCGAGGCCGCGGGCCCGGGCCTCCCGGTCTGCCTCCACGAGCAGCCGGCGGAGAAGTCCCTGCCCCCGGACCTCGCGCGCGACGGCGATCTTCGAGAGGTGAAGCGCGCCCCCCCGCGGCGCGGCAAAAAGGCAGGCGACCGGGCGGGGTCCGTCCATGGCCAGGAGCACGGGCCCCTGGGCGGCGGCCGCGCGCATTTCCGCCACGCCGAAGCGCGTGAGCGACGAGGGCGGGTCGATCCGCCCCTCCATGTAGGCATAGGCCCCGAGGAGAAGCGCGCGCACCTCCTCCCACGGCCCGTCCGCGGGGCCAACGCGACGGATCTCGCGCGGCTCACCCATCAGCCAACCGGTCGAGCAGCGCGCGGGCGGCGTTCGACCGCGGCTGCCAGAGCCCGCGCTCGATCGCCTCTCGAAGACGCTGGGCGATCTCCCGGAGGGCCGGGGCGTTGGCCTCCTCAAGGAAGGCGCGGGTGGCGTCGTCGGCCAGATAGGCGTCGTGGACAAGGTCGAACTGATGGGTGCGCACGGCCCCGGTGGTGGCCGCGAAGGCGAAGAGGTAGTCCACGCTCGCGGCCATCTCGAAGGCGCCCTTGTAGCCGTGGCGCTTGCAGCCGGCGATCCATTTGGGGTTGACCACCCGGGCGCGGACGATGCGGGCGATCTCTTCCTCGAGGGTGCGGATCACGGGGCGCTCCGGGCGTGCGTGGTCGGCGTGGTAGATCTTGGGCCGGCGGCCCGAGAGGGTTTCGACCGTGGCCGCGAGGCCGCCCTCGAACTGGTAGTAGTCGTCCGAATCGAGGAGGTCGTGCTCCCGGTTGTCCTGGTTGTGGAGGACGATCTCGGCCTCGGCGAGCCGGGTCTCGAGCTCCGCCCGCGCCGGAGCGCCGGCCGCGCCCGCGCCATAGGCGTAGCCGCCCCAGGCAAGATAGGCCTCCGCGAGATCGCCGGTGTCCTGCCAGAGCTTCTCGTCGATGAGCGCCTGAAGCCCCGCGCCATAGGCCCCGGGCTTGGAGCCGAACACCCGGTGGCCCGCGCGCTCCGGGCCGGTCTCGGCGGCCTCGCGCCGGAAGCGGGCCGCGGCGGGGTTCCCGGCCGCGGGCTCGTCGAGCGCCATCACGGCGCGGGCGGCGGAGGCCACGAGATCCACCTGCTCGGGGAACGCGTCGCGGAAGAAGCCGGAGATGCGCAGCGTCACATCCACCCGCGGCCGCCCGAGGCTGTCGAGCGGCAGGATCTCGAAGCCGGTGACCCGGCGCGCGGCCTCGTCCCAGGTGGGGCGCACGCCCATCAGCGCGAGCGCTTGGGCGATGTCGTCCCCGCCCGTGCGCATGTTGGCCGTGCCCCAAGCCGAGAGGGCGAGGCTGCGCGGCCAGTCCCCCTCCTCCTCCAGATGACGGTCGAGGAGGGCCGAGGCCGAGCGCCAGCCGAGCTCCCAGGCCGCGCGGGTGGGCACGGCGCGGGTGTCGACGGAGAAGAAGTTCCGCCCCGTCGGGAGGACGTCCGGCCGCCCGCGGGTCGGCGCGCCGGAAGGGCCTGGGGGCAGGAAGCGGCCGTCGAGCCCGGCGAGGAGGCCGGCGATCTCCGCAGGGCCCGAGGCCGCGACCATGGGGGCGAGCCGCGTTCGGATCTCCTCGAGCACGGCGGCGGAGGCGGGGCCCGGCACCTCGGCGCGGCCCTCGACGATGCGGGCCGCGAGCGCCTCGATCCGCTCCACCGTGTCGCCCGTGTGCCGCCACGGGCCGGGGCCGGTGAGGACGCCGGGGCGGGGGCCCTCCCACGGGTCGCCCAACGCCGCGGCGAGGGGGTCGATCCCGAGCCCGAGATCGTCGGCGATGGCGCGATGGAGCGAGGCGCCCTCCCCCCGCGGCAGGCGCGCCAGCGCCACGACGAGGTCGCGCGCCAGCCGACCCTCCGGCGCCGCGCCGAACACATGGAGGCCGTCGCGGATCTGCGCCTCCTTCACCTCGCAGAGCCAGGCGTCGAGCTTGCGGAGCGTCTCGGCGTCGTCCGCCTCTGGCGCAAGGCCCGCATCCGCGCCGATCCCCCCCGCGAGCCGCTCGAGGATCTCGCGCCTCAGATGCCTGGCGCGTTTCGGGTCGAGCGCCTGGGCCTCGGCAAGTTCGTCCATCAGGCCCTCGAGTTCGGCAAGCGGCCCGTAGCTCTCGGCGCGGGTGAGGGGTGGGGTGAGGTGATCGACGATCACCGCGGAGGTCCGCCGCTTGGCCTGGGTGCCCTCGCCGGGGTCGTTCACGATAAACGGGTAGAGATGGGGGATCGGGCCCATCACGGCCTCGGGGAAGCAGGCCTCGGAGAGGGCGAGCGCCTTGCCCGGCAGCCATTCGAGATTGCCGTGCTTGCCGAGATGCACGAGGGCATGCGCCCCGAACGCCGTGCGCAGCCAGATGTAGAAGGCGAGGTAGTTGTGCGGGGGCGGCAGGTCTGGCGCGTGGTAGGTCGCCTCGGGGTCGATGTTGTAGCCGCGGGCGGGCTGGAGGCCGAGGACGACCCCACCGAAGCTGAGCACCGACAGCGCGAAGCCGTCCTCGCCGAGGAATGGGTCGTCCTCCGGAGGGCCCCAACGCGCCGCGACCGCCTCCCGCGTGAGCTCTGGCAGACGGGCATAGGCGCGCCGGTAGGCATCGAGGGAGAGGCGCACGCCGCCTTTGCGCGCGGCCCGGTCCGGCAGCCAGTTGGTGGGGCCCGCGAGGATCCGGCGCATGAGGTCCGCGGATGTGTCGGGCGCGCCCTCCACGGCGTAGCCGGCCTCGGCCAAGGCGCCGAGCACCCGGATGGCGGAGGCCGGGGTGTCGAGGCCCACCCCGTTGGCCAGACGCCCGTCGCGATTGGGGTAGTTGGCGAGGACGAGCGCCACGCGGCGCTCCCGCGGGTCCAGCCGGCCGAGCCGGGCCCAGGCGGCGGCCAAGCGCGCGGCATGGCCGATGCGCTCCCCTTGCCCCCGATGGACAGCGATGGGGCACTCGGTGTCCGCGTCGCGATAGGCCTCGGCCTTGAAGCCCACGGCGCCGGCGAGCACCCGCCCGTCGATCTCCGGCAGCGCGACGCTCATCGCGAGGTCGCGCGCGCGCAAGCCGTGGAGTCCCTCGGCCCAGGCCGGCTCGCTCTCGCCCGAAAGCACCACCTGGAGGACCGGGCGCCCTGGCGCATCGAGCACGGTGCCCTCCCCCGTCCGGCCGACCGCGAAGCCGGTGGCGTTCAGCACCACATCCGGCGGGGCCTCGGCGAAGAGGCGCGCGAGCGTGGCGGTGGACACCGGATCCTTGAGCGACGCCACCGCGACGGGCAGCGGGTTGAGACCCTCCGAGGCGAGCGTCTCCACCAGGCGGTCGATGGGGTCGAGCCCCCCGCCGAGGAGAAGGCTCCGATAGTACACAAGGGCGGCCACCGGCGCGCCGGGGGTCCAGTGCCGCGTGAGCGCGGCGAGATCGGGCGTCTCGGCGCCCGGCCAATAGGGGCCCGCGCGGGGCAGAGGCCGCGGCGGCGGCGGCGCCTCGCCCGTGCCGAGAAGATGCCCAGACAAGCGCAGGAAATGCCGGGCGTTCTCCGGCCCACCCTCCACGAGATAGCTCCAGAGCGCCTCCCGCGCCGGCTCGGCCAGGGTCGAGAGGCCGGCGAGCTCAGGATCCGGCTTGTCGTCGCCCGGCAGCGCGGCGAAGGGCACGCCCGCGAGACGCAGTCGCGTGGCGAACTGCTCGAGGCCGTAGCTCCAATAGCCCCGACCGCCGAGAAGGCGGACCACCACGAGGCGGGATCGGAGCGCGGTTTTCTCGAGATACAGATCGACCGCGTAGGGGTGCGCGAGCCATGCGAGGCTTGCGAGCCGGAGCGTCGGCGCCTGGGCGCCGAGGGCGGCGCGCGCGGCGGCGAGGCTGGCGAGCTCGCTGTCCGCCGCGGAGAGGACGACGAGGTCCGCCGGGCTCTGATCCGGGTCGACCGGCTCGGTGCCGTCCGACACCGCCCCAGGGGTCGCCGCGAGGAGGTGCATCAGAGCGGCTTTTCCATGAAGACGCTGGAGCCGTTCTCCTCGTAGGCGCCGAAGGGGCCGCGTCGACGGTAGCCCAAACGCTCGTACAGGGCGATGGCGTCGGGGCTTGCGAGCCCGGTCTCGAGCCGCATCACGGGCAAGCCGAGCGATCTGGCGGTCGCCTCGAGCTCGCGCACCAGGGCGCGCGCCACCCCGGTGCCCCGGGCCGCGCGGGTGGTGAAGATCCGCTTGAGTTCTCCATACCCCTCACAGCGCGCGACCCCGCCGCACCCCACCGGTCGCCCCCCGCGCCGGGCCACGAGGAAACGCACCTCCGCCGTCACCAGCTCCTCGGGCGAGAAGGCGGATCGGACCTCCGGCCGGTACAGCCCGGCGAGCTCGGCCTCGCTCTCCCCGATCATCGCCAGCGCGTCGCCGGAGAGGGGGTGGACCGCGGCGAGGGTGAGCGCCTCGGTCATTCGGCGGCCACGGCCTCGGTGCCGGCGAGGGCGTCGACGATCCCGGCCCGGTCGAGGCCCACGGGGCCGATCACGACGAGGCGAGAGCGACGGGGCTCGTCCGCGCCCCAAGGGCGATCGAACCGCGCATCGAGCCGGGGGCCAACGGCCTGGAGAAGGAGGCGCGCGGGCTTGCCCGCCACCGCCGCGAAGCCCTTCAGCCGCAGGATCGGGTGTGCCGCGAGGGTCGCCTCCACGCGGGCGATCACGGCCTCGCGCGAGGGAACCTCCGGCAGATCCACCACGAAGGTCTCGAACGCGTCGTGCCCGTGATCGTGATGGTGATCGTGATGGTGGTGGTCGTGATCATGGTCGTGGTGGTGATGGTGATTGGGCGCCTCGCGGGCCTCGAGATCGTCCTCCACCGCCAGGCCGAGGCCGAGCAGCACCGCCGGGTCGACCACGCCCTGCGCCGCGCTCACCGCCCGCACGGAGGGGCGCGCCGTGGCCGCAAGCCGGGCGCCCAGGGCCTCCGCCGCCGCCGTGCCGAGGAGATCGGCTTTGGAGACGACGAGCAGATCGGCCGAGGCGATCTGGTCCTCGAAGAGATCGGCGAGCGAGGTTGCGTGGGAGAGGCTCTCATCCGCCGCCCGCTGCCGGTCGACCGCCTCCGGATCGGCGGCCATGGCGCCCGAGGCCACGGCTGGGCCGTCCACCACCGCGACCACCCCGTCGAGGGTCACATGGGGGCGGATCCCCGGCCATTGGAACGCGCGGAGAAGGGGCTGCGGCAGGGCGAGGCCCGAGGTCTCGATCACGATGTGGTCGGGCGGGGTCTCGCGCGCGATCAGCCGCTCAATCGTCGGCACGAACTCGTCGGCCACCGCGCAGCAGATGCAGCCGTTGGAGAGCTCGACGAGGTCCTCCTCGCGGCAGGCGATGTCGCCACAGCCCTTCAGGATCTCCCCGTCGACCCCCAGATCGCCGAACTCGTTGATGACGAGCGCGATGCGGCGCCCCTCGGCATGGGTGAGGAGGTGGCGGATGAGCGTGGTCTTGCCGGCGCCGAGGAAGCCGGTGACGACGGTGGCGGGGATCTTGGCGGGCATGGCGGTCCTCTCTCGGGGTCAGATGCGGTGAACGCGGCCGGCGCAGTGCTCGCGGGGCTCCCAGCCGGCGCGGGCAAGCTCGGCGTCATCGTGGTTCTCCTCGGGCCAGCCGAGGCAGAGATAGGCAACCGGCGCCCAATCTTCGGGCGCGCGGGCGGCGAGGCGGATGTCGTCGGGGTCGAGGATCGAGACCCAGCCGAGCCCCAGCCCCTCGGCGCGCGCGGCGAGCCAGAGAAGCATGATGGCGCAGACGACCGAGTAGCGGCGCGTCTCGGGCATGGTGGCGGCGCCGAGGCCGCGGCCCTTGGGGTCGTCCTCCGCCGCAAAAACGGCAATCTGGACAGGCGCCCGGTCGATCCCCGCGAGCTTCAGCCGGGCATAGGCGGCGCGGTCGGCCCCGCGGGCGGCGAGGGCCCGGGCGTTGGCCGCCTCGAAGCTCCGGGCGATGCGAGCGCGGGCCTCCGGGCTCTCGACGAGGACGAAACGCCAGGGCTCCGAGAGCCCGACGGAGGGCGCGGTGCCGGCCAGGGCGATCAGGCGGGACACCGTGGCCTCCGGCACAGGGTCTGTGCGGAACCGGCGGACATCCCGGCGCCAGCGCAAGAGATCTGCGAACTCCGCCCGGAAGGCGGGGCCGAAGACCGGGGGGGCGGCCGCGCTCACCGGGCCCTCGTATGGCTGGTCATCCGTCGTCTCCCCGGCCGTCCCACCCGACGGCGCGTCTGGTTTCCGCATCGAGGCAGGTCTCCTGGCTCGCGGGTCGTCGCGCGTCGCCATGCCTTCCCAGAGCCGGAGGATCCGGCGCCAGTGGCAGTTTCGGCGGGCGCTCTCCGCACACAGTCGCGGGGGCGGCTGCGGCTGGGCGCCCCCGAACTGGGTCGGCACCTCCGCATTCCCTTTTCACCTGGCCGGGACGGCCGTCCGACGCCAGGCACCTCGCCTTTAACAGTCCCGTTGGCCGACGACTTGTCAAGGCTGCGTGACGCCACCGGGATGCGCGATCTGAGACGCGACCCAGGCCAGGGCCTCCTCCACCGTCGCCAGGGTCGGGAGCGGCCGGGCCGCAGGCGCGGGTCTGGCGACGAGGAGAACCGAGATGCCGAGCGCCGCCGCGGCGTCGAGCTTGGCGCGGCCCTCCGCGCCCCCGGCGTTCTTGGCGACGAGATGGGTGACGGCGTGGGAGCGGAAGGTCGCGATCTCCTCCTCGAGCGTGAAAGGCGGGCGGCCCCGGACGAGCCGGAGCTGCGGCGCGCATGACGGTGGCGCCCAGGCCTCGATGCTCCGAAGGATGAGGGCGACGTCGCGGCGCGCGAGGAAGGGCGCGGCCGAGCCTGGCCCGACGGCGAGGAAGGCGCGGGCGCCCTTAGGCAGGCAACGGGCGGCGGCGTCGAGGGTCGGCACCTCCGTCCATCGGTCGGCCGGCCGCGGGGTCCAGGCCGGGCGCTCGAGCCGCAGGGCCGGGAGCCCGAGCCGGCGGGCGGCTGTGGCGGCCGAGGCGGAGATGCGGGCGGCGAAAGGATGCGTGGCGTCGACCAAAAGGTCGGTCCCGGTCTCGGCGAGGTGACGGGCGAGCCCGTCTGCGCCGCCGAACCCACCGGTTCGGAGGGGCACGGGATAGACCGGCGGCGCCGCCGTGCGCCCGGCGAGCGCCGCCGTCACCGCGACACCGCCCCGCGCGGCCAGGGCCTCTGCGAGGCGCCGCGCCTCCGCCGTCCCGGCCAGGAGGAGCAGCCGGGGCCGGGTCATGGGTCCTCCGGCCCGCTCTGGGCCACGATCCGGCCCCCGCGGTCGACCACCAGGACATCGACCTCCACCGGGGCGCCGCGGAGCGTCGCGAGGGCCGTCGCACGGGCGGCCGTCGCCACGCGGGCGGCCAGGTCGGGCCCGGCGAGGGCCAGCGCCTCCATCGCCGTGTTGGCCCGCGCGATCCGATCGGCCGGCGCGAGCCCCTCGGCGAGGCCTGCGAGGGCGGCGAAGTCCACCTGGCTCCGGGCGGAGTGGAGGTCGAGCGCACCCTGCCCCAGCTTCGTGAGCTTGGCGAACCCGCCAGCCAGGGTCAGCCGCGGGATCGGATGCGCGCGGAGGTACTTCAAGAGCCCGCCGGCGAAATCGCCCATATCCAGCATGGCATGGTCCGGCAGGCCGAGACGGGCCTGGGCCGCGCGCTCGGAGGTGGAGCCGGTGGCGCCCACGGCGTGGGCGAGCCCGCCGGCCCGTACCACATCCACCCCACGATGGATCGACGCGATCCAGGCCGCGCAGGAATAGGGCTTGACGATCCCCGTGGTGCCGAGGATCGAGAGCCCGCCCTCGATGCCGAGCCGCGGATTCCAGGTGCGACGGGCAATCTCCGCCCCCCCGGGGATGGAGAGGGTGATCTCCACATCCGCCGAGGCTCCGGCCCGCGAGGCCTCTTCCGCCACCGCGGCGGCCATCATCTGCCGGGGCACGGGGTTGATCGCCGGCTCTCCCGGCGGGATCGGCAGCCCGGGTCGCGTGACCGTGCCGACCCCCTCGCCCGCGCGGAAGACGATCCCCGGGCCGCCCGGGCGGATTTCGGCGCGGATGAGAGCGCCGTGGGTCACATCCGGGTCGTCGCCCGCGTCTTTCGTCACCGCCGCCAAGGCCCATCCCGGCCCCTCCAGCGCCTCGGCGAGCGCGAACACCGCCGGCGCGCCGCCGGGCAGGCGGATCGCGACCGGATTGGCCCAGGGCCCGCCGAGGAGCCGCCGCCAGGCCGCCGTGACTGCCGCGGTCGCGCAGGCCCCGGTGGTGTAGCCGGTGCGGAGGTCTCCATCGTTGCGCTCAGGGGTCCGGTCCCGCATGCAAGCGAGGCTACACATTTCCGCGGGCCCGCGCTATCCGGGCCCCCGCGGCGCATCTGCCGCCCTGACAGCCGCGCCCCCCTTGCCTATCGTGCCTGCGATGACCACGCCCTTCGAGATTCCCACGCTGCCGGATGGCGCCTGGCCGAGCTTCCCGCCCGGGCTCGTCTGGCTCGTGGGCGCGGGGCCGGGCGACCCCGGGCTCCTCACCCTCCACGGGCTCAACGCGCTCCGACAGGCCGATGTGATCGTCTACGACGCGCTGGTGGACGCGACGATTCTCGACTGGCGACGCCCTGGGGTGGCCGTGGAGTATGCCGGCAAGCGCGGCGGCAAGCCCTCGCCCAAGCAGCGCGCGATCTCGCTGCGCCTGGTGGAGCTCGCGCGGGCGGGCAAGCGCGTGCTGCGGCTGAAAGGCGGGGACCCCTTTGTCTTCGGTCGCGGCGGGGAGGAGGCGCAAACCCTGGTGCAGGCGGGCGTGCCGATCCGGGTGACGCCGGGGATCACGGCGGGGATCGGCGGCCTCGCCTATGCGGGCATCCCGGTCACCCACCGCGACGTGAACCAGGCCGTGACCTTCGTCACGGGCCGCGACCAGTCCGGCGCGGTGCCCTCCGCGCTCGATTGGGAGGCGCTGTCCCGCGGATCGCCAGTCCTCGTCCTCTACATGGCGATGAAGCACCTCCCGCGGATCTCGGCCGCGCTCCTCGCGGCGGGGCGCCCGGCCGACGAGCCCGTGGCGATCGTCACCAACGCCACGCGGGCCGATATGCGCCGGGTCACGACCACCCTCGCCCGCGCGGCGGGGGATGCGGTGGGGCTCGAGCCGCCGGCCATCGTGGTGATCGGCCGGGTCGCGCTCCTCTCCCAGGCGCTCGACTGGATCGCCCAGGCGCGCGGCGAGGGCGTGCCGGACCCGGACCCCCTCGGCATGGCGCTCCCCCGCTCCGCCGACCGGGCATGAGCCCTCGGGGGCTCCTCCTCGCGGCGCCCGCCTCCGGCGCGGGCAAGACGGTGGTGACCCTCGGCCTTCTCGGCGCGCTCCGAGCGCGCGGGGTGCAGGTGGCGGCGGGCAAGAGCGGGCCGGACTACATCGACCCAGAGTTCCACGCGGCGGCCACCGGGCGCCCCTCCACCACCCTCGACGCGTGGGCGATGGACCGGGAAAGCCTCTGCGCCCGGGCCGCGGCTGCCCCGGGCGATCTCCTCCTCGTCGAGGGGGCGATGGGGGTGCTCGACGGCGCGCGGCCGGACGGCGCCGGCTCGGCGGCCGATCTCGCCGAGGCGCTCGGGCTGCCGGTCGTCCTCCTTCTCGACATCGCCCGGAGCGCGCAGTCCGCCGCCCTTGCGCCCATGGGCCTCCGCGCCCTTCGCCCAGGGCTCGAGCTCGCCGGAGCGATCCTCAACCGCGTGGGCACGCCGGCGCATGGGGAGATGGCGGCGACCGCGCTCGCCCGGGCTGGCGTTCCGGTCCTCGGCCAAGTGCCGCGCGACCCCGGCCTTGCGCTGCCGGAGAGGCATCTCGGCCTCGTCCTTGCCCGGGAGCACCCCGCGCTCCCGCAGTTTCTCGCGCGGGCGGCCGAGATGGTGGGCGCGGCGGTGGATCTGGGCGCCCTCCTCTCCGCGGCGAGGCCCCTTCGCCCCGGCGCCGCGGCGCGCGCGCTGCCGCCCCTCGGGCAGCGCATCGCGGTGGCCGAGGACGCGGCCTTCGCCTTCGCCTATCCGCATCTCCTGGCCGATTGGCGCGCGGCGGGAGCGGAGATCCGGCACTTCTCCCCGCTCTCCGACGCCGCGCCGGACCCGGAGGCCGACGCGGTCTTCCTCCCCGGCGGATACCCCGAGCTTTGGGCCGGGCGGCTCGCCTCGGCCGGGCAGTTCCGCGCCGGCATGGCGCGGGCCGCCGCGTCGGGGGCCGCGATCTATGGCGAGTGCGGGGGCTACATGGCGCTCGGTCGCGCGCTGACGGACGCCGACGGCCATGCCCACGCGATGCTCGGGCTCCTGCCGGTGGAGACGAGCTTTGCCGCGCGCCGCCTGACACTCGGATACCGGCGGCTCCAGGCGCTCGGTCCACCCTGGCGGGGCGCGCTTCGAGGGCACGAGTTCCATTACGCCACCGTGACGGCGGCCGGTCCGGCGCCCCCGCTCTTCCGCGCCACCGATGCAGCCGGCGCCGATCTCGGCCAGATCGGCCAGGTCGTGGGGCGCGTGTCGGGCTCCTTCGCCCATGCGATCGCGCCCGGGTGACCGGTCAGCCCCGCCGTTCCGGCCGCAGGATGTGGGGGTGCGCCCCGTCGTAGAGGGCGCTCTCCCGGCCCATCTCCGAGGCGAGCGCGGGGCCGACGAAGACGAGCGCGGTGCGCGTGATCTTGGCCGCCCGCACCGCCTCGCGGATCGTGGCAAGGCTGCCGTGCAGAAAGCGCTGGTCCGGCCAGCCCACCCGGTAGGCGACGATCACCGGACAGCCCGGCCCGTAGAGAGGCGTGAGCTGGCGCTCGATCTCGCGGAGATTGCGGATCGAGAGATGGATGGCGAGGGTGGCGCCCGAGGCGCCGAGGGTCGCGAGATCCTCGCCTGCGGGCATGGCGCTCGCCTTGCCCGCGGTGCGGGTGAGAATGAGCGTCTGGCTCACCTCCGGCACCGTGAGCTCTCGCCCGAGAGCCGCGGCCGCCGCCGCGTAGGCCGGGACCCCCGGCACAATCGCGTAAGGGATGCCGAGCGCCCGGAGCCGCCCGATCTGCTCGCCGATGGCACCGTAGAGCGAGGGGTCGCCGGAATGCACCCGCGCGACCTCCTCGCCCCGGCTGTGGGCGGCGACGATCTCCTCCAGGATCTCGTCGAGCGTCATCGCCGCGGTGTCGCGAATGCGGGCGCCGGTGGGCGCGCCGGCGATCACCGCCTCCGGCACGAGGGAGCCGGCGTAGAGGATCACCGGACAGCGGGCGATGAGGCGCTGGGCCTTCAGCGTGAGGAGCTCCGGGTCTCCCGGCCCCGCGCCAATGAAATGGACGGTCATGGGCCGGGGGCCTCCGCGCTTTCCGGCGGGCCCGCGCGCCCGTAGCCCCGGGGCGTGTAGAGCCAGCGCCCGCCGGCCCCCGCGGCCCTGTCCCCGCTCTCCACTGTGCGGGACCCCGATGCGCCCACGAGCACCACGCTCAACATGTCGACCGCCTCCACCGTCAGTTCGGCAAGGGGAAGGTGCCGGCAACGCTCCCCCTCGCGGCCGAGATTGCGGGCGATGAGCACCGGGGTCTCCGGCGGGCGATGCGCGAGGAGCCGGGCTTTGGCCTCGTCCAAGAGGGTGCGGCGACGCGCGGACACGGGATTGTAGAGCGCCACCACGAAGTCTCCCAGCGCCGCGGCGTCGAGGCGGGCGAGGATCGTCTCCCTCGGGGTCAGGAGATCGGAGAGCGAGACCGCGCAGAAGTCGTGGCCGAGGAGCGCGCCGGCCCGGGCCGCGGCGGCCTGGAGGGCGGAGATGCCGGGGGCCACCACGATCTCGCTTCGGCGCGCGGCGGGCGAGACAGGGAGGGCGGCCCCGCCGGGGTCGAGAAGCTCGAAGACGAGAGAGGCCATGGCGTAGATCCCCGCATCGCCAGACGAGAGGAGCGCGACCGACGCCCCTTCCCCAGCCCGTTCGAGCGCGTGGCGGCAGCGCGCCTCCTCGGCGCCGAGCGGAAACTCAGTCCGAGCCTTGCCGGCGGCGAGGGGGCCCGCGAGGTCGAGATAGAGGCCGTAGCCCACGAGCTCCTCGGCCTCGGAGATGAGGCGAGAGGCCTCGGGTGTGCGCCAATCCTGGACGCCGGGGCCGAGGCCCACGATCGCGAGCCGGCCCCGCGGACGCCCTGGAAGGGGCCCGGCCTCCGCGCGCTCGGCCAGGGCTACCGTCGCCTCGGCGCTCTTGCGCTTTGCCACCACGAGCCGCCCGCCGGCCCCGGCGGCCGCCAGCGCCGCGGCCTCGGCCACCCCGTGGCAACCCACCTCGCGGAAGACGACCTCCGACGGGGTCGCGAGCCGGGGGGTCTCGATCTCGAGCCGGGCGGCGTCGAAGAAGCGGGCGGGCACCCCGAGATGCCGCGCCAGCGCATGCACGGCCGCCTCGTCGGCCTTGAGATCGAGGGAGGCGACAAGCGCCACCGCCTCGGGCTCCGCACCGGCCTCGGCGAGGGCGGCCTCGGCCAGCGCGCAAACCTCCTCGGGCGACGCGCCCCGCGCCGCACCCACCCCGAGCGCGAGCCGCGGGCGGTGATAGCGGAGCGGCGGGGCCCCGGCCACCCGAAGGGTGACGGCGTGGCCCTCTCCCGGCTCAGCCCGCACACCCTCCCGGCGGGTCAGAGGGGCGAGCCAAGCGGCCTCTCCCGAGAGCGTCGCGGGCCGTCCGGCCAGAAGCCCCGCCATCGCGCGCTTCGCGGCCTCGGGCGTGGAAAGCCTCCACCCTGGGGGCGGGGCGTCGAGCGCAACGCCGAGGGCGATCTCCCCCGCCGTCGTGAGCGCAGGATGCGCGCCGGTCGCCTCCGCGACGCGGCGGGCCAGCGCGTTGGCCCCACGATGTCCGCCGAGGAGGGGGATGGCGGAGGAGAGATCCTCGGCGACGGCGAGCACCGGGGGCTCCTCCCCCTTCTGCCTCAGAACCGGAGCGAGCGCGCGGATGAGGATGCCGGCGGCCATCACGCCGAGGATCGGGCGCCCCGCGAGAAAGAGCGCGCGGAGGGTCGCGCCCACCTCCCCGTCGGCCGGGCGGAGGGGCGCCACGCCGAGGAGGTCGCCCAGGCGTTCGGCGGCGGGCGCGGCGCTTGCGGCGACGTGGAGGACCGCGGGCGGCGTCTCAGGGGTGGGCATGGGGGTCGGCTCCCGGAACGAGGATCATCGAGAAGTAGGGGGCGTCGGCGGGGGCATCGGCCAGGGCGCAGGCGTGCTCCGACGGCAGGCTCGCATGCGCGACGTACCGGGCCTCCGCCGCGAGCCCCGCGGCTTCGAGTGCGCGACGCACCTTGGCGAGGTGGCGGCCGAGCTTGAGGATGGCGAGCGCGGCACCGCGCGACCGCACGCCCGCAAGCCGTTGCGCCAGGTCCTCGGACGCGAGCGTGGCCGGCAGCACCTCCAGCGCCTCTCCCCGGGCGCAGAGCGGCCGCCCCGCCGCCGATGCGCAGGCCGTGAGCGAGCTGACCCCCGGGACGACCACGGTCGGGAAGCGCGCCGCGAGCCGCGCATGGAGATACATGAACGAACCGTAGAAGAAGGGATCGCCCTCGCAGAGCGTGACGACATCCTCGCCCGCCGCGAGGTGCTGCGAGATCCGGGCCGCGCCGTCGTCGTAGGCCGCTTGGGCGGGGCCGCGCTCGGGCCGCATGGGCACGCGGATGGCGATCTCCGTGGCGTCCGACCGGATGGCGCCGGCGGCGATGCGGCGGGCGAAGCTCTCGCCCCGGTCGGGGGCGGGATAGGCCACCACGCGGGCCGCCCTGATCAGCCGGTGGGCCTTCAGCGTCATGAGGTCGGGATCTCCGGGGCCGAGGCCCAAGCCGTAGAGCACGCCGCTCATCGCTTCACCGCGGCGTATTGCGTGACGGCCATGGCCGGACGCCAGGCAAAACCGGGGCCGAGCGGCTCCGCGCGGGAGACTTGGAGCCGGGTGAGGTCGCCCCCCAACTCGGCCCTGAGCGCGAGGAGCGTGGCCTCCGCCTCGAGCGTGACCGCGTTGGCCACCATCCGGCCATGGCGCGGAAGCGCCGCCCAGGCCGTGTGCAGGGCTTCGGCGCCGATCCCGCCGCCGAAGAACACCGCGTCCGGCGTCGGCAGGTCGGCCAGTGCCTCCGGCGCCCGGCCCTCGCGGATCTCGAGCTCGGGGGCGCCGAGGCCGGTCGCGTTTGCCGCGGCAAGGGCGCGCCGGTCGGCCCGCGGCTCCACAGCGATGGCCCGCGCGTCCCGCGCCGCGCGCATCCACTCCACCGAGACCGACCCCGCCCCTGCGCCCAGATCCCAGAGGAGCGCCCCGGGCATGGGCGCGAGCCGCGCGAGCGTGACGGCGCGCACCTCCCTCTTGGTGAGCGTTCCGTCATGGGCGAAGAGCGCGTCGTCGAGGCCGGGAACGGCGGGCTGCATCTGCGCGTCCGGGCCTATGCGGACCTCGACGGCCAGGGTGTGAAAAGCCGGCGCCGGCCCAGCCCATGCCTCCGCCGTCGTCGCGATCCGCCGCTCTCCCGGCCCGCCCATCTCGGCCAGCACGGTGAGCGCGCTCGGCCCGAGCCCGCGCGCGACAAGGAGGGCTGCGACCCGCTCGGGTGTCTCGGGCCCCTCGGCCAGCACCAAGAGGCGGCTGCCGGGCTGGAGTGCCGGGAGGATCGCCTCCGGCCGCCGCCCATGCACCGTGAGCGTCGTCACCCCTTCGAGCGCCCAGCCGAGGCGGGCGGCGGCCAGTTGATAGGCCGAGGGGTGGGGGTGGATCGCGCGCTCGGCCTCCGGCACCGCCGCGGCAATCGCCGTGCCCGCCGAGCACCATGAGGGCTCGCCCGTCACCAGCACCGCCACCCGCCGGCCGCGCAGCGCCCGGAGCCGGTCGAGCATCGCGTCGAAGGGGCGGGGCCAGGTGAGCCGCTCCGCCACGATCTCCGCGGTCAGCGCATGGTGGCGTGCGCCACCCAGGATCACCTCCGCCGCCTGAAGCGCGGCCCGTGGCGCGGGCGCGAGGCCCGCCAGGCCGTCCGCCCCGATGCCGACGATCTGGAGCCAGGGCGCAGGCCGGTCCGCGCCGCTCATCCCCAAGCCCCGCGGAGGATGGTGACCTCGAGGCCGAGCCCCGGACCGCCCGAGAGGGCGACGACCACGGCGTGGCCACGGCCCTCCCAGAGGCTCGCGCGGGCCCACATCGGGTCGAGCCCCTCGGGCGGCGGCTCTGTCAGCTTGGTGCGGAGGAACTCGACCGTCGGTTTGCCGATCGCGCGCTCCACCGCCGCAACGGTCGAGCGGTAGCGCGCCTCGGCGAAGTGCCAGAGGGCGCTGTCTCCCCCGGCGCTCGCCGCGAAGACGGTGGTGGGCTCTGGGTCCTTGGTCGAGAGGAAGAGCGCGACCGTGGGCAGGGTCGCCCGGTCGATCCGCACGGTCCCGGGGCCGCCGGCCATGCTCACGCGCCGTCCTCGCAGCCCGCGGCCAGCGCGTTGAGGGCGGCGGCGGCGAGGGCGGATCCGCCGGCCCGGCCACGAAGCGTGAGGAACGGGGTGCCCCGGGGCCGGGCGGCAAGCTCCGCCTTGCTCTCCGCCGCGCCCACGAAGCCCACCGGAAAGCCGAGGATGAGCGCCGGACGCGGCCACCCGGCGTCGAGGAGTTCGAGAAGATGGAAAAGCGCGGTGGGTGCGTTGCCGATGGCCACGACGGCGCCCGCGATGTGCTCGGCCCAGAACTCGACCGCGGCCGCCGAGCGGGTGTTGCCGATGGCTTGGGCGTGGTCCGGCGTGCGCGGGTCGTTGAGGGCGCAAAGGACGGGGTTGGCGCGGGGGAGCTTGGCGCGCGTGATGCCGCTCGCCACCATCTCGCAGTCGCACAGCACCGGGGCGCCTGCCTCGAGGGCCGCGCGCCCGGCCCGCCCGGCATCGGCCGACCAGGCCAGGCGGTCCGTGGTCTCCGGCCGGCCGCAAGCGTGAACGAGGCGCAGCGCCACATCGTGAAGATCGTCCGGCAAGTGGCTGAGCCGGCAAACCTCCCGCACGGCGGCGAAGCTCTGGGCGTAGATCCGCTTGGGGTCCCGCTCGTAGCGGAGCGGCCGCGGGGCTCCCCGCGCGAGACCCGCACCGGCGCCGAGGATCCAGGCCTCCTCCGAGGCCACGGCCGCGCGCTCGGCGGGGTCGGTGAGATCGTCGGCGCGGAAGAGGGCGGCGAGCGCCCCGGCCTGGTCCCGCTGCCGCAGGGCCTGGCCGATCGCGCGGATCTGGGCGTGGTCCTTCACCTCGCCGGGCGCGGGCTCGGCCGGCACGAGGGAGGGGTAGACCTCGGCCAAGCAGATGGGGGCGGTGGGCGCCGCGAGCCCGGTCTCAAAGGGCCAGACCTGGACGCGGCCGGCGATGCCCGCGGCCTGGCGCAGCCGCTCGAGCGCCGCGATGCCGGTGAGCGCCTGGCTGCCGACCGAGCCCGCGCCCGCGAGCTGCCACACGGATTTGGGTTTGGCCCCGGGGATCGCGCGTTGGCGCCGTTCCACGATCCGCCATTCCGGGGGCAGCGCCGCCCCATAGCCGGCGGGCTTAAGCCGCGGGAGGCCGGGATGGTCGCTCCGGCCGCCATTGCCCCAGAAGGGGCCGTCCGCCTGCCAAGCCCCGTTGAGCCCGGCGGCCACGGCGAAGCGTTCCGTCCGGTTGTCCGGCGTCTCGGGTAGGGCCGCCGCGAGCCGGGCCCAGAGCGCGGCCCAGCCCCCGCCCGAGAGCCGTGCGGCCACCCCGGCGGGGTAGCCGAAGGGGAAGTCGAACCCGGCGAGCACGCGGCGCCCCGCATCGGCCTCGGCCGCGAGCACCGCGCGGATCTCGGCCATCGCTTGCGCGCGGGTGGGCGGGTTGGCCTGCGCGGCCTCCGACCCGTCGGCGCGGAGATGCGCCCACCAGATGCTGTCCGCCCCGGTCTTGGGCGAGGCCGCCGCCGACCAGTCGACCATCAGATAGCTGTCGAAGAGAGCCGCCGTCACCCGTGGCCCGACCGGAGCTTGCGCACGCTCTCCGGCCCCAGGGGGTGGTCCGCATGGGGGTAGGGCGCGTGATGGTGGTGGTGATCGTGGGAGTGGTCGTGCCCATGCGCATGGGCATGCGCGTCCGCCGCCTCCAGCCGGCAGGCGCCGGTGCAAAAGCTGTCGCAGAGCGCGCAGTCCGCCACGTTGGAGCCGGGCGCCGAGGCGCCCTGCCCCTCCACATGGTGGTGGTGGCTCTCTTGGGGCGCGCCCACCTCGGCCTCGAAGCCCAGCACCTGGGTGCGGTACTTGCAGAGCGCACAGTTCATCGCGGTCTCGCCCTCGAGGATCTCGCGCGCGCGCTCCGCGAAGGTCTCGAGCACCATCGGATGGTCGCCGAGATACGAGGCCTTCACCCAGTCGATCCCCGGATGGCGCTCGGCCACCATGTCGGTGAAGCCGTAGATCCGGTCGATCAGGATCCCGGAGAAGAGGAAATAGGGGAACACGACCACGCGCCGATAGCCGAGGCGCGCGACATGCTCGAGACAGGGCTCCACCAGCGGGAAGGTCACCCCGGAATAGCCGGTCTCGCACCAGCCGAAGCCCATCCCCTCCCACAACAGCCGGGCGATCTTGGAGACGTTGGAGTTCGCGTCCGGGTCCGAGGCGCCGCGGCCGATCACGACGAGGCAGGTCTCGTGGCGCGGCACGGGGGCGCGGGCGTCGGCCTCCGCCAGGGCCGTAGCGATCCGCTCCGAGGCCGCGCGGACCATCTTGGCGTCCACCCCCAGCTCGCGGCCGTACTCCACGGTGATCCCGTGCTCGGCAGCGTAGGTGTTGAGGACCGACGGGATATCGTTCTTGGCGTGCATGGCGGCGAAAAGCATGCCCGGCACGGCCAGGATGCGGTCGCACCCCTGGGCGCGGAGCTTGTCGAGCCCGTCGCGGATCACCGGGTTGGCGAATTCGAGATAGCCGTGCTCCACGGGCCATCCGGGCAGCCGCCCCGGCAGCTGCTCCACCAGAGCCGCGAACTCGTCGACCGCCGATTGCGACCGCGAGCCATGGCCGCAGACCATCACGCCAATGCGGTTCACCGCCAGATCCGGCGGAGGATGAGCGCGACGGCCAGAACGGCGACGAGCAGGATCGCGGGCTCGCCGTGGTGATAGCCGGCGGGGGCGCCGTGCCCCTCATGGGCTGTGGCGGGAAGGGCCGCGAGGGCGAGGATCGCGGGGGCGAGGAACGAAATCAGGCGCATGGCGTCACTCCTTAGCTTCCAGGGTGGACGCGGCCGAGCGAGCTCATACGCTCCAGACGATGGCCACGCACCCCCCGGACATGGGTCGGGGCGCGGGACCCTCCGGTCGGCCCGATGCCGGGCCTCGTCCCTCGCGTTGGCTAGCAGCCGTCAGCGCCGCCGACAAGACCGGCGGCGACACCCCGGCGGGCGATTGCGTCGCAGGCTCAGGTGAGACGGCGGCGAAGGAGGCTCGAGAGCCCGTCGACGAGGGTCACCGCGGCAAGGATCACCAGGAGGATCGCGCCCACCTGCGCATAGTCGAGGAGGCGCAGGGAGCCGACCAGCTCGGTTCCGATGCCGCCCGCGCCCACCATGCCCATCACGGTGGAGGCGCGGAAATTGTACTCCCAGCGGTACATCGTGACATCGGCGAACTGGGGAAACACCTGGGGCAGGATCGCGTGGGTCACCACCTGGAAGGGGCTCGCGCCCGTGGCCCGCGCGGCCTCGACCGGGGCCGGGTGCGCGTGCTCGATCGATTCCGCGAAGAACTTTCCGACCATGCCGGCCGAGTGGAGGCCGAGGGCCAGCACGCCGGGCAGCATCCCGAAGCCCACGGCAGCCACGAAGACGATGCCCATGATGAGCTCGGGCACGGCGCGGAGCGTGTTGAGAATGAGCTTGGCCACCTGATAGGCGATGGGATGCGGGGTGGTGTTGCGCGCGGCCAAAAAGCCGAGCGGCAGGGAGAGCGCGACCGCCACGGCGGTGCCGGCGACGGACATCGCCACGGTGTCGACCAAAGGGCCCACCCAGGCCTGCCATCGTGAGAAATCCGGCGGCACCATCTCGCCGAGGAGGACGCCGATCGCCGGCAGACCCTCGGCCATGCGCTCACCGTTCAGAAACTCGGTGACCCAGAGGCAGACGATCACGGCGACGATCACGAGCGCCAGCTGGCCGAGGCGGCCGAGCCGGCCGCGCCGCTCTTGGGCGAGGATGGCGTCGACGGTCTCGCGCGGCGTGTCGGTGGAGAGGGTCTCGGTCATCGCAGCCTCCTGAGCGGGGCGGCGCCGGGGCGGACCCCGGCGCCTGCGCAGATCAGTTCGTGACGTTCGAACGGATGTCGCGAATGATGTCGTAATCCGCATCGGTGATCTCGGCGAAGCCGTCGGCCTTGAAGGGCGTCAGCACCGCGTCGCCCTCGGGCGTGCCGGGCGTCAGGCTGAAGAAGGCGGCCTTGATGCCCTCCTGGATCTCGGGCGTGAGATCGGTGCGCATCACCCAAGGGTACTGCGGGATGTCGGCCGAGTAGCCGAGGACCCGCACCTTCTCGGGATCGACCATGCCGCGCTCGATAAGGCTCTCGAAGATCGGGCGGGAGAGGCCGCCGGCCTGGGCGTTGCCGCGCTGGACGTTCACCGCCACCGCGTCGTGGGCGCCGAGGAAGTTGTCCTTGTAGTCGGTGCCCGGCATGATGCCGGCCTGCATCAGCGTGAACTTCGGCGCGAAATGCGAGGAGGTCGAGGCCTGGTCACCGAACGCCATGTCGATGCCGGAGCCCTTGATGTCCTCGATTGCCTGGATCTCGCTGTCCGCATTCGCGATCAGGACTGCCTGATAGGTGGTCGAGCCGTCTTTAAGGCGTGCGGCGAAGGGCATGATGTCGAGCTCGCCGCCCTGCATCCGGTCCTTGGCAATGGTGTAGGAGGCGGGGCCGAAATAGGCGACGTCGATCCGGCCGAAGCGCATGGCCTCGATCATCGACGAGTAGTCGGTGGTGACAATGAGCTCGATGCCCTTGCCGAGGGATTTCTCCAGGTGCTCGGCCAGCGGCTTGTTGTCCTGGATCACGGTGGCGGCGTTCTCGTCGGGCAGAAGCGCGACCTTGAGGGTGTCCGGATCGTAGGCGGCGGCCGAGGTGGCCAGGCCCGCGGCGGCGGCGAGCGCGACGAGGGTGGTGCGGAGGGTCATGGGCTGGTCTCCTTTTGGGGGGCTGGGGGAGGTCAGGCGCCGTAGATCGCCGCAAGGGCGGCGTCGTCGAGGCGATCGGGCGTGTCGTCGAACACCCGGCGTCCGCCGGAGAGGCCGATGATCCGGTCGGCGTAGCGGCGGGCGTATTCGAGCTGGTGGAGGCTCACGACGACCGGCAGGCCATCCTCGCGGGAGATCCGCTGGAGAAGGCCCAGGACGCGCTCAGAGGAGGCCGGGTCGAGGGAGGCCACGGGCTCGTCGGCCAGGATCATCTTGGGCTGCTGGGCGAGGGCGCGGGCGATGCCGACCCGCTGCTGCTGCCCGCCCGAGAGCGCGTCGCACCGGTTGAGCGCCTTTTCGAGGAGGCCCACCCGGTCGAGGCAGGCAAGGGCGAGGCGCCGCTCGTCCTCCGAGGCGGGGAGAAGCGTGCGCCACCCCGAATGCCGGCCGAGCCGCGCGGTCAGCACGTTCCGAAGCGCCGGCAGCCGGCCGATCAGCTGGTGCTGCTGGAAGATCATCGCCGTGTCGCGCCGGTGCCGGCGGATGGCCGCCGCATCCGAGAGGGGGCCGTGAGCGCGGGACACGACCTCGCCCGTCGTGGGCTGCACGAGAAGGTTGAGCGTGCGCAGCAGTGTGGACTTGCCCGCGCCCGAGGGGCCGAGAAGAACGGTCACCGATTTATCGGGAAGGTCGAGGGAGATCGGGCTGAGAGCTTGGGTGCCGTCGCGGTAGGTGACCGACACCTCCCGAAGCTCGAGGATCGGCGCGGGGCTCTCCGCCCCGGTCTCCGTCAGTTTCACGCTCGCAACCATTGGCGATCACTCCCTTGGATGTCTAGATGTATCCAAGGCCGCGGCGTCACTTTGATGACGGGGCCGTCACAGTTCGTTGGCGCGTGCGGCGAATGGTCTTGAGCCAACAAAGTGAACGCTGGGGAAGCCCCACTCCGATAGAATTCGGGATCACATTCCAAAAGGGGGACCGACGAGATGGACGAGACCGACACCGTGGGCGCGACCCGCGAACTGAGCGCCGTGCCCTTCGAGACCTTCGAGGGCTCCGGCGGTGCAACCTCCGGAGCCTCCGAGGTCGTCGCTCACAGCGGCGGGCGCCTCTTCGTCACCAACGGCGATCTCGGTGCGATCGACGTCTTCGATCTCGCGAGCCAGAGCCTCCTCGCCAGCATCGAGGCCGCCGAGATTGTCGAGGACCTTGCCGAGGGCGACTTTCCCGGTGTGGGCGGCATTCAGTCGGTCGACGCGAATGCCGACTACATCGTCGCCGCGCTCGACACGCTGGCGGAGAGCGACGGCAGCCGCGCGCCGGGCGTGGTGCTCGTGATCGACGCGCCCGCCTTCTTCGCGGACGGCACGCTCAACGCCGAGGTGATCGAGGTGGGCTTTCTGCCGGATTCCGTGAAGCTCGCCCCCTCCGGCGGGCTTCTGGCCGTGGCCAACGAAGGCCAGTTCAACGCGGAGTCCGAGGACGACGACGGCGTCACGGTCGACTCGCCGGGCTCGCTCACCCTCCTCGATCTCGGCAGTCTGGGCGGCACGCTCCAAGGCGCGAGCTTCGTCTTCGGCGCCGAGGAGGAGGCGCTGGCCCTCGCCAACGGCCTTCGCCTCCACCCGGATGCGGAGGACGGCCTCGGCCTCGAACCCGAATTCGCGAGCTTTTCTCCGGATGGCGATCTCCTCTATGTGACGCTCCAGGAGAACAACGGCCTCGCGGTGTTCTCGGGGATCGGCGAGATCGAGCTCCCCACCTACGACACGGCCGCGGACAACGATCTCTTCTCGGTCGATCTCCTCTCCACGGGTGTGGTGGATCACCTCACGGGCTTTTACGAGCTCCAGACCTTCGATTTCGGCGAGCTCCCGCCCCTCGGCACCGACGCCAACGGCCTCGAGATCCCCACGGGCGGCTTCTCGGGCCTGCATGCTGGCGGCGGCTCCCTCGAAGATGACACGCTCGTCTTCCAAACCGTGCCGGATCGGGGCCCCAACGGCGCGGACGTGACCGAGGGCGGCACCACCTTCAACCTGCCCGATCTGCAAGCGAGCCTTCAGGAGTTCAGCGTCGACCTCGAGACCGGCGTAATCACCCTCGGGGGCAATCCGGGCTTCGTCGACGGGAACGGCACGCCGATCACCGGCCGGCCCAACATCCCGGGCTTCGACCAGACGCCGGTGGATGCGGCCGGCAATCCCCTTCCTTATGACCCGCTCGGCGCGGATATGGAGGGGATCGTCTTCAGCGGTGGGGGCACCGGCAACTTCCGCGCTTGGACGGTCGACGAGTACCGGCCCGCGATCTACGAGTTCTCGGTCAACGCGGGGCCGGGCCAGCCGGTCACCTATCAGCTCGAGAACCGCTATGTGCCGGAAGGCACCTCGCTTCTGGGCGACGCGCCGCAGGCGGAGGGGTTCTACGGCGAGGAGACCCTGCCCGAGGAGTATGGCAACCGGCGCACCAATCGCGGCTTCGAGGCCATCGCGCTCGATGAGGAGGCGGGCGTGGTCTACGCCTTCATCCAGACGCCGCTGGCGAACCCGGACCGGGACGCCTCGGACAGCTCGCGCCTCATCCGCATCCTCGGGATCGACGCGGAGGACGGCACCCCTGTGGCGGAATACGCCTACATCCTCGAGGATCCGTCCTCCGCCATCCGTGCAGGCGGGCGCGTCGACAAGATCGGCGACGCCATCTGGCTCGGCGACGGGCGCATGGCGGTGATCGAGCGGGACGCGAATTTCGGCCGGGTGGCCGACAAGAACGTGTTCGAGATCGACATCACCCAGGCGACCAACCTCATCGCCAACCCGCCCAACCTGCCGGCGGACACCACCCTCGAGCAGCTGAGCGTGCGCGAGCTCTTCGATCTCGGCATCGAGCCCGTGACCAAGCGCAAGCTGTTCGGCCTGCCCGAGGTCGGCTACACTCCGTCGGACAAGCCGGAGGGCCTGACCGTGCTCGACGACGGGACTTTCGCAGTGCTCAACGACAACGATTTCGGCATCACCGAGGTCGACGGTGTGGACGTGCTGTCCGGGGTCATGCCCCAGCTCGGCCTTCTCTCCGGCGATGGCGGGGCGGGCCTGGATGCGACGGATGACGGCATGATCGACATCGCCCCCCGCGATGTGTGGGGCATGCGGATGGCCGACGCCGTCACGGTCTTCGAGGTGAACGGGCAGACCTTCGTGGC
>CAYXPI010000036.1:0-25130 GCA_964467005.1 uncultured Limibaculum sp. | reverse complement strand
TGATGTGCGTGGAGGCCGGCGGGCCGCCCGCGGGCACGGGCTGCGGCGGCTATGTGGTCGGCCAGACCGTGCGGCTCCTGAAGGAGCACCACCTCCTCGAGGACACGGATGTGGTGATCTTCGACGTCCTCGGCGATGTGGTCTGCGGCGGGTTCGCCGCGCCCCTCCAGCACGCCGAGCGCGCCGTGGTGGTGACCGCGAACGACTTCGACTCGATCTACGCCATGAACCGGATCATCGCGGCGGTCCAGGCGAAGGCGAGAAATTACCAGGTCCGCCTCGCCGGCTGCGTGGCCAACCGTTCGCGCGACACCGACGAGGTCGACCGGTACTGCAAGACAGTGGGCTTCAACCGGCTGGCGCATCTGCCGGATCTCGACGCGCTCCGCCGCTCGCGGCTGAAGAAATGCACGCTCTTCGAGATGGAGGCGACGCCGGAGGTGGAGGCCGTGCAGGCCGAGTATCTCCGCCTCGCTGCCACGCTCTGGGCCGGCACCGAGCCGCTCAACCCCGGCCCGTTGCCGGACCGCGAGATCTTCGAGCTTCTGGGCTTCGACTGAGGGAGGGAGCCATGGCGCGCCTGGAGATGGCCGAGACCTACACCGACCGCCGCGAGCGGCTGAGGGATTACTTCGACCGAACCGCGTCCGAGACCTGGGCGCGGCTGACATCCGACGCACCGGTCAGCCGCATTCGCGCGACCGTCCGCGCGGGGCGGGACGAGATGCGGGCGACCCTCCTCTCCTGGCTGCCCGAGGATCTCACGGGCGCGCGCGTTCTGGATGCGGGCTGCGGCACGGGGGCCTTCTCGATCGAGGCCGCCCGGCGCGGCGCCGATGTGGTGGCGGTGGATGTCGCGGCCAGCCTCGTCGATGTGGCGCGGGCGCGGATGCCGGCGGGCCTCAAGGGCCGGATCGACTGGCGGTCGGGCGACATGCTCGACGCGTCCCTCGGCCAGTTCGACCACGCGGTGGCGATGGACAGCCTCATCCATTACGGCCCGGCGGACATCGTCTCGGCGCTCTCGCGGATCACCGCGCGCTGCCGCGCCTCGGTGCTCTTCACGGTGGCGCCGCGCACCGCCCTCCTCACCGCGATGCACGGGGCGGGCCAACTCTTCCCGCGCTCGGATCGTTCGCCCGCCATCCAGCCGGTGGGCGCCCGCACGCTCACCCGGCGGCTCCGCTCCACCCAGGCGCTCGACGGCTGGGCGCCGGCGCGCCGGGCGCGGATCGCCCGCGGCTTTTACATCTCGGAAGCGTGGGAGCTCGTCCGTCCATGACCGACCTTCCCTCAAGCGTCTCGCCGCGCACCCAGTTTTGGAACACGGTCGGGCGCAAGCTCGTGCCCTTCGCCGATGTGGCGAGCGCGGAGCTCCCGCTCTCGCGGATCCTGCGGCTCTCGCTCTTCCAGGTCTCGGTGGGCATGTGCATGGTGCTCCTCACCGGCACGCTCAACCGGGTGATGATCGTCGAGCTCGGCGTGGCCGCCTGGCTCGTGGCGCTGATGGCCGCGCTGCCGATGCTGATGGCGCCCTTCCGCGCGGTGCTCGGATTTCGGTCGGACACCCACCGCTCGGCCATCGGCTGGAAGCGCACGCCCTATCTTTGGTACGGCACGCTGACCCAGTTCGGCGGGCTGGCGATGATGCCCTTCGCGCTCATCGTCCTCTCGGGCGACCAGACCACGGGGCCCTCCTGGGCCGGGCCGGCGGGGGCGGCGCTCGCCTTCCTCATGGCGGGCACGGGCATCCACATGACGCAGACGGCGGGCCTCGCCCTCGCGACCGACATGGCGCCGGAGGACAAGCGCCCGAGGGTCGTCGCGCTCCTCTATGTCATGCTTCTCCTCGGGATGGGGGTGTCCGCGGGGCTCTTCGGCTGGCTTCTCCAAGATTACTCGCATCTGAGGCTCATCCAGGTGATCCAGGGTGCGGCAGTCCTCACGCTCGCGCTCAATCTCGTGGCGCTGTGGCGCCAGGAGGTGGTGACGCCGATGTCCCGGGCCGAGCGGGCGGCGCCGAAGCCGCGCTTCCAGGAGGCTTGGGCGGATCTCATGGCGGGCGGGCGAGCGGGGCGTCTGCTCGCGGCCGTGATGCTCGGCACCTTGGCCTTCTCGATGCAGGACATCCTCCTCGAGCCCTATGGCGGGCAGATCCTCGGCCTCTCGGTGGGGGACACGACGGCGCTCACCGCCCTCTGGGCCCTGGGCTCGCTGGCGGGCTTCGCGCTCTCGGCCCGGCTGCTCGGTCAGGGGCGCGACGCCTGCGGCCTCGCGGCCTGGGGCGCGGTGATCGGCATCGCGGCCTTCTCGGCGGTCGTGTTCGCGGAGCCCTTGGGCTCGGCTGCGCTCTTCCGCACAGGGGCGGCGCTCATCGGCCTCGGCGGCGGGCTCTTCGCCGTCGGCACGCTCACGGCCGCGATGGCGCTCGGCAAGGAGGGGCAGTCCGGCCTCGCCCTCGGCGCCTGGGGCGCGGCGCAAGCCACGGCGGCCGGCCTCGGCCTCGCCCTCGGCGGCATGATCCGCGACGCGGTCTCCGCGCTGGCCGAGAGCGGCCTTCTCGGCGCCGTGCTCGACCGGCCGGGCATCGGCTACTCGGTCGTCTACCATCTTGAGATCGCGCTCCTCTTCGCCACCCTCGCGGCGATCGGGCCCCTGGTCCGCCGCCGTGCCGCCCGCCCGCCCGCCGAAAATCGGCTCGGCCTCACCGAATTCCCCGCCTGAGCCCGCAACTGGAGATACGTCATGGAAGACTACGGAACAATCGTCGGACGGATCGACTTCGCTCAAGTCGCCCTCTACATCTTCTGGCTGTTTTTCTTCGGCCTTGTTATTTGGCTCCAGCGCGAGAACATGCGCGAGGGCTATCCGCTCGAATCCGAGGTGACGGGGAAGGAGGCGGGCGCCTCCCCCTACGGCATGCCGAGCCCCAAGACCTACAAGCTCCCGCACGGCAAAGGTGAGATCCAGAAGCCCGACCCGACGGATCGGGAGACGCGGGACTTCGCGATGCGCAAGGTGGCCCCGTTCTCCGGCGCGCCTTACGAGCCAACCGGCGACCCCCTGGCCGACGGCGTGGGCCCCGCCGCCTACTGCCTCCGCCACGACGATCCCGATCTCACCATCGAAGGCCGGCCCAAGATCGTGCCGATGAAGAGCACCAACGAGTTCGTCTACTTCAAGTCCGAGAGCGACATGACCGGCTACCTCGTGAAGGGGGCGGACGGCGAGGTGGGCGGCACCGTCAAGGACGTGTGGGTCGACACCTCGGAGCAGCTCATCCGCTACCTCGAGATCGATCTCGGCGCGGCGGGCACCCGGCTCGTGCCCTTCACCCTCTGCGTCGTGAGCTGGTGGGGCAACGTGATCAAGATCCATGCGCTCAAGGCCGATCAGTTCGCCGGCGTGCCGACCACCAAGAGCCCGACCGAGATCACCATGCTCGAGGAGGACAAGATCTCGGCCTATTGGTGCGGCGGCAAGCTCTACGCGGACGCCAAGCGCCTGGAGAGCCAGCTATGAGCCCCAAGGATCACGGCCACGACGACTTCGCGGTGGAGCCCGTGCGCGGGCTTCCGGAGCGCCCGCCGGAAGGTGAGCCGATTCTCTGGCAGGGGGCGCCCTCCTGGCGCGCGCTCGCCTGGCGGGCCTTCGGGATCCGGATCGTCCTCGTCTATTTCGCGGCGATGGCGGTGTGGCGGGCCGCGGATATGGCGCTCGCTGGGGCCGATCTCGGCGCCATCGGCGTCGGCGTGGCCGCCCTGGCGGTGATGGCCCTCGCCGCCTCGGCGGTGCTCGCGCTCATGGCCTATGCCACGGCCAAGACCACGGTCTACACGATCACCACGCGGCGGGTGGCCATGCGCATCGGCGTCGCGCTCACCGTGACGGTCAATCTGCCCTTCCGCTGGATCGCCTCGGCAGCGCTCAAGACCCATTCGGACGGGACGACGGACATTCCGCTCGCGCTCGAGGGCGAGACGCGCCTCGCCTATCTGGTCCTTTGGCCGCATGTCCGGCCCTGGCGCTTCGGGCGGGCCGAGCCCATGCTCCGCGGCGTGCCTGACGGCGGCGCGGTGGCGGAGCGACTGGCCGCCGCCCTGCGCGCCGACGCCGCGGCGCGCGCGGAGAGCGCCCCCGACCGGCCGCTGATGGCGGCCGAGTGACCCCGACCGCACCCTGAGAGAGGAGCCCACGATGTCCGCCGAGAGCCTGGATCGCATCCCCCGTCCCATGATCGTGGCCGTGGGCATCATGCTCCTCGCCATCCTCGCCGGCACGGCGGCGCTCCGCGTGGGCGACGTGCCGCCGATTGCCCAGGGCCCGGCTCTGGGTGAGGCGGAGCTGCGCCTGCCCGTGCGGCTCGCCCCGCTCGACGGCGGCGGGGTCGCGATCCTCGATCCCGGCACCGGCCGCGAGCACGCGCGCCTTGCGCCGGGGGAGGACGGGTTCATGCGCGGGCTCCTCCGGGTGCTGGACCGGGAGCGGATGCTGCACGGCGTACCGTCGGAGGGGCCGGTGGAGATCCTGCGCTGGCCTGGCGGGCACCTCGCCCTCCGGGACCCTGCGACCGAGTGGCGCGCCGAGCTCATCGGGTTTGGCGCTGACAATTTCGCCGCCTTTGCCACTCTGGTGTCAGAGATCGTTGACACACGGGAGGACGCAGAATGATGGACGACTGGTTTCGACGGCGACGCATCACCACCCCCTGCACCGTGGAGGTGAGCCACACCTTCGAGAGCCTGCACGCCCATGTGGTGCTCGACGGAGACATCAAGATCCAGCCTGGCGACGAGGTTCTCGTGCACGGGCAGGAGATCCTCGTCCCCTATGGCGAGGTCCGCAGCGAGCGGCGCGAGGCGACGGTGACGCGGGCCACGCTCCTCGAGCGGGTCTGGACCCGGATGACCGGGGACCTCGAATTCATCGAACTCTGCGAGTTCAGCTTTTCTGAGGAGGTGCGGCTGTGAACGTGCAAGCGGATCTGAAAGCCGTCGCGCGCGAGGCGGGTGTCTCGGACGTGAACGAGACCACCCAGATGGCGCAGGAGACGACGCTTCTCGCCCCCCGGTTCTACACCACCGATTTCGACGAAATGGACCGGCTGGATGTGAGCACCGTCCGCGAAGCCTGGGACAAGCTGATCGCCGAAATGAAGTCCGACCCCAACAAGGGTCACTTCAAGAAGGACGAGAGCTGGGATCATGTCGACTTCGACGCGCTCGACCCCGAGCTCAAGAAGGAGTTGGTCGACTTTCTCGTCTCCTCGCTTACGGCGGAGTTCTCCGGCTGCGTGCTTTACAAGGAGATGAAGAAGCGCGGCAACAATCCGGATGTCTGCGAGCTCTTTTCTTACATGTCGCGGGACGAGGCGCGCCATGCCGGCTTCATCAACGACGCGCTGAAGGAAGCGGGTATCGGGGTGAACCTCGGATTTCTGACGCGCACCAAGAAGTACACCTACTTCAAGCCGAAATTCATCTTCTACGCGACCTATCTCTCCGAGAAGATCGGCTATGCCCGCTACATCACGATCTTCCGGCATCTGGAGAAGAACCCGGAGAACCGGTTCCACCCGATCTTCAAGTGGTTCAAGGAGTGGTGCAACGACGAGTTCCGCCATGGCGAGGCGTTCGCGCTTCTGATGCGGGCCAATCCGCATCTCCTGAAGGGCGGAAATCTTCTGTGGATCCGGTTTTTCCTCCTCGCGGTGTACTGCACGATGTATGTGCGCGACCATGCACGGCCGGCCTTCCACAAGGCGCTCGGCATCGAGATCGACGAGTACGATCGGCGGGTGCTGGCGCTCACCTCCGAAATCTCGAAGCAGTGCTTCCCGATACAGGTGGATCTCGACAATCCGGTGTTTTGGGCGGGCTGTCGCGGCCTCACGGCGGTGAACGAGGCGATCGAGGACAGCCGGCGGAAGGGCGGGCCCCTTCAGGCCATTCGCCGCGTCGGCCTTTGGGCTCGGGCGGGCGCGATCTTCGCCCGGCTCTACGCCCAGCCGGTGCTGCGCTCCGAGCTTCCGGCCTCGAGCCGGCTCGAGCCGGTCTGGTAAGCCATGGCCGAGGTGGTGACCGCGCTGGCCTTCGCGCTCTTCGCCTGGTGGGCGGGGACGGCGGTGATCCTGATCGTCGTCGGCCTGCCCCATCGGGCGATCGCCGGGGTCATGGCGCTGTCGTTGCCGATCCTGGCCGGGGCGGTGATCGCGTTCGACTGGGCAGCGCAGACGGGCGGGCTCACGGGTGTGTATGTGGGCTTCGCCGCGGCGATCGCGATCTGGGGCTGGCACGAATTCGCCTTCCTCACCGGCGCCATCACCGGGCCCCGGCGGCTGCCCTGCCCGCCGGGCGCGCGCGGCTGGGCCCGCTTCCGCGCGGCCTTCGCGGCGCTCGCCTGGCATGAGATCGCGCTGGCGGCCACGGCGCTCGGCCTCGTCGCGCTCACCTGGTTTGACCCGAATCAAACCGGGCTCTGGGCGTTCCTCGTACTCTTGGGGGCGCGCATCAGCGCCAAGCTCAATCTCTTTTTGGGCGTGCCCAACCTGGCGGAGGAACTCATTCCGGAGCGTCTCGATCACCTGAAGAGCTACTTCGCCAAGCGCGCGATGAACCCGCTCTTCCCCGTCTCGGTGACGGTTCTCACCCTTGCGGTGGGCTGCTGGGCGGAGCGCGCCTGGGCGGCCGAGACGCCGGCGGAGGTGGCGGAGTTCGCGCTTCTCGGTATGCTCACGCTCCTTGCGCTCATCGAGCATTGGCTGTTGGTTCTGCCGCTTCGAGATGCGGCGTTGTGGCAATGGATGTTGCCAGCCCGCGACGCCCGCCGCACTTCCCTCATCAACACCAACCGGGCACGGTGAGGCCCGGACCAGACTGGAGGACCGCATGGACTACGAGGGCTTTTTCCGGGACCGCCTGGACGATCTTCGCGCCGAGGGCAATTACCGGGTCTTCGCCAATCTCGAGCGCCATCGCGGTCGCTTTCCCCGCGCCACGCGGCGCCACGAGGGGGCGGAGAGCCCCGTCACGGTCTGGTGCTCCAACGACTATCTCGGCATGGGCCAGCACCCGGATGCGATCTCGGCGATGGAGCGGGCGCTCCACGATTGCGGGGCGGGCGCGGGCGGCACGCAGAACATCTCGGGCACCAACCATCACCACGTGGTGCTGGAGCGTGAGCTCGCCGATCTCCACGGCAAGGAGGGGGCGCTCCTCTTCACCTCGGGATATGTGTCCAACTGGGCGGCGCTCGGCACGCTCGCCGCGCGCATCCCGGGCTGCGTCGTTTTGTCCGACGCGCTCAACCACGCCTCGATGATCGAGGGCATCCGCCACTCCCGCGCGGAGAAGCGGATCTGGAAGCACAACGACCTGGCCGATCTCGAGAAGCATCTGAAGGCGCTCGACCCGGCACGACCGAAGCTGATCGCCTTCGAGAGCGTCTATTCGATGGACGGGGACATCGCGCCGATCGAGGAGATCTGCGACCTGGCGGACGCCTATGGCGCGATGACCTATATCGACGAGGTGCATGCGGTGGGGATGTACGGGCCGCGCGGGGGCGGTGTGGCCGAAGAGCGCGGGCTCATGGACCGCATCACGGTGATCGAGGGCACGCTTGGCAAAGCCTTCGGCGTGATGGGCGGCTACATCACCGCCTCTCAGGCGCTGTGCGATTTCGTGCGCTCCTTCGCCAGCGGCTTCATTTTCACCACCGCGCTGCCGCCGGCGGTGGCCGCGGGCGCGACCGCGGCGATCCAGCATTTGAAGGCGAGCGATGTGGAGCGGCGGGCGCAGCGCGCCCGGGTGGAGGAGTTGCGCGCCCGGCTCGACCGGATCGGCATCCCGCACCTGCCAAATCCCTCGCACATCGTGCCCGTGATGGTGGGCGACCCGCACAAGTGCAAGTTCATCTCGGATCTTCTGTTGGACGACTACGGCATCTACGTGCAGCCGATCAACTACCCCACGGTGCCCCGCGGGACCGAGCGGCTGCGCTTTACGCCGGGGCCGCTACACACGGATGGAGATCTCGACCAGCTGACGGAGGCGCTCGAGAGCCTTTGGGCCCAGTGCCAGCTTGCGCGGATCCCCCAAGCCGCGCAGTGACGCCTCCGCCCGGCGCCGTCGCGCTCCGGCGGGCGGCCCGATCTCGCGCCATGGCTTGACACGCGGCGCGGGCTCCACTTCGGCGAGACCCGGCGACCCCGGGTTGTCACCATGGGCGCGCCGCATATATACTCAAACTGAGCATAATGATGGCCCGGAGGAACGGTCCCATGTGGATGAACTCGACCACGCCCATCGACGCGGCGCGCCAGACCCTGGCGGCGACCTATGATCTCGCGCCGTCTCTGGCCCTTGGAGAGAGCCTGGCGGATCGCTACGCCAAGGTCGCCCGCGTGATCCCGGAGCCGGAATGGGCCGTCCATGCGCCCTATATCCGCGCGATCGAGGCGCTGAAGCGCGAGCGCGACGCGGTGATCCTCGCGCACAACTACATGACACCGGAGATCTTCCACGGCGTGGCGGATTTTTCGGGCGACTCGCTGCAACTCGCGATCGAGGCGACCAAGGTGCCGCAGCCGGTGATCGTGCAGTGTGGCGTGCATTTCATGGCCGAGACCTCGAAGATCCTCAATCCGGCCAAGACCGTGCTGATCCCGGACCGGCGCGCCGGCTGCTCGCTCGCCTCCTCGATCACCGCGGCGGATGTGGACGCCATGCGCGCCGACTATCCGGGCGCCAAGGTCGTGAGCTACGTCAACACCACGGCCGAGGTGAAGGCGGCGTCGGACATCTGCTGCACGTCGTCGAACGCGCTCGAGGTGGTCGAGGCCATGCCGGGCGACACGGTGATCATGACCCCGGACGGCTTTCTGGCGCGCAACGTGGCGGCCAAGAGCTCGAAGCGCATCGTCTGGTGGGAGGGCACCTGCATGGTGCATGAGCGCTTCACCGCCGACGAGCTCCGCGCCTACCGCGAGGCGGATCCGGAGATTGCCGTGATTGCCCACCCCGAATGCACGCCCGAGGTGGTGGCCGAGGCGGACTACACCGGCTCCACCTCCTCGATGATCGGCTGGGTGCGGCGCGAGAAGCCGAAGAAGGTGGTGATGGTCACCGAGTGCTCGATGTCGGACAACGTGGCTTCGGAGCTGCCGGAGGTCGAGTTCGTCCGCCCCTGCAACATCTGCCCCCATATGAAGCGGATCACGCTGGAGAACATCCTCTGGTCGCTGCACACCCTCACCGAGGAGGTGACCGTGGAGGAGCGTCACATCGCGCCCGCCCGCGCGGCCGTCGAGGCGATGATCGCCCTCAAAGAGCCCAAGCAGTGACCGACACGCTCTTTCGGGCCGAGGGCGCCGTGATCGTGGGCGCGGGGCTCGCCGGGCTCTACACCGCGCTCAAGCTCGCGCCCATGCCGGTGACGGTGCTCTCGCCGCTCCCGCTCGGGGAGGGCGCATCCTCGGCCTGGGCGCAAGGGGGCGTGGCTGCGGCGCTCACGGCGGATGACAGCGCGGAGGCCCATGCGGCCGACACCGTGGCCGCGGGCGCCGGCACTGTGGATGTCACCGTCGCGGCGGCGGTCGCCGAGGAGGCGCGCGCTCGGATCGAGGATCTCGTGCGCCTCGGCACCCCTTTCGACCGGGACGCGGGCGGCGCGCTCGTCCAGTCGCGCGAGGCCGCCCATTCCGCCAACCGCGTGGTCCGCGTGAAGGGCGACACGGCGGGCCGCGCGATCATGGACAGCTTGATCGAGGCGGTGCGCGCGGCCCCTTCCATCACGGTGCTGGAGGGCGTGGCGGTCGATGACCTCGCGATGGCCGAGGGCCGGGTCGCGGGCGTCGTCGCGCGACGGGCCGCCGATCCCTGGTGTTGCCCCGTTCTCGTCGAGGCGCCGGCGGTGGTGCTCGCCACGGGTGGGATCGGCGGGCTCTACGCGGTGACCTCCAACCCCAACTGGGTGTTCGGCCAGGGGCTCGGCATGGCGGCCCGCGCGGGGGCTGAGGTCCAAGACCCCGAATTCGTGCAGTTCCACCCCACGGGCTTGGCGGTCGCGGCCTATCCCACGCCGCTCGCCTCCGAGGCGCTGCGCGGCGAGGGCGCGGTGCTGGTCGACGAGACCGGCGCGCGGGTGTTGGACGGCGTGCCTGGGGGGGAGCTTGCGCCCCGCGACGTGGTCGCCCGGGCGCTCCACCGGCACATCGCGGCCGGGCACCGGGTGTTTCTCGACACGCGCGCCGCCCTCGGGGCCGGCATCGACCGGCAGTTCCCCACCATCGCGGCCGCCTGCCGGGCCGCCGGCGTGGACCCGGTGGCCGAGCCCATCCCCGTCCACCCCATCCAGCACTACCATATGGGCGGCGTGCGGACGGACGGGGCCGCGCGCACCAGCCTGCCCGGCCTCTGGGCCGTGGGCGAGGTCGCCTGCACGGGGCTCCACGGCGCCAACCGTCTGGCGTCGAACTCGCTTTTGGAGGCGCTCGTCTACGGCGCCCGGGCGGCGGCGGACATGCGCGGCCGTCCCGCCCAGGCGGGCCCGGCGGTCCCCCGGCCCATCACGCCCGTCGCAGCGCCCGCCGAGCCGCTGGCGCTTCCGGAGGGCCCGCTCGCGAGCCTTCGGAAGGCGATGAGCGCGGAGGTGGGGCTCGTGCGGTCCGAGGCCGGGCTCCAGCGGGCCTTGGCCGACATCGCCGAGGCGGAGGCGGCGGCCGCCCCGGGCCCCCGGGCCTTCCTCAACATGACAGCGAGCGCCACGCTCATCGCCGCGGCCGCCCTCCTTCGGCGCGAGAGCCGGGGGGGGCATTACCGTAGCGACCACCCGGAGCCGGACCCCGGGCAGGCGCAGCCCACGCGCATCACCCTCGCCGAGGCCCGGGAGATCCGCGCGGCCGCCACCGCGGATTGGGCGGCATGAGCGCGGCCCTGCCGCTCGCCCCTCTGCCGCGGCTCGTGATGGAGCCGGCGGTGCGATCCGCGCTCGCAGAGGATCTCGGTCGGGCGGGGGACGTGACCTCGGACGCGGTCGTGCCGGAGGACGCGGAGCTGCGGGCCGTCATCCGCGCGCGGGCCGCCGGGGTCGTCGCGGGGCTCGACCCCGCCGAGCTCGCCTTCGCGCTCGTCGATCCGGATCTCCGCCTCACCCGGCATGCGGCGGAAGGCACCGCGGTCGCCCCCGGAGACACGCTCCTCACCGTCGAGGGCCGGGCGCGCAGCGTCCTCGCCGCCGAGCGTGTGGCTCTCAACTTCGCGGGGCGCCTCTCCGGGATCGCCACCGTCACCCGGGGGATGGCCGACGCCATCGCCCACACGCGGGCCCGGATTGTCTGCACGCGCAAGACCACGCCCGGCCTGCGCCTCTTCGAGAAACGCGCGGTGCGGGCCGGTGGCGGGGCCAATCATCGCTGGGGGCTCGACGACGCGATCCTCATCAAGGACAACCACATCGCGGCGGGCGGTGGCGTGCGCGCCGTGCTCGAGCGGGCGCGGGCCGCGGCGGGCCATCTCCTCGCAATCGAGATCGAGGTCGACACGCTCGACCAGCTTGCCGAGGCGCTCGAGGTGGGCGGCGCGGACGCGGTGCTCCTCGACAACATGGGCCCCGAGACCCTGCGCGAGGCGGTGCGGATGGCGGATGGGCGCGTGGCTTTGGAGGCTTCGGGCGGGATCACGCCCGAGACGGCTCCGGCCATTGCCGAGACCGGAGTCGGCTACCTCTCGGCCGGCTGGCTCACCCACTCGGCCCCGGTGCTCGACCTCGGGCTCGACGTGGAGCCGGGCTGACCGCCGCACCCGGTCAACGGCGGGAGAGGCGGGTGCGGTAGCGGTAGAAGACGTGGTCGCCGATCTCCGCGGTCTTGCGCATGCGCGAGGCCCAAGAGGGGTTGACCCGGGTCGCGTGGTAGTGCGTCGCCTTGTTGGTAAGGGTGCGTGGCCGGCCCTCGAGCATGGCCCAGGCAACTTTGCCCATGCGCTCGTAGGCCGTGGTTTCCGTCGGCTGATCGGACCGGCCGTCGCACCGATAGGAGAACTGGCAGGCGCCGCCGTTGGCCTCGCCCTGGCGGATGACGCCGCACACGCTGTTCGGGTAGCGCGGGCTGTCGACCCGGTTGAGGATGACCTCCGCCACCGCAATCTGCCCGGCGAGGCTTTCCCCGCGTGCCTCGAAATACAGCGCTTCGGCCAGGCAGGCCCAGGCCGGGCTCCGCTCGCCCACCTCGAGCGTCGCGATGTCCGAGGCGCTGATCGGCGCCGCGGGGTCGGGGCGTTTGGCCGCCGCGGCCTTGGGGCGGGGACGGACCCAGCGGGGCCCGGTGGTTGCCGTGCTCGGCACGACGTCGCGGAACACCTGCGTGCCGGCGAAGGCGTGGAAGGAGGCGCGCTCGGCGTGGAGCGCGCGCATGACCCCGCCAAACGCGGGCTCGGCTCCGGCGGGGCCGGCCGTGTCGGCCAGACCGGGGCCGGCGGCGAGCGCAACGG
Source organism: uncultured Limibaculum sp. (assembly GCA_964467005.1). Classification (GTDB taxonomy): domain Bacteria; phylum Pseudomonadota; class Alphaproteobacteria; order Rhodobacterales; family Rhodobacteraceae; genus Thermohalobaculum. The sequence continues at coordinate 12,642 of CAYXPI010000036.1, read as the reverse complement.
CGAGAAGTGCCCAACGGGTTCGGTTCAACGGAAGCATACACGGCCCTTTCTCACGCAAGCCATCTGGCCGCCGGACGCACCGCGCACCGGATGCCGTGGCCTTCACCCCACCTCGCCATGTGCGGAGGGTTACCCCAATCTCGCGGTCAGATAAATGCCTTGCCGTCAGGTGAGCTTTGGACATCGCCGGTCTCGCGCATTTCCTCGAGAGCGTGTTGCAGTGCAGCATCAAGCCGAGCGAGGCGCGCGGCCGTTGCGGCGAAGGGCGTGGACATGTCGGGCCTCGCGCCGCTTCGGTCGAGCGCCGAGAGCCCCGCAGTGCCGAAGCGGTGACGGATCTGCGCCGCGCCCCAGGCGGTCGCCTGCGCCCGCTGCGCGGCCGACTGCGCGGCAAAGGGTCGCGTCGCGAGCCGGTCGATGGCGGCGAGCGCCGCGTCGATCCCGCGTCCGTCGCGCGCCGAGCAGGCCAGCACCTCCGGCGCCCGCGCGCCGGGGCTGATGGAGAGCGCGCCCTTGAGATCGGCCACCGTGCGCTCGGCCAGAGGGCCGAGATCGGCCTTGGTCACCAGGAGCGCGTCGGGCACCTCCATGATCCCGGCCTTCAGGAACTGGAGCGCGTCGCCCGAGGCCGGCTGGGCCAGGAGCACCACGCTGTCGCAGAGATCCGCGATCTCGGTCTCGGACTGGCCGACGCCCACGGTCTCCACCAAGACCCGGTCAAACACCGCGCGCATGAGGACGATCGCGGGGAAGGTGATCTCCGCCACCCCGCCCAGCCGGTCGCGCGCGGCCATGGAGCGGAGAAAGACGCCCTCGTCCTCGGGGTCGGTTGTCACGCGCGTCCGATCGCCGAGGAGCGCGCCGCCGGTTCGGCGGGAGGAGGGGTCGACGGCGATGACGCCCACGCTGATGCCTCTTGCGCGCCAGCCGCGGATGAGCGCGTCCGTGAGGGTGGACTTGCCCACCCCCGGCGGGCCGGTGAGGCCGAGCGCGTGGCCGCGGGGATGCGCGAAGGCCTCGTCGAGAAGCGCCGTCACCTCCGGCGCGCCGGCCCGCGCCTCGATCTCAGAGAGCGCCCGCGCGAGCCCCGCCTTGCCGCCGGCGATCACCGCTCCGAGCGCGCTCACGGGGCCACCGCCTGGGCGGCTGCGAGCCGGGCCACGGGCACCCGGTAGGGCGAGCACGACACATAGTCGAATCCATTCGCCTCGCAAAAGGCGATGGAGACCGGGTCCCCCCCATGTTCGCCGCAGAGGCCGATCGAGATCGCGGGCTTGACCGCCCGCGCGCGCGCGATCGCCAGGCGGATGATCTCCCCCACGCCCTCCTCGTCGATCCGGTGGAAGGGGTCGTGCGCAAAGACGCCTTCCTCGAGGTAGGTGGGCATGAAGCGGCCCGCATCGTCGCGGCTGAGGCCGTAGAGCATTTGGGTGAGATCGTTGGTGCCGAAGCTCAGGAAGTCGGCCCGGCGGGCGATGTCGCCGGCGCGGAGGCAGGCGCGCGGGGTCTCCATCATCACGCCCACGGTGTAGGGGCCGGCGCCGGCGGCCTCCGCCACCCGGTCGATCCGCGCGCGCAAGAGCTCGAACTCCCGCACCGCGGAGACGAGGGGGATCATGATCTCGGGCCGGACGGCGGCGCCCGTCTCCGTGCCCGCGATCTCGGCGGCCTCGAAGATCGCGCGGGCCTGCATCTCGTAGATCTCCGGGTAGGCGATGCCGATCCGGCAGCCCCGGTTGCCGAGCATCGGGTTGAACTCCTCGAGCTCGAGCTTGCGGGCCCGCACGCGGTCTTCGCTCACGCGCAGGCGCTCGGCCACCTCGGCGATCTCGGCGGGCCCATGGGGGAGGAACTCGTGAAGCGGCGGGTCGAGGAGGCGGATCACCACCGGGAGCCCGGCCATGGCCTGGAAGAGCGCGACGAAATCCGCCGTCTGCATCGGCGCGAGCCAGGCGAGCGCGCGGTGGCGGGCCTCCGCGTCCTCGGCCAGGATCATCTCCCGCATCGCCGCGATCCGGCCCTTCTGGAAGAACATGTGCTCGGTGCGGCAGAGGCCGATGCCAGCGGCGTTGAAGCCGCGGGCGGTGGCCGCGTCGGCCGCGGTGTCGGCGTTGGCGCGCACGGCGAGGCGGCGGGCGTCGTCGGCCCAGCCCATGAGCGTGGCGAAGGCGCCGGTGATCTCGGGCGGGCGCGTCTCGACCCGGCCGGCGAGCACCGTGCCGTCGGTGCCGTTCACCGTGATCTCGTCGCCAGGGCCGAACCGGCCGCCACCGGGGGCGCGCAGGCCGGCCCCGCCGGGCTCGAGGGCGAAGGTTCGGGCGCCGACGACGCAGGGCTTGCCGAGGCCGCGGGCGACGAGCGCAGCGTGGGAGGTCATACCGCCCCGGACCGTGAGAACCCCGGCCGCGACATGCATGCCGCGGATGTCCTCCGGCCCCGTCTCGATCAGGGCGAGGATGGCGGGCTGGCCCTCGGCCGCCGAGACCTCCGCAGCCTCTGGGCTGAAGACGAGGGGCCCCGACGCCGCGCCGGGGGATGCGGCGAGCCCGCGGCCCAGGATCTCGGCCCCGGCTTCCGGCACCACGCTCGGATGGAGATGCTCCTCCACCTCGGCCGGGCTCACGCGGGAGAGCGCCGCCGGGCGGGAGAGCGCCCCGGAAGCTGCGAGGTCGACCGCGATGCGCACCGCCGCCCGGGCCGACCGCCGGGCGGGCTCGAGGCCGACGAGCGCGAGCCGCTCGCCCTCGACCGCGATCTCGATCCGGTGCGCCTCGCCGAGGCGGGCCTCGAGATCGGCCGCGAGCGCGCGGATGCGCCCGTGGATCTCAGGCGCCGTCTCCTCGAGAGCTGGGGTCACGAGGCCGCCGCGCTCCCGCTCGGCCCGCGACATCACCATGGGGGTGCGCAGGCCCTGAAGCACGTCGCCGCCCTGCGCCTGCGGCAGAAACCGGCCGGTTTCGGCGACGGCGCCCGTCGCCTCGGACCGGCGGGTGAGGAAGCCCGCGCCCGAGGGCTCGGGACCGAGGCCGATCGCCTGGATCTGGAGGAGGAGCTGCGGACCGTGATGGGGCGCCTGGCCGCGCCGGCGCGCGACGGCGGCCTCCCACCGGGCGCGGCTCGCGGCGATGGCGGCGGCGAGCTGGGCGCCGGGGCTTGCCGGGATCTCGGCGCCGGCCGCGCGGATCTCCGCCCGATGCTCCGCCGCAAGCGCCGCGAGATCGGCCGGGGACATCTCGGTCGGGCTGTCGAGCCCCAGGCGCTTCAGCGCCTCGTAGAGACGCATCTCGAAGCCATCGCGGTCGAGCCCGAGGACGCCCGCGCCGTACTCCTCGATGTGGCGCCGCTCGAGATCCGCCGCGGCCCAGGCCCCGAGCCGGCCCGCGAGCCCGTCCGACTCCGCGCCGTGTCCGAGATGCAGGATCGCCGGCATGAGGGCCCCCGCCCCCGCATGGGCCGGACGGAGCGCGACGGGGCGGCCGGGGGAGGCCCCGGCCTGAGAGGCGAGCGCGGCGAGGAGATCGGCCGCCCGGTCCGGGTGCTCGGCCTCGATGAGCGCCGTACCCCTGAGGACGAGCCCCGGCGGCACGGGCAGCCCCGCCGCCGCGGCCTGGGAGAGTCGCTCCGCCCGGCTGCCGAAATCGGCGCCGAGGGGCGGCGCCTCGGGCGCGATCCAGCCGATGTCCTGCGTGGCGAGCATCATGGCCTGTCCCTAGTGCGGATCAACCCCCGACGACAAGCGCGAAGCCCCGACGGATCGTCCAACGGGTGACAGGGGCGCCCCGGATCGGCTAGATGGCGCGCGAGCGAGGGCATTCTGGGGCGAGGGGGCGCGGGATGAAGGGCATTATCTTGGCCGGGGGCTCCGGCACACGGCTGCATCCGATCACGCTGGGCGTGTCGAAGCAGCTCTTGCCGGTCTACGACAAGCCGATGATCTATTACCCGCTGACGGTGCTGATGATCGCCGGGATCCGCGACATCCTGGTGATCACCACGCCGCATGACGCGGAGCAGTTCGAGCGTCTGTTGGGCGACGGCGCGCAGTGGGGGATCTCCCTCAGCTATGCTCAGCAGCCCAAGCCCGAGGGGCTCGCCCAGGCCTTCACCATCGGGCGGGATTTCGTGGGCACGGATCGGGTCGCGCTCGTCCTCGGCGACAACATCTTTTACGGCGGCGGGTTCTGGGATCTTCTGCGCGAGACGGCCCGGCGCGAGACCGGGGCCACCGTCTTCGGCTACCAGGTGCAGGATCCGGAGCGCTATGGAGTCGTGAGCTTCGACGATGCGGGCCGCGCGGTCGACATCGAGGAGAAGCCGGCCCAGCCCAAATCCAACTTCGCGGTGACCGGGCTCTACTTCTACGACAACGACGTGCTCGACATCGCCGCGGCGGTGACGCCCTCGGCCCGGGGCGAGCTCGAGATCACGGATGTGAACCGCGCTTATCTCGAGCGGGGGGATCTCTTCGTCGAGCGGATGGGTCGCGGCTATGCCTGGCTCGACACCGGCACCTTCGACAGCCTCCTGCAAGCCAGCCAGTTCGTGCAAACGATCGAGGCACGCCAGGGGCTCAAGATCGCCTCGCCCGAAGAGATCGGCTGGCGACAGGGCTGGATCGGCGACGCCGCGCTCGAGGAGGCGGGCACCCGGCTCAAGAAGTCGGGCTACGGCGCCTATCTCCTGCAGATCCTCGAACAGGGGCGGGGCGCCGCCTAACGGCTCCCCCGCGTGGCGGTGCCGAGGCCGCGGGGGTCCGCCAGCCGCGCCCCGCGGCTCGCGATCTTCTCGAAGAGCCGGTCGTAGGCGTCGAGGAGCTTGGGCTCGGAATGCGCCCAGGAGAGGTGCGACTCGATCCGCTCCCGCCCGATCCGGCCCATGCGGTCCCGCGCCTCGGGGTCGTCAAGCAGCTCGGCGATCTTCTCGGCGAAGTCCACGGGATCGTTCGGCCGGGCGTAGAGCGAGGCATCCCCTGCCGAGGCGCGCCCCTCCTTCATATCGAACTGCACGATGGGCTTGCAGAGGGTCATGTACTCCATGACCTTGTTCATGGTGGAGAGGTCGTTCATCGGCGTCACCCGATCGGGATTGACGCAGATGTCGGCGGTGTTGAGCGTGTCGAGCAGCACCTCCTCCGGCGCGCGGCCGGTGAAGGTGAAATGCTCCGAGAGGCACATGTCCGTGCAGGTCCGCCGCACGGTCTCGAGATGGGGGCCGCCGCCGACGATGCCGAAATGCACGTCCCTACGCCCCATCACGCGGATCAGGTGATGCGCCGCGGCGAGGAGGAGGTCGAGCCCCTCCTGATGCCCGATGACGCCCACATAGCCGATCAGATGTCGCTTGCCGCGCTTGAGCTCGGGCCGGGGCGGGCGGATCTCCAGGCGGTCGAGCCGGGGGCCGGAGCGGACGACGAAGACATCCTCCGGCGCCATGCCGCCGCGGTGGATCGCGATGTCGCGGTAGCTCTCGTTCGTCGCGATGGAGACCGAGGCCGCCCGGAAGGTCAGCCGCTCGCAGAGCAGCGTGCCCCGCCAGAGCATCCCGCGGCGCTCGAACTTCGTCTCGAAGAGCTCGGGGCAGATGTCGTGATGGTCGAACAAGAAGCGCACGCCGAAGGGGCGGAGCGCGAGCGCGACGAGGAAGATGAGGTCCGGCGGGTTGCAGCCGTGCACCACATCCACGCCGCCGTTCCGCAACACCTTGAAGGCGAGGCGAAGCTGGTGGAACAGCGCCACGCCGTACTCCCGGAGATACCCCGCCGCGCCTTGCGCCTCCTTGAGCGGATGGCGCAGGATCTCGATCCCGTCCAGCACCTCGTGGCGCCGCTCGTAGTGCTTGGCCGTCGGGCAAATCACGGTCACCTCATAGCCCGCCGCCTTGAGCGACGTGGCCTCTGACCAGACCCGCCGATCGAACGGAACGGGCAGATTCTCGACGATGATGAGCACGCGCCGGCCGGCGCCGCGCTCCTTACCAGTTGACGCCGTCATAGCGGTCACCGAGCGCCTCCGCCTCCCGCACTCGCACGAGATCGAGCACACGCTGCCCCGGGCCCAGAAGGGCGGGCAGCTTTCGAAACTCCGGGGATCCGTTCCCCACGATCACCAGCTCGCCATGCGCCACGGTCCCGGCGAGATCGTCGGACAAAAGACTGGAGATATGCGGAATGGCATTCACGATGTAGTCGCGGTTGGCGCCCAGAAGGCGCGCGAAATGGACGTTGCGGTCGAAGATCCTGAGATCGATCCCTTTGCCGATCAGCCGTTCGACGAGGGCGACCTGCGGGCTCTCGCGCAGATCGTCGGTGCCGGCCTTGAAGCTGATGCCCAGCATCGCCACACGCCGCGCGCCGGTGGACAGCACCCACTCCACCGCCCGGTCGATTTGGTTGGCGTTCGAGCGCAAGAGGCTCTCGAGGAGCGGGACCTCGAGATCCAGATCCCGGGCCTTCGAGGTCAGCGCCCGCACGTCCTTCGGCAGGCACGAGCCACCAAACGCGAAACCGGGCCTCAGATAGGCCGGGGAGATGTTGAGCTTCTCGTCCTCGCAGAAGATGTCCATCACCTTGTGGCTGTCGATCCCGAGCGCCTTTGCAATGTTACCGATTTCGTTCCCGAAGGCCACCTTCGCAGCGTGCCAAGCGTTGTCGGCGTATTTCACCATCTCGGCAATCTCGGGTTCCGTGGCGATCTTTGGACCTGGGACCTTCTCATAAAGCGAGAGGACCGCCTGCGCCACCTCCGGATCGTCCGCGCCGACCACGGTCTTGGGCGGGTGGTCGTAATCGTAAACCGCGGTGGATTCGCGCAGGAACTCGGGGTTGTTGGCGATCCTGAGAAGATGCGCCGCGGGCCCTGCCGCGGCCTTGAGCGCGGGGATGACGACGCGCCGCATGGTGCCGGGCAGCACGGTGGAGCGCATGACGACGAGATGCGGCCGTCCGGCCAGCGCGATGGCCGCGCCGATCTGGGCGCAGACCCGTTCCACCGCGGTCGTGTCGAGCCGGCCGCTGCGTTCGGACGGCGTGCCCACGCAGATGAGGCTCACATCCGCCTGCGCCACGGCAGAGGCCGCGCAGCCCGTGGCCCGGAGCCGCCCCTCCGCCAGGCCCGCCGAGATGAGCTCGGTCACATAGGCCTCGACGATGGGAGAGCGCCCCTCCGACACGAGCGCCACCTTCTCGGGTTGGGGGTCGACCCCCGTCACCTCGTTGCCGTCGCGCGCGAGGCACGCGGCCGAGACCACGCCGACATAGCCGAGGCCGAACACGGCAATCCGCATCTTCTTCTCTCCGCCCATGCCCCGCGGGCGCGGTGTTAGCGAGGTTTGGGAGGAAATGCCACCCGGTGGGCGGGGGGCATGCGGATTTCTCCTAGGGCTGCGCGAGCTCCCAGACGACGGTGACCTGGGCGGAGATCTCCAACGCGCCCTCCGCGATGGGCACGGCCGCGGCCTCCATCTGCGCGACGCGGCCCACGGGCATCGGCTGCGCGCTCCGCCCTTCCGAGATGGTGACGATCCGGCCGAGGGCGAGCCCCGCCGCCTCGGCCATCGCCTGGGCCGCCGCGCGCGCGTCCGCCACCGCCCGGGCGCGAGCCTCGGCTTCGAGCGGCGCGGGGTCCGCCACCTGGAACTGGAGCTGGTCGATCCGGTTCGCACCCATCTCGATCACCCGGTCGAGCAGCGCGCCGAGCCCCGAGACATCGGTGATCCGAACCTGGAGGCTGTTGGACACGGCGAAGCCCTCGGGCTCCGGGATCCCCCGGTCGTCCCGTCGGCCGTAGAGCGGCGCCACCCGAAAGCCCTCGGTCCGGATCGCCTCGGACGGCACGCCCGCCTCCTCGATCTCGCGAATGACCTCAGCGATCGCCGCCGAGTTCTCCCGCACCGCCGCGCCCGCGCTCTGCGCCCGGGTCTCGACGCCGAGGCCCAGCACCGCCACATCGGGCGCCGCCTGGGCCGAGCCGCGGCCCGTGGCCGTGATCGTCGCGGTCTCCTCGGCCATCGCCGCCTCCACCCCCAACACCAAGGCCGCCACCGCGAGCAGCTTCACCCAGAGCGGCATCAGACCCGCTCCACCGTCACGCGCTCATGGGCGAAGGCGATGTGGCCCGCAATGGCCTCTGCCCCCGCCACCGGTGCCTCGTAGGACCAGCCGGCATCCTGGATCTCGCCGGACTTCGCGATGATCGAGAAGTGCCGCGCGGTGCCCTTGTGGGGCGAGGTGGTCTCGGTCTCGGAGGGTTCGAGGAAGGCCATGCCCACATCCTCGCGCGGGAAGTAGATCACGTCCTCATATCCCGGCTCGGTGAGCCGGAGCGCGCGCGTGGTCTCGGCGATCACGGCGCCGCCCGCGCGGACGACATGCACGCCGTCGGCGGGCGCGATCACGATGGTCTCGGTCATCACGGGTCCCTCTGGCCAGTCCTTTTTGCGTGAGGCTACCTGAGCTGGCGCAGGGGAGCAATTCGAAAGCCCCTAAGCGACCCTCACAGGGGCGCGGTGGCGGCGGCAAGCCAGGCGCGTGCGGCCTCCGGCAGGGTGGGCGAGAGGGTCTCGCGCACCCGGGCATGGTAGGTGTCGAGCCAGGCCCGCTCCTCGGCCGTCAGCCGCTCGGCTTCGATCAGGCGCCGGTCGAACGGGCAAAGGGTGAGATCCCGGACCCCCAGCATCGGCCGCTCGCCGCCCTCCGGCACGCTCGGCTCGGTGACGACCACGAGGTTCTCGAGCCGGATCCCGAAAGCACCGGTGCGATAATAGCCGGGCTCGTTGGAAAGGACCATGCCGGGCTCGAGCGCCACGGTGCCGGAGCGGCGGGAGAGGGCGGCGGGGCCCTCATGCACGTCGAGATAGGCGCCCACCCCGTGGCCCGTGCCGTGGTCGTAGTCGAGCCCCGCGCGCCAGAGGGCGGCGCGCGCGAGCGGATCGAGGTCGCGCCCGGTGAGCCCTGCCGGCCAGCGCGCGGTGGAGATCGCGATGAGGCCCTTCAGCACCAGCGTGTAGGGACGGGCGGCCTCTGCAAGAGGCGGGCCAAAGGGCAGGGTGCGGGTGATGTCGGTCGTGCCGTCCCGATACTGCCCGCCGCTGTCGACCAGGAGGATCTCGCCGGGCGCAAGGGTCCGGTCGCTCGCCCGGGTCACGCGGTAATGCACGATCGCGCCGTGCGGTCCCGAGCCGCAGATCGTGTCGAACGAGATGTCGAGGAGCGCGCCGGTCTCGGCACGACAGCTCTCCAGCCGCTCGGCGATGGCGATCTCGGTGAGGGCCGTGCCCGCCTCGGCCTCGGCGTCGAGCCAGTGGAGAAAGCGCACCATCGCCGCCCCATCGCGCTCATGCGCGCGGGTCATGCCGGCGATCTCGGCGGCGTTCTTGCGGGCCTTCGGCAGGAGGCAGGGGTCGGTGTCCAGCACGGGCTCCGCGCTCGCGGTCTTCAGCCGCTCGACGACCCAGACGGGGCAGCTCTCCCCGTCCACGCGCACCTTGGCGCCCGAGAGCGCGTCGAGCGCCGGGCCGAAGGCGTCCGGCGGGGCGACGGCAACCTCCGGGCCCAGATGCTCGCGCACCGGGCCTGGCAGCCGGTCCGGCGCCAGGAAGAGCTGGACCCGGCCCGAGCTCTCCAGGATCGCGAACGCCAGCACCACGGGCACGTGGGGCAGATCGGTGCCGCGGATGTTGAGCAGCCAGGCGACGCTCGCCGGCAAGGTGAGGACCGCGGCCGCCTGCCCGGCCCCCGCGAGCTCCGCGCCGAGGCGGCGGCGCTTGGCCTCTGCGGGTTCGCCGGCAATCTCCTCGGGGTGGAGGCAGACCGCGCCCATGGGTGGGGTCGGGCGGCCCTCCCACAGCGCGTCGATCGGGTTGGCCGAAAGCGGCGTCAGCCGCACGCCGAGAGGGGACAGCCGGGCCTCGAGCCGCGCGATCTCGGCGGGCGCGTGCAGCCAGGGGTCGTAGACGAGCCGGGCCCCCTCGCTGAGCGCCGCGGCGAGCCAGTCCACGGGCTTGGTCTCGTGGGTCGCCACGATCTCCACCGCCTGGCCGTCCACCTGCTCCGCGGCCTGAAGGGTGTAGCGGCCGTCGACGAACAGCGCGGCGCGGCTCTCGGTCACGGCGGCCAGCCCCGCGCTTCCGGTGAAGCCCGTGAGCCAGCCGAGCCGTGCCTCAGAGGCGGCGATGGCCTCGCTCTGATGCGCGTCGTTGCGGGGCACGATCATTGCCTGCGCCCCGAGGGCAGCGAGCGCTGCCCGGAGCGCGCCGAGGCGCTCGGCCGTGGCCCCTCCGGTCTCCGGGGGCTCGAAACTCTGGAACATGTCGCGCGCCTTTCGCTCCTCGGCCGAGAGCCTGCCCGAGCGAGGTCGCCCGGGCAAGCGCTCTCCGGTGTCACCCGCCCGAGGGCCAGGCGAGCGCCGCGCCCGCGCTCTCGGCGAGCTCGGCCGGCGGAAAGCCGATTAGCACCACGGCTCGGCGCCCGGCCGGGTCCGTCAGGTAGAGGCGCTCCGCCAGGCGGCCCCGGCGAAAGCCCACGGCCTCGCGCCGGCCCTCGAACACCCCGCCACCGTGGACGAGGGTGAGGCGCGCCCGGTTCTCGCCGAGCCGCGCGAGGCGCCCGACATCGCCCGCCAAACCCCGGAGAAGGGCGCCGCCGCCTGGCTCGTCCTCGGCCACGAGCACCCCGTCGAGCCCCAGCGCCGGGATCTCCACCCGCGCGGTCACGCCCGTGGCGTAGGCGAGCTCCTCCCGCGGCACCGTCACGACGTTGTCGAGGGCCAGGAGCTCGCATCCGCAGCTCTCGGTGTCCGGCCGACGTGGCAGCGCGTCGAGGCAGAGCTCCAGCGCCCGGCGCGCGACCTCGGCGCGGCGGGGCGGCGGGGCGCCGGGCCGGGCGAGGTCTTCGGCCGAGGCCACGCCGCTCGCGGGGCAGGCGTCGGCCGGGGCGCCGCGGGCGAGCGCCCGGGGAGAGCCGGCGGCCAGGAAGCGCCGTCCCGTCTCCGAGCCGATGAGCCAGGGGAGCGAATCAGCGCGCTCGCGCCGGGTTGTGTCGCGGCGGAGAAGCGTGGCGGCGTCCAGCGTGTCGGCGAAGCGCTCAGCCCTTGTGAGGCTTTCTGGGTCGGACACAACTGTTTGCGCGCCGACCTCGCTTACAACCATGAGTTGTGCGAGAAGGGCGTCGCCGCTCCGCGGGCGGGCGCTCTCTCGGCGGGCGTCGGCGCCGTCGCACGCCGCCAGAACCAGCGCGAAAAGGGCGAGGCCGCCACGTTTCGCTTGCGCACAAAACCAGGGAATTGGCAGGTCCTGACCGCCCCTGACACGAGAAATCGGCATTTTCAGCGTCCTGGCTAGCCTTTTTTTCACCTTAGGGGTTTAGCAACAGCGAAATAAAGTCATAATGCGGCTATGGAGGAGGGTGGAGTGACCCCGAGCGGACGGAGTGGCGCTTGAACGGATTGGAGAATGGTACGGGCAGTGTCGTATCCGGACGAGTGAAGTGGTACGACGTCATCAAGGGATACGGGTTCGTTGTCCCCGACGGTGGTGGCCCAGACATCATGGTGCACGCCTCCTGTGTCCGCGCCTTCGGCAAAATGGCCCTCACGGAGAACGCCTCGGTTACCCTGGTGGCCATGCGCGGCGAGCGCGGTTTGCAGGCGCGAGAACTACTAGAGGTTGATGACGAGGCCGAGGCGGCGGAGAGCCGCGGCTTCAGCGAGCGTGTCCGGCCCACCGAGTTTCTCGGGCCCGACGTGCAGGCCGGCCCCCTGGTCCCGGCGCGCGTGAAGTGGTTCGACAAGCAAAAGGGCTTCGGCTTCGTCAACATCTTCGGAAACTCCGAGGACGTGTTTGTCCATATGGAGACGGTCCGGCGCTGCGGCTTTCAGGATCTCTCCAGCGGCGAGGGCATGGCCTGTCGCACCTTCCGCGGCCCGCGCGGGCTCATGGTGGCCGAGCTTCGGCTGTGGGAGGCTGGGATCGCCGGCAGCGCGGAGGCGGAGGATCTGCCCGAGCCGGCGGAGCCGCGCCGGATCGCCCGCGTGATCGGCGACGACACCGGCCGCGCGTGAGGGGCGTCAGGGCCGCCGCGGCGGCCGTCGCTCTCTGGGCCAGCGCGATCGCGGCAAGTGCCGCAGCCCCGCCGGTGTGCGAGCCCGAGCGCATCGCGCTCATGACCGAGGACGGCCCGGTCGCCTTCGAGGTCGAGATCGCGGACACTCCGGACGAGCAGTCCCGCGGGCTCATGTTTCGCCCCTCCCTTGCCGACGACAGGGGGATGCTCTTCCTCTACGAGCGTCCGCGGATCGCCACATTCTGGATGAAGAACACAATGATCCCGCTCGACATGATCTTCCTCGATGCGACTGGCGCCGTGGTCAACATCGAGGCGGAGGCGGTCCCGTATTCCCTCACCGCTCGCCGGTCGGAGGCGCCGGTTGTCGCCGTTCTCGAGATCCGTGGCGGGCTCGCGGCGGAACTCGGCATCGCGCCGGGCACCCAGGCGGTCCACCCGGCCTTTCACGAGGCGCCGGAGGGCGCGCGCTGCGCGGCGGACTGAGCCCAGCGCCGCCTTGCCGCCCGGCGTCGGCTGCGCTAACCCCTGGCCTGTCGGGGCGTAGCGCAGCCTGGTAGCGCGTCTGTTTTGGGTACAGAAGGTCG
>CAYXPI010000035.1:11892-25573 GCA_964467005.1 uncultured Limibaculum sp. | reverse complement strand
ACATCGCCTCCGGCGTCGTCGCCGCCGAAAAATGACCCGAACCGCGCGCGCCCTCGCGGTGCTCGCGGCGCTGTGCTCGCCGCTGGCCGCCGCGCAGGACGACCGGGCCGCCGCCTTCGCCGAGGTGCAGGCCGAAGTTGCCGCCGCCCAGGCGGCGAGCCGCGCGGGCGATCTCGGCGGGGCCGCCCGCGCGCTCGAGGCGGCCGTCGCGATCTTCTCCGGGCGGGTGGCCGACCCCCATGCGAGCCTCGCCGAGCTCTATCGCCAGCTCGGGCGCCTCCGCCGCGCTGACGGACGCCTGGCCGCGGCGCGGGAGGCCTTCGCCGCCGCCCACGCCCAGGCGCTGGCCCTGCCGCCCGAGGGGGAGGCGCCAGCCGCCGCGGTGATCGCCCTCGCCGAGGCGCATCTGGATCTCGGAGAGGCGGCGGCCGCCCGCGCGCTCCTCGACGGGGCGGAGCCGCCGGCGGACCCCAGGCTCCGCCGCGCCCATCTCGCCGCCCTCGGCAACGCCGCGCTCGTCGCCGCGGACCACCCGGCCGCCGTCTCGGCTCTCACCGAGGCGCTCGCACTCGCGGAAGCGGAGCCCGGAGCGGGCGCGGCCTTCGGCTTGGCCACCCTCCTCGCCAAGGCCCAGCTCGCGGCCCGGGCCTTCGCGGCGGCCGAGCGCACGCTGGCGCGGGCCGAGGGCGCCGTGTCGGACGACCCCCACCGGGGCGCGGCGGAGCGGGCGGAGCTGGCCATCCTCGCGGCCCGGATCGAGATCGCCGAGGGGGCCTATGCCGCGGCCGAGGCCCGCCTCTCCGACAGCGCGGCCGAGCTTGCCACCGCGGGGCTCGGCGAGAGCCTCGCCATGGCCTCGGCGCGCTACAATCTCGGCGAGATCGCGCTCATGCAGGGGGACTTCGCGCGGGCCGAGGAGGAGACGCTGGCCGCCCTCGAGCTTTACGCCGCCGCCACCCGCTGGCGCCACCGGATCATCGGGCAGATCTATCTCCGCCTCGCGCTCATCTATCAGGAGGTGGGGGACACGGCCCAGGCCCTCGACTTCTACGCCAGAGGCGCGGAGATCCTGGAGGTGACGGTGGGCCCCGGGCATCCGAGCACTCTCCTCCTCCTCAACGAGAGCACGGAGGCGCTGACGAAGATCGGAGATCTCGACGCGGCGCTCGCGCGGAACCGGGGGGTGCAGGCGGGCTTCGAGGCGCTGGGGGCGGGCTTTGGCCATCAGCAGGGGCTGGCCACCGCGCGGGAAGGGCTGATCCGCCTCGAGCTCGGCGACGACGCGGGTGCCGAGCGCGCCTTCGAGGCGGCGCTGGCGCTCATGCAGGGCCCCGGGAAGATGGGCGAGACCGACATGCCGCGGAGCCTCCTCGGGCTGGCGGAGATCGCGCTTCGGGCCGGCGACACCGCCAAGGCCCGCGCCCATGCCGAGCGGGCCCGGCAGATCCTCGCCCGCACCGAGAGCGACACGCCCGCCCGCCTCTCCGAAAGCCGGCGGATCCTGGCCGAGATCGCCGCGGCCGAAGGACGCCCGGATACGGCCCAGGCGCTGGCCGAGGCCAATCTCGACACCGCCTTTCGCAACATCCGCGCGCTCTCGCGCTCTCTCTCCTACGCCTCGGAGTTCCGGCTCGACCAGGTGCGAACCCAGCTTCACCAATATCTCGCGCTCAGCCACGGGGCCGCCCCGGCGGCGGAGCTCTTCCGCGCGGTCCAGGTGCTCTCGCTCACCGAGACAGCGAAGGCGTCGAACGGGATCGCCGAGACGGCGGCGGCCGATCCCGCCCTCACCGCCCTCATCGTCGAGCGCCGCCGCGCGGTGGCGCAGCACAAATCGGTCGCGAGCCAGTACCGCCAGAGCCTGATCCACGACCAGTCGGCGGCGCCCGGCTTCATGGGCGAACTCGACGCGCTGGAGGCCGAGATCCGCCGCCTCGACGCGGCGATCGACGCCGCGGCGCCCGAGGGCGCGGGGCTCGCGGCCCTGGCGCCGGCCCCCCTCGCGGAGATCCGGGCCGCCCTCGGCCCCGGCGAGGCGCTCTGGCTCCAGGCGAGCTTCGAGGCCGAGACCTTCCTCTTCCTCCTCACGCCGAAGGCGACGCGGATCGCCCGCCTGCCCCTCGGCGCGGCGGAGATTGCGCGGGACGTGGCCGCGGTGCGCGCGAGCCTCGAGCCGACGTCGGATGGCGGGGTGCGCCCCTTCGCCTACGCGCCCGCCGCGCGGCTCTATGAGCGGCTCTTCGCCCTCTTCGGCGCGGAGATCGGCGCGGCCTCACGGCTCTATCTCGTGCCGGACGGCGCGATGCAGGCGCTCTCGCCCCATGTCCTCGTCGTCGAGGAAGGCCCCGGGGAGGGGCGGGAGAAGGCGCTCGCCTCCCGCTTCCTGGGGCTCGAGGTCGCGATGGCCGTCCTCCCCACCCCGGGCGCGCTCCGCGACGGCGTCGCGGTGGCGGGGCCCAAACGCCGGGTGCCCTTCTTCGGGGTGGGCGACCCGGACCTCGAGGGCCGCCCGGGCGATCTGCGCGGCGTGCTCCCGCGCGAGGCGGTCAACCTCGTCCGCCGCACGGTGAACCCCGCCCTTCTGCGCACCCTCTTCCCGCCCCTGCCGGAGACCGCGCTTGAGGTCTCGATCTTCTCGGAGTTCTACGGCGAGGCCGAGAGCCGCACCCTCCTCCGCAGCGAGGCGACGGAGGCGCGGATCAGATCCGCCGATCTCTCCTCGGTCTCGGTGCTTCTCTTCGCCACCCACGCGGTCGTCTCCGGCGAGTTCGACGGCGCCTTCGAGCCCGGCCTCATCCTCACCCCGCCCGAGGGGCCCGAGGAGGGCGACGACGGCTTTCTGGCCGCGAGCGAGATCGCCGAGCTCCGCGTGGGCGCGGACATCGTGATCCTCTCGGCCTGCAACACCGGCGGCACCGCGGGCCGGCCGGGGGCGGAGGGGCTCTCGGGCCTCGCCCGCGCCTTCTTCCACGCGGGCGCTCAGGCGCTCCTCGTCAGCCATTGGCCCGTGGCGTCGGATCCCAGCGTCTTCCTCACCACCGGCATGGAGCGGCGGCACCTGGCCGAGCCCGGGATCGGCCGGCCCGAAGCCCTCCGGCGCACCATGGCGCGGCTCGCCGGGCTGGATGTGGCGCAGAGCGTGTGGCATCCCTCCATCTGGGGCCCGTTCGTGATCGTGGGCCTCGGCTGAGAGGAGACGTGCCCATGGCCGACGCCCCGCCCGAGCTCACCACCCTTGGCGTCCGCGACGCCGCGCGCGCCGCCTGCCGCGTGCTCTCCGAGGAGCCCTTTGTCGGCGTGGTCGACGACTTCCTCACGGCGGAGGACTGCGCCGCGGTGGTCGAGATCGGCGGCTCCGGGATGTCCCGCGCCGTGGTCTCGGGCGCCAAGGGCGGGGTGCAGAGCGCGGGGCGGACGAACTCGGTCCACTGGGTGCCCCACGCAGCCGACCCGCGGCTCGCCGGCATCGCGGACCGGGTGGCGGGCCTCCTCGGCAGCGCGCGGGCCCATGCGGAGAACTTCCAGGTGATCCACTACGCGCCGGCGCAGGAGTACCGCGCCCACTTCGACGCCTTCGACGCGAACACCGAGCGGGGCAAGCGCAATCTCGAGAAGGGCGGCCAGCGGGTGACCACGACCCTCTGCTACTTGAACGCGGTGGAAGCGGGCGGCGGCACCGAGTTCCCGAAGCTCGGCATCACGGTCGAACCCAAGCCCGGGCGGCTGGTGATCTTCAACAACTGCCACGAGGGCAGCTTCGAGCGCACGCCGCGGTCGCTCCATGCCGGGCTGCCGGTGGTGGCCGGGGAGAAATGGGCCTTCAACCTCTGGTTCCGCCAGCACCCGATCCCGCGCTGAGCGCTCAGACCTCGTCGTCGATCTTGCGGCAGTAGAGCTCGAGCCGGTGGGAGACCACCTCGTAGCCATGGGCCCGGGCGATCTCCTTTTGCAGCCGCTCGATCTCGGGCGAGGTGAACTCCACCACCTCGTCGCTGTCGAGGTCGATGATGTGGTCGTGATGCGGGGCGTCGGCCGTCTCGAACCGCGCGGGCGCGCCCTGGAAGGCGTGGCGCTGCACGATCCCGTTGTCCTCGAGCACGCTCAAGGTGCGGTAGACCGTGGCGAGGGAGACCGAGGCGTCGAGCTGCTGAGCCCGGCGGTGGAGCTCGTTGGCGTCCGGGTGATCGTCCGCCTCCTCAAGCACCTGCAACAGCGCAATGCGCTGGCGGGTCAGCCGGATGCCGGCTGTCCTCAGCGCGTCCTCCATGGCCTCACGGCGGTCGGTGTCCTCGGCCTCCATCATGGGGCCGACCCTACCCGGCCGCCCGCTCGATGCAAACCCGCTCCATCCCTCATGAGATTCAGTCTCAGTTCCATTGACTTCTTGCGAGTGAATTTCATATCCATTCCAGAATGCAGACACATGGACCGCATCCGATGACCCTCCCCCTCACCCGGCGGCACGCCCTGGCGGCGGCCGCGGCGCTGGCCCTCGGCCTCCAGGCGCCCGCCCCCGCGGCGGCCGAACCGATCGACGTCGTCGCCACCACCGGCATGTTGGCGGACGCCGCGCGCGAAGTCGGCGGCGCGGCGGTGGAGGTGCGCGCGCTGATGGGCCCCGGGGTCGACCCCCACGCCTACCGCCAGACGCGGAGCGACATCGTGGCCCTCGCCCAGGCCGATCTCGTGCTCTGGCACGGGCTCTATCTCGAGGCGCAGATGGAGGACGTGCTGCGCGAGCTTGCCGAGGAGCGCCGCGTGGTCGCCGTCGCGGAGACCTTGCCCGAGGATCTTCTGGTCGCCCACGACGACTATGCCGGGCGGTTCGACCCCCATATCTGGATGGATCCGGAGCTCTGGGCGCTGGCCGTGACGGCGGTGCGCGACGCGCTGATCGCCGCGGCCCCGGGCGAGGCGGAGCGCTTCCGCGCGAATGCCGAGCGCCATTTGGGCGAGATCGATGCGCTGGCCGGCTACGCCGCGGAGGCACTCGGCTCCGTGCCCACCGAGCGGCGGGTGCTCCTCTCGGCGCACGACGCCTTCAACTATTTCGGCGCGGCCTACGGGTTCGAGGTGATCGGCATCCAGGGCATCTCCACCGAGAGCGAGGCGGGGCTCCGCCGGATCTCGGAGCTCGTCGACCTCCTCGTCGAGCGCCGGATCTCGGCCGTGTTTGTCGAGAGCTCGGTGTCGGACCGGAACGTGCGCGCCCTCATCGAAGGCGCCGCGGCCCGCGGGCATGAGGTGGAGATCGGCGGCGAGCTCTTCTCCGACGCAATGGGCGCGCCCGGCACCTACGAAGGGACCTATCTCGGCATGATCGACCACAACGCGACGCTCATCGCCCGCGCCCTCGGCGGCACGGTGCCAGAGCGCGGCATGAAGGGGCTCCTGAATTGACCACGGCGGATCTCACCCTTGCGGCGGCGGACGGCGCGGCGCGCCCGGACCCCAAGTCCACGGCGGCCCTCGCCATTCGCGGGCTCACCGTCTCCTATGGCGAGAAACCGGCGGTCTTCTCGGTCGACGCGACCTTCGAGGCGGGTGCGATGACCGCCATCGTCGGCCCCAACGGCGCGGGCAAGTCCACCCTCCTCAAGGCCGCGCTCGGCATCGTCCCCCGCGTCTCGGGTGAGGTGACGGCCTTCGGCCAGCCCATGGCCCGGGCGCTCCATCGGGTCGCCTATGTGCCCCAGCGCGCGAGCGTGGACTGGGACTTTCCGGCAACCGCGGAGGACGTGGTGCTGATGGGGCGCTACGCCCGCGCGGGCCTTCTCGGGCGGCTCTCCGGCACGCATCGGCGGGCGGCCGCCCACGCGCTCGACCGGGTGGGGATGGGCGAGTTCGCCCATCGCCAGATCGGCCAGCTCTCGGGCGGACAGCAGCAGCGGGTGTTCCTGGCGCGCGCGCTCGCGCAGGAGGCGGACCTCTATCTCCTCGACGAGCCCTTCGCCGGCGTCGACGCGGCCACAGAGCGCGCGATCATCGAGGTGCTGCGTGATCTCCGGGCCGAGGGGCGCTCGGTGGTGGCCGTGCATCACGACCTCGCCACCGTGCCGAGCTATTTCGACCGGGTGCTCCTCATCAATCTGCGCAAGATCGCGGAGGGGCCGGTCTCCCGCGCCTTCACCGCCGAGACGCTCTCGGCCACCTATGGCGGGCGGCTCGCCAGCGCCCAGCTCGACCGGATCGCGCCCGTCATCGGCGCGGCATGACGGCGGTCGTCGAGGCTCTGCTCCTCGGCGCGGGTTACAACGCGGCGTTGGTCGGCATCGGCGCCGCGCTCCTCGGCATCGCGGCGGGGGCCGCGGGCAGCTTCCTCTATCTCCGCAAGCGCGCGCTGGTGTCGGACGCGGTGGCGCACGCGACCCTCCCGGGCATCGGGCTCGCCTTCCTCGCCATGGTCGCTTTCGGCGGCGACGGGCGGAACCTCCTCGGCCTCCTCGCCGGCTCGGCGGTGAGCGCCACGGCCGGGCTTCTCGCGGTGGACTGGATGACCCGGCGCACCCGCCTCTCGGAGGACGCGGCCATCGGCGCCGTCCTCTCCGTCTTCTTCGGGGCGGGCGTGGTGCTGCTCACCGTCATCCAGAGCGTGGGCGCGGGCCGGCAGGCGGGGCTCGAGGGGTTTCTCCTCGGCTCGACCGCGGGGATGCTCTTTCAAGACGCGGTGCTGATCGCGCTCGGCGGCGGGGCGGCGGTGCTCGCCGTCCTCCTCCTCCGCCGGCCGATGACGGTGGTCGCCTTCGACGCGGAGTTCGCCGCCGCATCGGGCCAGAATGTCCGCCGGATCGACCTCGCGATGATGGGGCTCGTCCTCGCGGTCACGCTCATCGGGCTCAAGCTCGTGGGGCTCGTGCTGATCGTCGCGCTGCTCATCATCCCGCCCGTCACGGCCCGGTTCTGGACCCAGCGGACCGACCGGATGGTGGCCATCGCGGGGGGCCTCGGCGGGGTCGCGGGGTATCTGGGCGCCGCCATCTCGGCCTCCGCCCCGGCGCTCCCCACGGGCCCGATCATCGTGCTGGTCGCGGCGGGGCTCTTCGCGCTCTCCCTCCTCGTGGCGCCGGCCCGGGGGATTGCCGCCGCGCTCTGGCGTCGCCGGCGCTTCGGCCGGCGGGTGCACCGGCGCCAGGGCCTTCTCGCCATCGCCCGGGCCGAGCCGAGCCACGACCCGCTCACGCTTCGCATCCTCCGGCGCGAGGGCCTCATCCGCGCGGACGGGGTGGCCACTGCCGCGGGGCGCGCCCGCGCCGCCAAGATCGCCCGCGACGAGCGGCGCTGGGACGTGGCCCGCGAGATCCACCAAAACACGGCCCTCGCCGGCCGCTACGACGGGCTCACCCCGATCGAGGACGTCTTCACCGCCGACGAGATCGCCGAGTTCGACCGCCGCCTCGGCCCCCCGGCCCCTGTGGGGGGCGTGCGCTGATGGGCCCGGAGTTCGTGCAGTTCTCGCTGACGCCCCTCCTCATCGGGATGCTCGCGGCGGTGGCCTGCGCGCTGCCGGGGAACTTTCTCCTCCTCCGCCGTCAGGCCCTCATCGGGGATGCGATCAGCCATGTGGTGCTGCCCGGCATCGTGGTCGCCTTTCTCGTCACGGGCACGGTCTCGGCGGGGCCGATGCTCCTCGGCGCGGCGGGCGCGGCGGTGCTCGCCGTCCTCCTCATCGAGGCGATCAAGCGGCTCGGGCGCATCGAGCCAGGCGCCGCCATGGGCGTGAGCTTCACCACCCTCTTCGCCGCCGGCGTCCTCCTCCTCGAGCAGACCGACACCTCGAGCGTGCATCTCGATGTCGAGCACGCGCTCATGGGCAATCTCGAGAGCCTTGTCTGGTTCCAGGCCGAGGGGTGGAGTTCGCTCCTCGACCCCGGGGCGCTCCGGCACCTCCCGGAGGAGCTCGGGCGCCTCGCCGTGGCGACAGCGCTGGTCGCGGGGCTGACCCGGATCTTCTGGCGCTGGCTCGAGGTCGCGACCTTCGACGAGGGCTTTGCCCGGAGCATCGGCCTTCCGGTCACGGGCATTTCCCTCGGCCTCGTGATCACGGCGGCGGTGGCGGCGGTGGCGGCCTTTGACGCGGTGGGCGCGATCATCGTCATCGCCATGTTCATCTGCCCGCCGGCGACCGCGCGGCTCCTGACCAACCGCCTGGTGCGCCAGGTGTGGCTTTCGGTGGGGCTCGCCGCCCTGTCCGCGGCAATCGGCTATGTGGCGGCGGGCTACGGGCCGCTCTGGCTCGGCGGGAGCCACGCGGTGAGCGCGGCGGGAATGATCGCCGTGGTCTCCGGGCTCTTCCTGGCCATTGCCTGCCTCGTCGGTCCGCATCGGGGCCGGCGGGGTGCGGCGGGCCCTCAGGCGGAGCGCGGCTGACGAAAGGTCAGCTTGCGCTCTTGCGCTCTTGCGCATAGCCCTGCCGTGCTAGAGTAATTGCACCAGAATATTCCAGTATTTGGCTGCGATTATTCCGGCGTCGGCAACCTGCCCTGGTATGTCGACCCGACGGCGCCTCGGCCGGACCGGACAATACGCTGTTGACACCCCGCGATTTTCGGCGCGCCCGGCGTGAGTCGCGGGCGATATCTGGAAGAAGTTTCAGACATGCTGAAATGCATGGCGGCCATCGCCGCGCTCACGCACGCGCCCGCCGCCGCCGCCGCGCCGTGGGCCGCCAACGACGTCTCGATCCTCCTGCCCGCCCCGGAGGTGCCGGAAGACCCGCGCCTGCCCGCCGCCAGCCTCCTCACCCCGGATCTCACGGAGGCCGCGGTGGCCGCGGTGGCCGCGGTGGCCGCCATCAAGCGGGTGAACGCCCTCGGCGGGCCCGTCGCGGCCATCGACACGACCCTCCTCACCGCGCGGCAGGCGGACTGGCACATTGCCTCGATCCGCGTCGACCCCGGGGCGCCCGGGCTCGGGGAGGCGTTCGACGCCTTTTGCCGCCAGCTCCAGATCCGGCTCGTGGTCCAGCCCGTCGTGTTCGACGGATCCGAGCCTTGGGTGCGGGACGAGGCGCTCCACCTCGTCTAGAGCGTTGCCGCGCCAGACCGGAGCCAGACCGCTTGCCCCCTCCGGCTTCTGCCCGGCGAGGCGGATGTCGACGCCTTCGCCGCCGCACTGGCCGATCTGGCGGAGATCAAGACGGAGCTCGCGCCCCTCGGCCTCCACCCGGCCTTCGCCAAGGGCAAGGCGGCGGAGGCCATGAGGGCGGCGCTCGTCGGCTTCGTCGCCAAGCATCTCGCGCCCCGGCGGCTCTTCGTCCTGTCCGTGGCCGCCCTGCCGCCGGAGGCGCCGGAGACCTGGATTTTCCTGGCCCTTCAGCGCGACCCCGAGACCGACGGCTTCCGGGAGGTGGCGGGCCCCGCGCTCGCCCAGCCTTCGCGAGAGACCGGGAGGCCGGCCTTTCGCCAGATGCTGAGCTTCGTCTCGCCGCGGGGCGTGATCCCGCCCCGCCTCACCCGCAACCTCGCGCCGGTCGCCTGCCTCACCAACGGCCTGCGCGCGCGCCTCGGCGTCCCCGCCAGGGAGGGCGAGGGGGTCAGCACCTCGCCGCTCTTCGAGTCGAACGACGCGGCGGAGGCCCAGCGCGTCGGCCTGGTGATCGCCGACCCCACGCGCGCGCACTTCTTCAACACCGACTGCGTGAGCTGCCGCATCGAGACCCGCCGCGAGATCGACGCCGCCGGGCCTGCCGGGGCCGGGGCGCACGAGACCGTCGTCCGCCGCACGGCGCGCGAGACGGCCGAGGTGGTCGACTGCCTCAACCACGGGGACTGGCGCAATCTCGACGCGCTCTGCGTGCCGGTCGCCCCGGCCACCCCGCTCGAGCAGGGATGGGACCGAGATCTTCGGGCGCTCGACGCCCATACGAGCCAGGGCAGCGCGGTGATGCCGCTCGCCTATCTCCTCGCCCTCGCGCAGCCGGACGGCCCGGGCCGCTTCGCCGATCCCGCGAATCCCGCGCGCTACGGCTTTCTGCGCTCGGATCTGCCGGTCAACACGGCGGAGGCCGCGCGGCTTCCAGTCGGGATGACCGTGACGGAGCGCGACGGCGCGCGCCATGTCGGGCTCAACTGCGCCGCCTGCCACACGGCGGACGTGATCGCGGGCGACCGGCGGCTCCGGGTGGAGGGCGCGCCGAGCGCCCTCGATTTCGACCGCTTCGCCATCGACCTCGCCGACGCCATGCGGCGCACGGCCCAGCTCGACCCGGAGACGCGCCGGCCCACGGACCGGTTCCGTGCCTTCATCACCGCAGTAGCCCTCATCGAGACGGATCGGGTGCGGGGGCGGGAGGCGGCGTTCGTCGAGGAGGTCCTCGCCTTCGCCGCGGCGTTCTCCGGGGGCATGGCGCTTCGCCGTCCGGCCTTCGAAGCCGGGCCCGGCCGGGTCGACGCGCTCACCCAGATCCTAAACGCGCTCGCCGTGACGGATGTGGGCCTGCCGCCCAACCACTCAACGCCGACGGAGCCCACGAGCTACCCCGCCCTCTGGCTCGCCCCGCGCCTCGAATACGTGCAGTGGAACCTCGCGGTGTCCGACCCGCTCACCCGGAATGTGGGCCAGGCCCTCGGCGTCTTCGGCCGCGCAGAACTCCTCGGTGGCCAGCTCTTCGCCTCGAGAGCGGACATCCCGGCGCTCGAGGCCAACAAGCGCTGGCTCGAGCGGCTCCGACCGCCGCCCCGGCCGGAGGCCGATCTCGGGCCCATCGACACCGCGCGCGCCGAGGCCGGGCGCGACCTCTTCCGCGCCCAGTGCCGCGACTGCCACAACGCGCCGCCCTCCGAGCCGACCAAGCCGGAGGACAACGCGGCGGGCGACACCTTCATCAAGGTCACCGCCGTGCCGGCCGCCAAACTGGGCACCGACCCCGCCTACACCCGCGCCTTCACCGAGCGCTGGGTGTCGGTCCCGCCCCTGTCGGACAAGCTCGACCTGCCAGGAGCGACGGTGCCGGGCGCGCTCTACCTCGCGACGGTGGTGAACGTGGTGACCGACCGCGCCCTCTCGGAGAAGGCCGATCGGCTCGGGATGGCGGCGGGCCCCTCCGATCTCAAGCGCCAGCGGCCGGGGCCGCATGCGGATTGTCAGCGGCGGGACCCCGAAAACCTCCGCCCGCACGCGCCCTGCAACTATCTTCCGCCGCTCGCCGGCGCGGGGCTGAAGGCGGGGCCGCTCGTCGGGCTCTGGGCCACCGGCCCCTAGCTCCACAACGGCTCGGTGCGGACGGTCTACGAGGTGATCTCGCCGGCCGAGGACGGGGCCGAGACCTTTTGGATCGGCGACCGGCGGATCGACCCCGCGCATCTCGGCTTCGTGAGCACGGCCGACCCCGCCCATGTCGCGTTCGACACCCGCGTGCCCGGCAACGGCGCGATGGGCCACGACTTTTGGGAGCCGCCGCTCGACCCCGAGGATCGGCTCAAGATCGTGAAGTATCTGAAGGATCCTGAGCGCGTCCCGATCCCCCGCTAGGGGCGGGCAGGGCGCGCATCGGCCGCGCGGGCTCGCCGGCGAGGGCCCGCGCCATGGCGCCCAGTATCTCGTCGGCCTCTATGCAGGCGATGAGGCTCGCCTCCAGCCGGTCGAGCCGCTCGCTCTTGCCCGCCAAGGTCTGATGGTGCGCCAGGTGCTCGACATTGGCCTCGAGCAGCGTGTCGAGCGCCTCGCAGGCCGCGGTCTTGAGCGCGAGCGTGGTCGCCTCGATCACGACCTCGAGCGCCTGGATCGCCGGCCCGAGCGCTTGCCGCTGGAGATCGTCCGCCCGACGCTGGCTCGGGCCCCTGTTGAGCCGGCGGATCGCCTCGGCGTCGTCGAGGCCGACGAGCCCCGCCATCGCCTTGTCGGTGTCGAACGACAGGATCTGCGGGGCGAGATCGCGCGTGGGCTCGGCGCCGAGTTCCTCGGCCACCCCCGACATCGCGCGAGCGGCGGCCTGCATGGGCTCGGCGAGGCCGCTCCGGTGGCGGCGGATCAGGCTGTCGAGCGCCCGGCGGAGGCGGAGCGAGAAGATCTCGGTCACCGGCCCGTCCACCGCGGCCGCCGCGGCCTCATGCGTCACCGTTCGGACGGTTTTGAGCGCGTCGGCCCGGAGCTGCGCCCAAAGGTCGGACATCCGGGTTTCGATCTCGTCGAACGCGGCCGTCCGAGCCTCGTCGAGCCGGGCCACCGCGGCGGCGAACCAGGCCTCGCCATCGGCGCTGTCCGGGTCCGGCACCAGATTGGCGACGATGAGGGCGATCTGCCGCTCCATCCCGGCGATCTGTTGCCGGGCGATGCGCCGCAGGGTGTCGGTCGCCCCCTCGGCCTCGGGCACGGCCACCCGCCAGAAGGCAAGCTGGGCGAGGTCTCCGGCCAGCGCCGGCACACCGGAGGCCGAGAGCCGCGCCTCCGCCTCCAGGGGCTCGCCGCGGCCGGCGAGGGCGACGAGCGCCTCGCTCGCCTCGGATGTCGCGCCCAAATGGACACCGACCGCCGCCGCGCCGGGGCCGGCCAGGCAATGCCGCGCCACGGCCCCTTGGAGCGCCCGCGCATCGGCCCGCGCCCCCCCGGCGGCGCTCGGATCCGAGCGATCGAGGAACACCACGAGCCGATCGGCGAAGCGTTCGGTCAGCCAATCGAGCAGCGCGCGGTCGGGCTGGGAGAGCGCGCGGGCGCCGGGCAACGCGGCCACGCAGAGATCGGCGTCGGCCAGCGCATCGGCGGTGCGGCAGGCGCGCACGGGGAAGTCCCGGTCGATGCCAGGGGTGACGACCAGCGTGACCGGCACGTCGAAGGGCCCGGGCTCGAGGAAGATCTCCACCTCCCGCGTCATGTCGGCAAAGCGCGCCCGCTCGCGCACGCTGTCGGCCCCGGGCTGATCCGGGTCGATGCCGACGAATCGGGCGAGCGCGCCGGGGGTGGGCGTGTCGATCCGAAGCGTCTGGCCGAGGAGCGCGTGGAAGTCGTCGCCGAGGCGCATAAAGGCCCGGGTCCGCATCTCCTCGACCTGGCGATGCAGCCCCTCGGGATCCACTGCAGTCACGGCGTCCGGCAGCCCCGCGGGCCGGAGCTCGCGGATCGCCCGCCAGTCTCCGTTGTCGAAGAGATGCGCAATGGCCCCGCTTCGCGGCCCGCCCGGCCGCCCGAAATGCAGCCGGATCACCGGCGCCGATTTCGCCGGAAGCTCCACCGGCAGGAGGCCCGGGCGCTGGGCGATGGCCGCCGCAAGCGCGGTGACCGAGACGCCGGCGGGCCCGGTGAGCGCGATCCGCAGCACCCGCGTGCGACCCGAGCGGAGGGCGTCGCGCATCTCCGCGCCGCGCTGGCTGTCCGGCACCGCCTCGGCCAACCGCCCGGCAATGGCCGCGAGCGCCCCGCGCAACTCGCGCATCTCGCGGCCGATCCGCCACCCGATCATACGGCCGCCGACGCCCAACACACACGCGCCATCGACCGCGCCCACCGCAGTCAAATCCTGCCGACTGTACGTCACATTGTCCTCCGCTCGCCCAGTTCGGCCGATCTCACACCCGGCCGAAGGGCCCACTCCACACGATAATCCTGACCAATCCACCAAGGGTTGTATAGCCCCTTTGGACGAATTGGCCACGTTGTCGCCTTGATCTCGCCATGTTCTGAGTGATGGCGGGGGAAGGATTGGTTTTCTCTCGGGGCGCAGTTGGGGCGCAGTCGGGGCGCAGTCGGG
>CAYXPI010000035.1:0-11792 GCA_964467005.1 uncultured Limibaculum sp. | reverse complement strand
GGGGCGCAGTCGGGGCGCAGTCGGGCCGCTGCCGGGTCGCCGGGCGGGGGCCACAGCGCTTTCCACCGGCGCCGGCGCCCATTAGGCTCCGCCACCGGATCGACGGTGAGAGGAGGACCGCCCCGCATGGACGACGCCACGACAGAGCCCCCCGCCGCACAGGCGTCCGCCGCGGTGCCGCTCACGCTGGTGGAGCGCCCCGGGCTGGAGGCGGCGCTGGCCGTTCTACCACCGGAGCAGGCCGCCTGGGCGCGCTCCCTGGGCTTCAAGGGCCGGCTCGGCAGCTGGGTGGCCCTGCCCGGGCCGGAGGGCCGGCCAGCGCGCGTCCTCGTCGGCTGGGGGGATGCGGCGAGCCGGGCGCGGGAGATCTTTCCCATCGGCGGGTTCGCGGCCAAGGCGCCCGCGGGCACCTACCGGCTCGACAGCCCGCTCGCGCCCGATGCGGCTGAGACGCTGGCCCTCGGCTGGCTCCTCGCGCGGTACCGGTTCGACCGCTACACGCGCGGCGACCGCGAAACCGAGGCGCATCTCCTCGCCCCGGCGGGGGTGGACGGGCACCGCCTCGGCGTGGTGGCCGAGGGCGTGTACATCGCCCGGGACCTCATCAACACCCCGGCCAACGAGATGGGGCCCGCCGGCCTCGAGGCCGCGGCGCGCAAGATCGGGGAGCGTCACGGCGCCGCGGTCGCCTGCGTCGAGGGCGACGCCCTGCTCGAGGCCAACCTCCCGCTCATCCACACGGTCGGCCGCGCGGCGGCCGAGGCGCCCCGGCTCATCGACCTGCAGTGGGGCGAGCCCACGTCGCCGGCGGTCACGCTCGTCGGCAAGGGGGTGTGCTTCGACAGCGGCGGGCTCGATCTCAAATCGGCCTCCGGCATGGGGCTCATGAAGAAGGATATGGGCGGGGCGGCCTGCGTGCTGGGGCTCGCGCATATGGTGATGGCGCTCGGTCTGCCGGTTCGCCTCCGCGTGCTCGTGCCCGCGGTGGAGAACGCCGTGTCGGCCGGCGCCATGCGGCCGGGCGACGTGCTCCGGGCGCGGAGCGGGCTCACCGTCGAGGTGAACAACACCGACGCCGAGGGCCGCCTGGTGCTCGCCGACGCGCTGACCCTCGCGGCGGAGGACGCGCCCGACCTCATCCTCGACATGGCCACGCTCACGGGTGCCGCGCGGGCGGCCCTCGGCCCCGAGCTCCCGGCGCTCTTCACCGACGACGGAGCGTTGGCCGCCGAGCTCCTGGAGGCCGGGGCACGGGTGGCGGATCCCGTCTGGCGCCTCCCCCTCTGGCCGGGCTACGAGCGCCTGATCGAGCCCAAGATCGCCGATCTCGACAACGCGCCCTCCGGCGGCATGGCCGGCTCGGTCACCGCCGCGCTTTTCCTCAAGCGCTTCGTCGGCGAGACCCCCTGGGCGCATTTCGACATCTACGCCTGGTCGCCATCGGACCGTCCCGGGCGGCCCAAGGGCGGGGAGTGCCAGGCGGCGCGGGCCTGCCTCGCGGTGCTCGAGGCGCGGTACGGGGCATGAGGGCGGCGCCCGACCCACGAACGACGCTCGCGCGGCCCGATCTCGCGGCTGCGGGGCTCGAGGGCGTGGTGGAGGCCGCGCGCTACGCCCTGCCGCGGCCCATGCTCGTCTGCGTGGCAGCCGCCCCCCTCACCGCCGAGCCGGACGGCCTTGCGCCCATGACCTCGCAGCTCCTCTTCGGCGAGACCTTCGAGATGCTGGACGGCGACGGGCAATGGGCCTGGGGCCGCTCGGCGCTCGACGGCTATGTGGGCTATCTGCCGCGCAGCACCCTCGACACGCCGGAGGCACTCGGCCCGGGCCCGGCGACGCACCGCGTGTCCGCTGTCAGCACGCATGCCTACCCCTCGCCCGACGTAAAGGCCCGGCCGGGCGCGGCGCTGCCCTATGGCGCGCGGGTGGCCGCCACGGGCGGGGAGAACGGGTTCGCCCGCCTCGCCGCCGCGGGCTGGGTGCCCGAGGGCCATCTCGCCCCCCTCGACGCGCCGGCGCGCGACTGGGTGGCGGAGGCCGAGCGGCTCCTCGGCGTCCCCTATCTCTGGGGCGGGCGCTCCTCTCTCGGGGTCGACTGTTCAGGCCTCGTCCAGGTGGCGCTCCAGGCCGGCGGGCTCGCCTGCCCGCGCGACAGCGATCAGCAGGAGGCCGCCCTGCCCCGCGCCATGGGCCGGCGGCGACGGGGGGACCTCGTGTTCTGGGACGGGCATGTCGGGGTTCTGCAATCCGCCACGCGGCTCCTGCACGCCACCGCGCACCACATGGCCGTGGTCTCCGAGCCGCTTGCCGAGGTGCGGGCGCGGATCGCGTCGCAGGGATACGGCCCGGTCACCGGGATCCGACGGGTCGACGCCGCAGGGCCGGCTGCGTAACATGATCCAAACGAGCAGGGAGTGGAGCTCATGCCGAACAGGGCCCGGTCACGACGCAGCCTCTCCGGCCTGGTCGCCGCCTGCCTCGCGGTCACCGCCGCCTGTGCGGACGGCACCGCGCCCCTGCCGCCTGCGCGGCCCGCGCCCCAGCCCGTGAGCGCCGAGGACCGGGTGCCGCTGCCCCTCTCCTCTCCGGCGGGGTTTGCCGACTGGCGGGCGCGGATGCGGGCCCGGGCGCTCGCGCAGGGGATCTCGGCCGCCACCTTCGACCGGGCCTTTGCCGGCGTGGAGCCCGATCCCGAGATCGTGGAGCTCGACCGCTTCCAGCCCGAGTTCACCCGCCAGATCTGGGACTATCTCGACCGCGCGGTCTCGGAGACACGGATCGCCAACGGCCGGCGCCTGGCGGGGCGCTATGCCGACGCGCTCGGGCGGATCGAGGCGACCTATGGGGTCGACCGGGACATCATCGTCGCGATCTGGGGGCTTGAGAGTGCCTATGGCGAGGTGAAGGGGGCGATCCCCGTCCTCGTCGGCACCGCGACGCTGGCCTATGACGGGCGGCGGCGCAGGTTTTTCGAGGCCGAAGTTCTGGCCGCGCTCGAGATCCTCGAGGCCGGCGAGGTGGCGCCCGAAGGTCTCATTGGCTCCTGGGCCGGCGCGATGGGGCACACCCAGCTCCTGCCCACCAACTACCTCCGCTATGCCGTCGATTTCGACGGCGACGGGCGACGCGATGTGTGGGGCGACGATCCGGTGGATGCGCTCGCCTCCACGGGGCGGTACTTTCAGGGCTTCGGCTGGGAGACCGGGGCGCCGGCGATCCGCCGGGTGACGCTGCCCCAGGGGTTCGACTACGCCTCGGCCGACCAGAGCCTCCGCCGCCCCGTCGCGGCCTGGCGTGCCGCGGGCGTGGGCGCGGCCGATGGGGGGCCCCTCGCGGAAGGCGAGGCCGCGGTGCTCCTGCCCGCGGGCGCATCCGGCCCGGCCTGGCTCGTCTACCCCAATTTCGAGGTCATCAAGCGCTACAACAACGCGACCTCCTACGCGCTGGCCATCGCCCTCCTCGCCCAGGAGGTCTCGGGCGAGGGCCTCGGGATCGGCGGGCTCGACTGGCCGCGGGGCGACCGCGCGCTCTCGCGGGAGGAGAAGATCCTCCTCCAGGAGCGGCTGACGCGGCTCGGCTACGACACCGGCGGGATCGACGGCCGCGTCGGCCCGAAGACCCGCGCGGCCCTCCGCGCCTTTCAGGCCGCCCAGGGCCTGGTGCCGGACGGCTACGTGTCCGACACGGTGCTGACCCAGGTTCTCCGCGCGGGCGGGTGACCGGCCGACCCCCCGCCGCAGGGCCCTTGCGCCCGAGACCCGGAGAGAGCGATGCGCGACAGCCCGACGACCGGCCCCACGGAGGCGCCCGCGCCCAACCAGTTCGCCCTCCTCGGGCGGCGGCGCTTTCTGCCGCTTTTCCTCGTGGGCTTCACGGGCGCCTTCAACGATCAAGTGTATCAGAAGGCCTTCGTGGCCCTCATCACCTACCGCTTGGCCGCACAGCTCGAGATGCCGATCGCGCTCCTCGGGGTCATCGCCTCCGGGCTCTTCATCCTGCCCTTCGCCATCGTCACCCCCACCGCCGGCCAATTTGCCGACCGGGTGGACAAGGCGCGCATGATGCAGGTGGTGAAGGCCTGGGAGATCGTGGTGATGTGCCTCGCCGTGGTGGGGTATTACACGCAGAACGTGGTGTTCCTCTATTTCGTGCTCTTCCTCATGGGCGCGCAATCCGCGGTCTTCGCGCCCATCAAGTACTCGGTGCTCGCGCAATATCTCCAGCGGAGCGAGATCGTGGGCGGCAACGGGCTGGTGCAGGGCGCCACCTTCCTCGCCATCATCTTCGGCACGATCGTCGGCAACGAGCTGATCCTCACGGAACACGGCGTGGCCATCGTCTCGACGGTGGTGGTGAGCGTGGCGGTGGCGGGCTTCGTCTCCAGCCTCTTCGCGCCGCCCGCCCCGCCGGTGGAGACCGAGCGCCGGCCGGTGGACTGGGTGTTTCCGCGGGCGATCTGGAACCTCATCGCGCTCTGCCGGCGCCACCCGCCCGCCTTCCGCGCGATCATGGCGATCTCCTGGTTCTGGTTCCTGGGCGCGACCTTCTTCTCCCTCCTGCCGGCTTATGCGAAGGAGGCGCTGGGGGTGGACGAGAGCGTGCTCACGATCCTCCTCGCGGGCTTCTCCATCGGCGTGGCGCTCGGCGCCGTGGCCACCGAGGCGCTGACCCGCGGGCGCGTCGGCGTGAGCCTGCCGCCCATCGGCGCCATCGGCCTCGCGGTCATGGCCGTGGAGCTTTACATCGCGACGCCGCCCCCACCCGCGCCGGGAGCCGAGCTCCTCGACCGCGCGGCCTTCTTCGCCACCGTCGAGGGCTGGCGGATCCTCGTCGACTTCGTGATCCTCGCGGCCTTTGCCGGCATGTATGTGACGCCGCTCAACACCGTCCTCCAGGTCGAGAGCCCGGACGCCCGGCGCGCCCAGTTCATCGCCTGCTCGAATGTGGTGGATGCGAGCTTCATGGTCGTCTCCGCCATCCTCGTGGCGGTGTTCCTCGCCCTGGGCCTCTCAGTGCCGGCGGTGCTCTGCGCGGTCACGCTCTCGGGCCTGCCCATGGCCTTCCTTGTCGCCCGCTACGCACCCGAGACCCCGCTCGGCCGCCTCGCCCTCGCCATCTGGCCGAGGCGGGGCTGATGCGCCCCCGCTTTTGGGAGCGCGTGCCCCTCGCGGCCATGAGCCCGGCGGAGTGGGAGGCGCTGTGCGACGGCTGCGGGCGCTGCTGTGTGCTGAAGCTCGAGGATGTCGACACGGGGCAGGTGCATTACACCGACATCGCCTGCCGACTCTTCGACGACGCCACCTGCCGCTGCGGGAACTATCCCCTCCGGAAGACGCTGGTGGAGGGCTGCGTGGTCCTCACCCCCGGCAATCTCGCGGAGGTCGCCCCCTGGCTGCCGCGGAGCTGCGCCTATCGCCGGCTGCACGAGGGGGCGGGCCTCGCGCCCTGGCATCCCCTGGTGTCGGGCGACCCGGAGAGCGTGCACGCGGCCGGCATCTCGCTCCGCGGCAAGACCGTGCCGGAATGGGAGGTGCCGGAGGAGGAGCAGGAGGACCACATCCTCGAGGACGGAGCGTGAGCGGCGCGGCCGCCCGGCTCCGGCGACGCCTCGCTCGGGTGAGCGACGCGCTCGACGGGGTTGCCGCGGTGGCCGGCGAGGTGGTCGCAGCCCTGCCCGAGGCCCCCGCGGGTCGCGACGCACCGGCCCTCGAGCGGGCGCTGGCGGCGCTCCCCCACCGGTGCGACCGGCTGGCCGAGAGCGCGGCCTGGCTGCGTCGCCAGCCCGAGGGCCCGGAGGCCGAGACCGCGATCGCCGCCGCCAAGGTCACGCTCAAATCCCAGGCGCCGGTGGAGCGGGGGCTCGCGACCGTCCTCAAGGCCGAGAGCTGGCCGCTTCTCGACCACCCGGAGGCGGACTGGCGCAGCCGCCGCAAGATCGAGCTCCTGAGCCGCGGTTTTGCCGAGCTCGAAAAGGGGGTTGCCGGCCGCGTCCAAGCCGAGGAGATGAAGGACTACGGCTACCCCTTCATCCCCGTCGACCCCGGGCTCTTCGTCGCCCTCCTGCAAGCGGCCTGGCGGATCCTCACGGTGGAGGGCCGCACCGAGGGCGCGCGCTACCTCGAGGTGGGCTGCGGCGCCGGCACCAAGCTGCCCCTCGCCGCTGCCTTCTTCACTGAGGTCGAGGGGCTCGAACTCGACCCCATCTACCTCGCCAAGGCCCGCGCCCATTGGCCCGCGCACGCGATCCACGGGGCCGACGCGCTCGTCTTCGACGGCTACGGCGCCTACGCGGTGATCTACGCCTATGTTCCGATCCGCGACGTCGAGATACAGGGCCGGTTCGAGCGGCATCTCATGGCAAGCGCCGCGCCGGGCACCGTGATCCTCGCGCCCATGGAGAAACGGACTCACCTCCAAAGCCTGCCGAAGCTCGCGCCCGGGGTCTTCGTCGCAGGGCGCGACGAGAGCGCCGTGCACGCGCTCCGGCTCGAGGCCGAGCGCGTGGGCCCGGTGGTGCCCCCGCCCCGGCGCCGGCGGGTTCCCGCGGCCCGGCTCGACCGGCTCCGCCCCGCCATCGCGGCGCTCGACCGGGCGGGGTTCGCGCCTTGACCTCCCGGGCCGGGCGGCCACATCCTCGGCGCAACAGAGCGAGAAGGCGCAGATGATCTTCACCTCGGACAATGCGGCGGGCGTGGCGCCCGAGATCCTCGCGGCGGTGGCTGCGGCGGCCGAGGGCCCGGCCATGCCCTACGGCGCGGACGACGCCACGGCCCGCGTCGAGGCGCGGGTGCGTGAGATCTTCGAGGCGCCGGAGGCCCGGGTCTACCTCGTCGGCACCGGGACGGCGGCCAATGCGCTTGCCCTCGCCTGCCTCTGCCCGCCCTGGGCCACGGTCTACGCCCATGACGAGAGCCACATCGAACGCGACGAATGCGGGGCGCCCGAGTTCTTCACCGGCGGCGCCAAGCTCACCCTCATCGACGGCGACCAGGCCCGGATGCGGCCCGACACGCTGGCCGCCCGCGCCGAGGATGCGGGCCGCCCCGGCATCCATCATGTGCAGAACGGCGCCGTCTCCCTCACCCAGGCCACCGAGCGCGGCGCCGTCTACCCACGCGCGGCGGTGGCCGAGATCGCGGAGATCGCGGCGGGCCACGGCATGGGTGTCCATATGGACGGCACGCGTTTCGCCAACGCCGTGGCGCGCACGAACCTCACGCCCGCCGAGATGAGCTGGCGCGCGGGCGTCGACATCCTCTGCCTCGGCGCTACCAAGAACGGCGCGATGGCGGCGGAGGCGGTGATCTTCTTCCGGCCCGACACGGCGGAGACCTTCGAGTTCCGTCGCAAGCGGGGCGGGCATCTTTACTCCAAGATGCGCTTTGTCGCCGCGCAGATGGAGGCCTACCTCGACGACGATCTCTGGCTGCGCCTCGCCGGCCGGGCCAACGCCATGGCCGACCGGCTGGCGGACGGCCTCCGCGCCGCCCCCGGCGCCCGGGTCTTGAACGCGGTGGACGCCAACATGGTCTTCGCCGCCATCACCCGCGCCCAGCACCGCCGGCTGACGGCCGACGGGGCGCGCTACTATGTGTGGCCCAAGGTGCAGCTGCCGGACGGGCCGGACGACGCGCCCATCGAGATCCGCCTCGTCTGCTCCCACGACACGACGCCCGGGGAGGTCGACGCGTTCCTCGCGCGGCTCTGAGCCCTCAGCCGATGAACTTCTTCACCGTGAGCTCGAGCTGGAGCTCGTTGAAGGGCTTCACGATCCAGCCGGAGGCGCCCGCCTTCTTGCCGGCGCGCATGGTCTCGGCCTGCCCCTCGGTGGTGAGCATCACCATTGGCAGGCCCTGGAACTTGTCCCGCCCCCGAACCTCGGTGATGAACTCGATGCCGTTCATGTTGGGCATGTTGAGATCGGTGATCACGAGATCGACCTTCTCGGCCTCCAGCCGCTCGAGGCCCTCGACCCCGTCCTCGGCCTCCACGATGGCGTAGCCGAGAGGCTCGAGGGCAAAGCGCACCATGTCACGGATGCTGCGCGAGTCGTCCACGGCGAGGATGGTCTTGCTCATACTGGGCGCTCCGTCGTTGCGAGGCGTGTGTGGGTGTCAGAGATGGTCGAGGGCGGCGGCGGCGCGGGGGCCGAAGCGGATCGGCCGGCCGGCCCCCGCGCTCGCCCGCGCGGCGAGGAGGAGCTGAAGCGCGATGGGGTTGGGCGCCCCGTCCCCGAGCTCGACCCGCACGCCCCCGCCCTCGAGCGCGGCCAGGATCCGCTCCCGCGTCTCCTTGGCGTCCACGGGCGTTACGGTCGGCTCCACCACGAGCGCGTCGGGCGCGTGGTCGGGGCTTTCGGTCGGGCTGGTCATCGGCGCCTCCGCTCTCCTGTCCGGGTGCGCCGAGATAACAATATCTTTGTAAATAGGGGGCTAACTGAACAGGCCCGCGGCGCGGTCGCGGGGTCGGTCAATGTTGCGGAAGAGCGAGGAGCGCCCATGCCGGAGCCCACCCCACAGCTTGCCGAGATGGCGACGATGACGGCGCGCCTCCGGCCCGCCAAGGTGAAGGTCCAGGCAGCGTTCGACACGATGGCCGAGGCGACGGCCACCCTCCCGCGCCGGGTCCCGGGGCTGGTGGCACGGCTTCGCGGACCGCTCGGAAAGCTCGTGACGGTGGGCCAGCAGCGCGACGCGTTCGACCAGCGCCTGTCCCATCTCGAGGCCGCCGCGGACCGCGCCGAGGGGCGCGAGGCGGCCGAGCGCGCGGCCGCGCGGCTCGTGATCGCCCAGCAGCTCGTGGAGGTCGCGGCTCTGGTCGAAGCCACCGCCAAGACGGCGAGTGCGGCCTATGGCGCCCTCGCCGACCTCGCGGAGAGGGCGGACGGTCTCGCCCCGGACGTCACCCGTGAGATCCTGGCCGTCGCCCGCCGTGGGCTCGAGGCCGCAACCCGGCTCCAAGCCGCGGCCGAGCTCATGGCGATCGAGGCGGACGGGCAGGCTGCCGGGGTGGATCGGGGCGTGCCGGCCTCGGCGATCGCGGCGGCCGATCTCGGCTGGGTGCAGGAGCTCTACACCATGGAGGAGGAGCGCCGGGCTCACCGCGCCGCCCTCGCCGCCATCGGGGGCGCGGCCTGACCCCAAAGGATCAGACCGCCTCGCGCCCGTGCTCGATGATGAGATCGGGCAGATCGGCGAGGGCGCATTCCTGCATCACGCCGCCCGCGCGCTTGGCCTCCTTCGGCATGCCGTAGACCACGCAGGAGGCTTCGTCTTGTCCGAGGGTGAGGGCGCCGGCGGCCCGCATCTGCGCCATGCCCGCGGCGCCGTCATTGCCCATGCCGGTCATGATCACGCCGACCGCGTTGCCGCCCGCGGCGCGCGCGGCGGAGGCGAACAGCACGTCGACCGACGGCCGGTGACGGCTCACGAGCGGCCCGTCCTCCACCCGCACGAGGTAGTTGGCGCCCGAGCGCGCGAGCTTGAGATGCCGGTTTCCGGGGGCGATCAGCGCCTGGCCGCGGAGCACGCTGTCGCCGTCCGCCGCCTCCTTCACCGAGATGCGGGTGGTGGCGTCGAGCCGATCCGCGAAGGCTTTGGTGAACCCCGCCGGCATGTGCTGGACGATAACGATCGGCGGCGCGTAGGCGGGCATCGCCTCGAGTACGTAGCGGAGCGCCTCGGTCCCCCCGGTGGAGGCGCCGATCACCACCACGGTCTGCGTGGTCTTGGCCATGGCGCGCGCGGCCTCGCGAGGTGCCGCCGGCGCGGGCCGCGCCGCAGGCCGCCGGGCCGAGAGGCGCGCGCTGGCCGCAGCCCGCACGGCATCCTGGATCCGGATGCGGCTCTCCTCGAGAAACCGCTTGGTCGCCATCGCCGGCTTCTGGATCACGTCCACGGCGCCGGCCTCCAGCGCCTCCATCAGCGTGCGGGTGCCGGCAACCACCAGCGACGAGCAGACGACCACGGGGACCGGACGCTGGACCATCAGCCGCTTGAGGAACGTGATCCCGTCCATCCGCGGCATCTCCACATCGAGGGTGATGACGTCCGGCACCTCCTCGCGAAACCGTTCGGCCGCCTGGTAGGGATCGTTGGCGGTGGCCATCACCTCGAGATCGGGGGCCGCCGAGATGAGCTCGGACAGGGCCTGACGCACGACCGCGCTGTCGTCGACCACGAGCACGCGGATGGGCCTCTTGGGGGACACGTCAGCTCTCCTTTTCGTAGATGGACGGGCCCAGAGCCCGAAGCCCGTAGCGGGCCCAGTCGATCGCCTCGGAATGGCCGGTGAGGAGGTAGCCCCCGCCGCGCAGCCGCGCGAGCACGTTGCGCAGCACACGGTCCTTGGTGGCCCCGTCGAAATAGATGAGCACGTTGCGCAGGAACGCCACATCCACGTCGAGGCCCGCAAGGCTCGAGCCTTCGGTGAGATTGGCCCGCCGCCATTGCGCGAGCCGCCGGAGATCGGGCGCCACGCGAAAGCAATCGGGGTCCCCCCGCGCGACGAGGAGGAAGCGCCTGCGCAGCGCCTCTGGGATGCCGGCGATTTCTTCGCGGCTGTAGATCGCGCGCTCCGCCCGGCGGAGGACGGGCCGGCTGAGATCGGTCCCGAGACCGGCGATGCGGGGGGCCCGGCCGCCCCCGAGATCGGCCGCCGCGAGCGCCATGAGGGCAGAGTAGAGCTCCTGCCCGCTCGAGCAGGCGGCGCTCCACACGTCGAGCGGCCGATCCCGCCCCACCCCACGCGCGGCGAGCCGGCCCAAACCCTCGGCCAACAGCCAGTCGAACTGACGGGTCTCGCGGAAGAAGCTCGTGGTGTGGGTGGTGAGCGCCTCCACGAAGTGCCGACGGTCCAGCCCATGGGCGGGGACCGCGAGATGCCGCGCATAGGCGGTGAGATCCCCCAGCCCCAACCGTGCCACCTGTCCCTGGAGGCGGGCGATGAGAAAGTCCGACTTGTCCGGCCCGATCAACAGGCCCGCCTCGCGCGCCGCGATTGCGGCCAGGATGTCAAGCGCCTCGGCCGGGACCGTCCGCGGCCCGGCGACGCTCGCGGCTCTCAGCGCCGCGGGTTTCACCCCCGTCACAGCGTGAGCGCCCCGTCGGACCCGAAGATCTCGGTGATGTCGAGAAGGACGACCAGGAGCCCGCCGAGACGCGCCAGGCCGCGAAGGCCGCGCGCGCTTCCCTCGATGAGGGCCGCCTCCGGCGCGGGCTCGATCTGATCCGCCGCGATCTGGCTGACATTGAGCACCCGGTCCGCCATCACTCCGATGGGGCGCCGCGCACCGCGGAGCTCGATCTCCAGCACGATGATCCGCGTGTCCTGGCCCTCGCCGCCCGCGCCGATGCCGAGCCGCCGCGAGAGGTCGATCAGCGGGATGCTCTCTCCGCGGGTGTCGATCACGCCCTGACAGTCCGGCGACGCGTTGGGCAGAAGCGCGACCCCCTGCCGGTCGAGGATCTCGCGGACATGCGCCACGGTCACGCCGAAAGTCTGCCCCGCCAGCTCGAAGGTCACATAGGTCCCGGGCTCGGCCACCCGGCGAAGCGCCGCCGGATGCGCCGCGCCGCCCTCCATCTGGAACATTCCGATCGCGCCCATCTCCGCGCCCCCTCAGCCCTGGTAGCTCTGAAACTTGTCGTCCGAGACCTCCTCGGCCTCAAGATCGAGGTCGAAGCCCTCGATGTCGTCGGGCGCGGCCTGGGAGGTGGCCGCGGGCGCGGCGGCGGGGCGCGGCGCGGCGGGCTCGGCCGCGCGTGGCGGGGCAGCGGCGCGGGCACCGGCGG
>CAYXPI010000034.1:10450-25819 GCA_964467005.1 uncultured Limibaculum sp. | reverse complement strand
ATGAGGCCGAACATCGTCATGTTGTTGACCGACATGCCGAGGGCCGCCATCAGGCCGAAGGAGAGGAGGAAGGAGGCCGGGATCGCGAAACCCACGAGCAGCGCCGAGCGGACGCCCAAGGCCGCGAGCACCACGATCATGACGAAGATCACGGCCGTGACCACCGCGTTCTCGAGCTGGCCCACCATGTCCCGCACCTCGCGGCTCTGGTCCATCGAGATCGAGACCGTGACCGCGTCCTTGAGGGGCTGGGGCCAGGGCGCGGTCTCGGCGGCCACGATGGCGCGCACCGCGTCGGCCGTCTCGATGATGTTCTCGCCCACCCGCTTGGAGACCTGGAGCGCGATCGCCGTCTCGCCGTTGAAGCGCGCGGTGCCCTCCGCATCCTCGAAGGTGCGGCGGATCTCGGCGAGATCGGCGAGGCGCACCACCCGGTCGCCGTTCACCTTGACGGGCAGCGCGTAGACATCCTCCGGCCGGTCGAAGGCGCCGGGCACGCTCACCGAGAACTCGCCGGTGCCCGAGCGCACGCTGTCCGCCGGCACGAGCTGGTTGTTGCGCGCCACCGCGTCGAGGAGCTCCTGGGCGGTGATGTCGTAGCTCTCGAGCTTCAGCGGGTCCACGAGGACCTCGATCATCTCGTCGCGGTGGCCCGTGAGCGCGGCCTCGAGCACCCGGCTGTCGGCCTCGATGGCGCGCTGGAGGTCCTTGGCGAGGCGCAGGAGCATCCGCTCTGGCACATCGCCCGCGAGCGAGACCACCATGATGGGAAACTGGGAGAGGTTCACCTCGGTGATCGTGGGCTCTTCGGCCTCCGTCGGGAACTCGGCCTGCGCTTCGTCGACCTCGGCGCGCACCTCGGCGAGGGTGGCCGCCTTGTTCCAACCGAAGTCGAATTCGAGGAGCACAGAGGCGTGGCCGAGGGTCGCGATGCCCGTGATCTCCTTCAAGCCCTCGAGGCCGCGGAGCTCGGTCTCCAAGGGGCGCACGATCAGCCGTTCGGCATCCGCGGCCGAGACGCCGGGAAGCGCGACCGAGATGTAGAGCACCGGCACGTCGATGTCCGGCGCCCCCTCCTTCGGCAGGCTGGTGTAGGCGTACAGGCCGGCGGCGATGGAGATGACCACGAAGGCCAGGATCATCCGCGCCCGGGCCGCGCACCAGCCGATGAGCGCGCTCATGAGGGGGCGCCGTCCACGGGCACGGGGGCGATGGCCCGCCCGTCCCGCACAAACTCCTGGCCCGCCACGATCACGCGGGCGGTCTCCGGCAGGCCGCGGACCCAGACGCCCTCCGGGTCGTCGCGGAGGAGCGAGACGGGCGCGAAACGCGCCACGGGGCCCTGGGGCCCGTTCACCGCGAGGCGCACGCCGAGGCGTCCGTCGTCGTCGAGCGTGAGGGCCGATTGCGGGATGCGGTGCGCGCGCTCCGGCGCGAGGTCGATGCGGAGCTCCGCCGTCATCCCGTCGCGCAGGCGCTCGTCGGGGTTTTCGAAGGTGATCTCCACCTCGTAGGTCCGGGTGTCCGGGTCCGCGACCTGGGCGATGAAGGAGATGATGCCGTCCGCCGTTTCGCCGTTCACCAGCCGCGCCGAGGCGGGCGCGCCCGCGCTGATGCGGTCCACCACCTGCTCGCTCACAAAGCCGCTGGCGCGGAGGCGCGTGAGGTCGATGAGCGTGACGCACGGGTCGCCCACCGAGAGGAGGGTGCCGAGCTCGGCGGTGTCGGTCTCCAGGATCCCGTCGAAGGGCGCGCGGATCTCCAGCCGGTCGATGTCGAGGCGCATGAGGTCCACCGCGGCCTGGGCGGCCTCGAGCTCGGCCTGGCGGGCGATCCGCGTGGTCTCGGAGGTGAAGCCCTTGGCCGAGAGGCTCTCGGCGGCGTTGGCCTCCGCCCGCGCCTCCTCGCGCCGGGCCTCGGCCTCGGCGAGCTGGGCGGGGCGCGAGCCGGGATCGAGGCGGCAGAGGACCGTGCCTTGGGTCACCCTGCGGCCCCGGTGCATCGGCTCGGTGATCACGAGCCCCGCGGTCTCGGCCGCCACATGCACCCGCCGAAAGGCGGCAGTGCGCCCGGGCACGAGCAGCCGGTCCGCCGTCTCCTCCGCCGCCACCTCGAGCACCCGCACCGCCACGGGCGCTGGCGCGGGCTGCGCGCGTGGCCCCTCTGCCGCCGCGACAGCCGCCGGGCGCGCGGCCTCCCGCGCCGCCGGCGCGAAATAGAGCGCGAGCCCGGCGATGATCGCGAGGGAGAGAAGGGCGGAGGTCCAGCGCATCGAGTCGGGTCTGCCTCAAGGGGGTGGTGCGGGCTCGCCTGGCCCGCGTCTCCTTAGTCTAGGCGGCCGAGGGCCGGTTCGGAAGGGTGTCAGCCCGCCTTATCCCGGGATTGTCAGCGAAATGCGACATCTGGGCGGGGCGGGCGCGGGGCGATACCCTCGCGCCAGATGCGGGCCAAGGGGAGATTAGGCCATGTCCACCCAGTCGACGATTTCCAAGAAGGCCGCGATCGCCGAGCCCGAGGCGCGGCGCAAGCGCATGACCGTGCCGGGCTTTCAGGCGCGCAAAGGGGGGGAGCCGCTGGTCTGCCTCACCTCCTACACCGCCCATGTGGCGCGGATCTGCGACGAGGTGTGCGACCTCCTCCTGGTGGGCGACAGCCTCGGCATGGTGATCCACGGCATGCCCAACACGCTGGGCGTCACGCTCGAGCACATGATCATGCACGGCCAGGCGGTGGTGCGCGGGGCCGACAAGGCGCTGGTGGTGGTCGACATGCCCTTTGGCAGCTTCGAGGAGAGCCCGGAGATCGCCTTTCGCAACGCGGCCCGCGTGATCAAGGAGACCGGCGCCCATGCCGTGAAGCTCGAGGGCGGCACCGAGATGGCGCCCACGATCCGCCACCTCACCCGGCGCGGGATCCCCGTGATGGCGCATATCGGCCTCATGCCCCAGGCGATGAACACGGCCGGTGGCTTCAAGGCGGTGCGCGACGCCGCCCAGTTCGACGCCGTGGTGGAGGACGGGCGCGCGGTGGAGGCGGCGGGGGCTTTCTCCGTGGTGGTCGAGGGCGTGGCGCCGGAGCTTGCGGACCGGCTGACGGCCGAGCTCGCGATCCCCACCATCGGCATCGGCGCGAGCCCGGGCTGCGACGGACAGATCCTCGTCTTCGAGGACATGGTTGGGCTCCTCCCCCGGGTGCCGACCTTCGTGAAGCGCTACGGCACCATGGAGGAGATGATGAAGGCGGCCGTTGCCCAATATGCCGAGGAGGTGGCGGCGCGCCGTTTCCCGGCCGAGGAGCACACCTACCGGGCGACGAGCTGAGCGTGGCCCGGGCGCCACAGCCAAGGAGCGCGCGCCCGGGACGGCTTGCCCAGCGTCACAGCCTGTGAGACGATATGCGCATAAAAACCATATGAGGCAGGCAGATGAGCTCAGTTCTTAATGCAATCTTCGAAGTCTTGGGCACCGCCATCGCGGTGGCCACGGGCCTCGAGGTCTGATCCCGGCGCCCACGGGCGCCCGCACCCTCCGCCGCGGCGCCTCCCCCGGGGGCGCCGCGTGCCGTTTCGGCCGCGACTGTGACCGCCCCGCTCGTCTCGGCCAACACAACTCCCAGTTGCTGCCCGGATCTCGCCCACAGCCGGAGGCATACCGATCCCCATCAGCGTGAAACGTCCGAGCGTGAGGATCAGTATGTTCGCCATCATGAAATCCGTGTTCGACACCATCGTCAGCGTGATCTCCACGGCCACTGGGGCCGATTACTGAGGCTCGGTCAGCCGAGGAGCCGAGGGTCGAACGGGTAGCGGGTGAGGTTCTCGTAGCCCGTCTCCGTGATCAGCACCTGATCCTCGAGCTTGATGGCGAAGCCCGAGCCCGGCGTTTGGATGAGCGCCTCGACGCAGAGCATCATCCCGGGCTCGAGCACCTCGTCGAAGGCGCCGGGCAGATAGTCCTCCGGGTAGCGGATCGACGGCCACTCGTCGCAGAGGCCGACCCCGTGCATCCGGCAGCTGTAGCGGCCCGGCACGAACTCTTCGGGCAGCTGGTGCCCGCCGAAGACGAGATCGCGCATCGCCACGCCGGGGGCGAGGAGCGCCATATTCTCCATGATGTGCGCGTGCCCGATCTGGAACTGCCGGCGCATCTCGGCCGTGGGCTCGTCCGGCCCCACCCACCAGGTGCGGGAGATGTCGCAGCACATGCCGTAGCAGCCGATGAGATCGGTGTCGAAGGCCACGATCTCGTTGGGCTGAATCACCCGCGGCCCGCATTCCTGGAACCACGGATTGGTGCGCGGGCCCGAGGCGAGGAGCCGGGTCTCGATCCACTCTCCGCCGCGGCGGATGTTCTCGGCATGGAGCACCGACCAGACCTCGTCCTCCGAGAGACCGGGCGCGCAGGCCGCCTCCATCGCCGCCACGGCACGCTCGCAGGCATGGACGGCGCAGCGCATGGCCTTGATCTCGTCCGGGCCCTTCACCGCACGGGCCTTCTCGGTGAGCTCCTCGCCCTCCATCACCTCGATCCCGAGGGCGGTCAGGGCGCGGTAGCCGTCGATCATGATCTTGTCGACGCCCAGGCGACGGCCGCCGCCGCCATGGGCGCGGAGAAGGTCCGCGATCTGGGCCGCGAAGCCCGCCGCCGCCTCGTGCCCCCGGTCGCCATTGGCGAAGTAGAACATCGAGGCGCCGGAGCGGACCTCGGAGACCAGAGGGTTGAAGTCCGACAGGAAGGCGAGCGCCGTCCCCTTGTACTCCCAGAGCACCATATGCCCGTCCGCGCAGACCAGCGCCGCGCGGAACGGGTTGTGCGTGTTCCAGAGCTGCATGTTCGAGCTGTCGGTGGCGTAGCGGATGTTGAGCGGGTCGAAGAGCAGCACCCCGTCCCAGCCGCGACGGGCGAGCCCCTCGACCAGGCGCCGGTGGCGATAGGCCCGCATCGCCGGCAGGTCGGGCAGCGCGAGCCCCGCCGCGGCCCATTCGGCATAGGCGAGGTCGGTCGGCCCGATCTCCGCGCGATCGGGGTCGTCGGGCGTGTTGTCGGGTTTGGTGGCGGGCCGGCGCGTGGGGTCGATCTTGCGCGCGGCGGCGATGGTGGAGGTCTCGGTCATCTGCTGCTCCCGGGCTCGTGTTCGGGCAGGCTCGCAGCAGGCGCGCGGCGCGGTCTATCGCGTTTGCGCCAGTCTCTGTCGCGCAGGCCGGGCCGCCGGCCTCCCGGGGATAGGCCTTGACGGCGGCGTCGCGGCGTCGGAGACCGGATGGCATGGACCCGGTCGTGGCGCAGTACGAGGCCTATCCCTACCCGGCGCGGGACCCCGCCGACGAGGCGCGCCGGCTGGTGGAGGGCTCGCCCTCCCACCCGCTCGAGATCGACCATTTCCTCTTCGGCGGGTCGCGGGATTGGTCCCGGCCGTTCCGTGCGCTCGTGGCCGGAGGCGGCACGGGCGACGGCCTCGTGATGCTCGCCCAGAAGCTCCTCGACATTCGCTGCCCCGCGGAGATCACCTATCTCGATCTCTCCGCGGCGGCGCGCCGGATCGCGGAGGCGCGGATGGCGGCCCGGGGCCTCGCCGCGCGCTTCGTGACCGGAGACCTCGCCGAGGCGCCCAAACTCGGGACTTTCGACTACATCGACTGCTGCGGGGTGCTCCACCACCTGGCCGACCCCCCGGCGGGGTTCCGCGCGCTGGCCCAGGCGCTCGCCCCCGACGGTGGGATCGGCCTCATGGTCTACGCGCCCCATGGGCGGACCGGGGTCTACCCTCTGCAACGGGCCTTCGGCGCGCTCCTGGGCGCGGACCCGCCGGAGCGGCGCCTGGCCCTCGCGCGACCGGTGGTCGACGCGCTCCCGGAGACCGCCTGGTTCCCGCGCAACGCCCTCCTCGGCGATCACCGGGAGAGCGACGCGGGCTTTTACGACCTCCTCCTCCATGGGCGGGACCGGGCCTACACCGTGACCGAGCTCGACGCCGCCCTCGCCGAGGCCGGCCTCGCCCGGGTGAGCTTCACCGAGCCCGCGCTCTACGATCCCCTCCGCTATCTGCCCGAGGGTGCGGACTATGCCGAGCGGGTGGCCCGCCTCGGGCCGACGGCGCGGGCCCAGCTGGCCGAGGACCTCTCGGGCGGGCTCAAGACCCACACGCTCTACGCGGTGCTGGCAGCGCGCGCGGAGACGGCGATGGCCACCGGCGCGCGGCCGGACGCGCTGCCCCATCTTCGCGGCGTGCGGGGCCCGGCGCTGGCGCAAGCGGTGGCGGCGCGGGGGCCGGTGGAGGCGGTGCTCGGCCCCGAGACGCTCCGGCTCGAGATCCCGCAGGCCTCCGCCCCGCTCCTGGCCCTCGCCGACGGGCGGCGGACGCTCTGGGCCCTTGCGGCCGAGGCGGGGCTCGACTGGGTGGCCTTCCGCGCCGCCTGGGCGCCCGCGGCCCGCGCGCTCATGAGCGTGAACCGCCTGCACTACAGCCGCGGGGGCCGGCCGTGACCGGCTGGCTCCTCGATCACGCGCCTTACACGCCGTTTCGCGAGGCGCGCACGGCCCGGCCCCCAGGGCTCATGCCGCTCGGCGATCTCCCCCTCGCCGTGCGGGATCCCGACCATCCGGCGCAGATGGCCGAGCGCCGGCGCCTCCTGGCCGAGCGGCCGGAGGCGGTGCTCGCCTGCCGGACGGAGGGA
The DNA here is from genome assembly GCA_964467005.1 of uncultured Limibaculum sp. GTDB lineage: Bacteria > Pseudomonadota > Alphaproteobacteria > Rhodobacterales > Rhodobacteraceae > Thermohalobaculum. Next base: position 19,146 of record CAYXPI010000034.1, on the reverse strand, counting down.
GCGGCGCCGGCGGCGGAGCTCGCGGCGCGGCTCGGGCTCTCGGGCATGGGCGAGGGTGCGCTCCGGGCCCTCGGCCTCGCGACGGCGGAGGACTGGTGCCTCCTCGCGGCCGAGGGGCAGGGGGAGTATCGGTTGGTGGCCGCGGTCCTCTGCTTTCCCTCGCGCTGGTCGCTCGCCGAGAAGATGGGCCGCCCGCTCACCCTCATCCACGCGCCGGTGCCGGACTACGACGCCGACCTCGCCAAGCGGGTGAACCGAGTGTTTCGCGCGCTCCGGCCGGAGGCGCCGCTCTGGCGGGTGAATTGGACGGTGCACGCCACCGCCGAGCTGCATCTGCCCGCGAGCGAGGCGCAAAAGGGCACGGCCCAACCTCCCGGCGACGGGCCGCTCTACCTCCGAACCGAGCGCCAGACCCTCTCGCGCCTGCCCCAGACCGGGGCCGTGGCCTTCGGAATCAAGACGAGCCTCTGCCCGCTCGCGGCGCTCACGGCCGACGAGGCCGCGGCGCTCTCGCGCGAGCTCGCCCGGCTCGACGCGGCCACCGTCGCCTATCGCGTGGGGGCCGACATCCTCCGCAGAGCCCTCGCGCAGCTCGCCGAAATCGCTGGACAGGGGCCGGCCGAGCGCCCATCCTGAGGCGAAGTGAACGCGCGTTCACAAGCGCGACGCAAGGGGAGGACGGCATGGGCCAGGACCGGGACCCGGTGGTGATCGTGGGCGCGGCCCGCACGCCGATGGGCGGCTTTCAGGGCGATCTCGCGGAGATGACCGCGCCCGAGCTCGGCGCCGTGGCGATCGCGGCCGCGCTCGACCGGGCCGGGGTGGCGGTGGACGCGGTGGACGAGCTCCTGATGGGCTGCGTCCTGCCCGCGGGTCAGGGCCAGGCCCCGGCGCGCCAGGCGGGCTTTGGCGCGGGCCTGCCGAAGGCGGTGCCGGCCACCACGCTCAACAAGATGTGCGGCTCGGGCATGAAGACGGTGATGGTGGCGCACGACCAGCTTTTGGCCGGGAACGGGCGCGTGGTGGTTGCCGGCGGCATGGAGAGCATGTCCCAGGCGCCGTATCTTTTGCCGAAGATGCGCGGCGGCGCCAGGCTCGGCCATGCGGAGGCCAAGGACCACATGTTCCTCGACGGGCTCGAGGACGCCTACGAGCCGGGGCGGCTGATGGGCAGCTTCGCCGAGGACTGCGCAGAGCGCTACCAGTTCACCCGGGAGGCGCAGGACGCCTACGCGCTCCGCTCCCTCGACGCGGCGCGGGCGGCGGGCGCCGACGGCCTGGCCGACGAGATCGCGCCCGTCACCGTGACCAGCCGGAAGGGCGCGCGCGTGGTGGCGGAGGACGAGCAGCCCCGCACCGCCCGGCCGGAGAAGATCCCCACGCTCCGCCCCGCCTTCAAGGAGGGGGGCACGGTGACCCCCGCCAATGCCTCCTCGATCTCCGACGGCGCGGCGGCGCTCGTCCTCATGCGCGCCTCCGAGGCCGAGGCCGCGGGGCACACGCCGCTTGCCCGGATCCTCGGCCATGCGAGCCACGCGCAGGAGCCCGGCTGGTTCACCACCGCGCCCGTGCCGGCGATGCGGGCGCTCCTCGCGCGGATCGGCTGGCGCGTGGAGGACGTGGATCTCTGGGAAATCAACGAAGCCTTCGCCGTGGTGCCCATGGCGGCGGAGGCGGAGCTCGGCTTCGACCGCGCGCGGCTCAACATCCGCGGCGGGGCCTGCGCGCTCGGCCACCCCATCGGCGCCTCGGGCGCGCGCATTCTCGTGACGCTCCTCGCGGCTCTCGCGGCGTCGGGCGGGCGCCGCGGGGTGGCGAGCCTCTGCATCGGCGGGGGCGAAGGCACGGCCGTGGCCGTCGAGCGGCTCTGACAAGGGGGAAAGCCGGGCGCTGGGGCCCTATATCGCGGGTGCCACCCGGGGGCTTGGCCGCCCCGATCCATCTGGACCCGATCCACAAGGAGACGAGACGATGACGACGACCCTCTTCCGCGCCGCCGCCACCGCCGCCGCCCTCGCCTGCGCGGCCCCCGCAGCCCTCGCCGCGCCCGCGACCTACGCGATCGACGCCAGCCACACGACCGTGGGCTTCCTCGTCGACCATATCGGCTACGCCAAGACCTTCGGGCTCTTCCGGGCGCTCGAGGGCGAGTTCCAGTTCGACCCAGAGGCCAAGACCCTCGGCGATGTGCGCGTGGTGGTGGACGCCGCGAGCGTCTTCACCAACGACGACCGCCGCGACGGCCATGTGCGCAACAAGGACTTCCTCCATGTGAGCGAGCACCCGGAGATCGTCTTCACCGCCTCGGGCGGCGAGGTGACCGGCGAGAACACCGGCCGTGTCACCGGCGATCTCACCATCCTCGGGCAGACGCACCCCCTCACCCTCGAGGTCACGCTCAACAAGATCGGGGAGTACCCCTTCGGCCACCGCAAGGAGACCGTCGGCGTCTCGGCCCGGGGCACGGTGGTCCGCAGCCAGTACGGCATGACCTACGCCGTGGAGGGCGGGCTCGTGGGCGACGAGGTGGATCTCCTCATCGAGTTCGAGGCGATCCGGCAGGACTGACGCCGAGGCCCGCGCGGGGGGCGGCCGCGTCCCCCGCCCTCCGGGCCGGCCAACTGGGAGCGCACGCGCATGTCCGACATCCACGGGCGGAGCCTGACGGAGACGGCGCCGGGCCCCTGGCCCCGCCTCGAGGACGCGCCGGACTGGGGCTATCTCCTGCGCGAGTTCGCCGAGCTCTACCGGCGCGGCAAGGCGGGGGGCAGCGCCCAGATCCGCGCCCATCAGCGCCTGGTGCGGGAGGGGATCTCGCGCACCCTCACGGCCAATCCGGAGATCCGCGCCCGCGAGCCGGAGCAGAAGCCCGTGACGGCGCATCTGAGGCGCGCGCTCGACCAAGGGCGCCGGGGCGGCATGATGTCGATCGTGATGGCGCTCGAGAATGTGGTGGGCGAACTCGCCTGGCTCTACGGCTACGAAAAGGTGCCGCGCGGGCTCGGCAAGAAATACGCCTATGCCGAGATTGCCGGGCCGCACGGCCCGGTCGTCACGCGGGAGGCGATCTTGGGGGTCGTGCTCTTCGGGCCGAAATGCGTGTATCCGGCCCATGCGCATGACGGGCTCACCGAGAGCTACTATATCTTGTCGGGATCGGTGTCGGAGAACGACCAGGGGGTCTACGCGCCGGGCTCCCTCATCTTCAACCCGCCGGGGCGGATGCACCGGATCACGGTGAGCGACACCGAGCCCGCGCTCCTCGCCTATGCCTGGCACGGGACTGAGGCCAAGCTCGCGGGGCAAAAGATGGTCTTCAGCCGCGCAAAGAAAGGGAGTCGAAGCCCATGAAATCGGTGAAGGATCTGGTGGCCGAGGCCAACGCTTTGGTGGCCCATGCGCCGGCGTCGGAGACGCTCGGCCTCCACGGGACGGAGGGCGTGACCTTCGTCGACCTCCGCGATGTCCGCGAGCTCGAGCGCGAGGGCATGATCCCCGGCGCCTTCCACGCGCCCCGGGGCATGCTCGAATTCTGGATCGACCCCGAGAGCCCCTACGCCAAGCCCGAGTTCCAGGCCGGCGGGCGGTTTGTGTTCTACTGCGCCTCGGGATGGCGCTCGGCGCTCGCGGCCAAGACCGCGCAGGAGATGGGTCTCGAGCGCGTCTCCCACATCTCGGACGGCTTCAAGGGCTGGCAGGCCGCCGGCGGCCCGGTGGGCGAGCGCCCGAAGAAGGGCTGAGCCGTCATGCGCCAGGCCCTCTGTGTCGTCACCGATCTCGAGGTCGAGGGACCCGTCCCAGGCAGGCACTCGAGGCTCGCCTTCGCCTCGGTGGCCATCGACGAGACCGGGACCGAGCTTGGGGCGGTTCTCGCGCCGCTGCCGGAGGCACGGCCCGACCCCGAGACGACCGCCTGCTTCGAGAGCCACCCCGCGGCCACCGCGCGGCGACGCGCGACCCGGCCCCGCCCGCCAAGGCCATCGAGCGCTCTGTCGCCCGGGTCCGCGGGCTTGGCGGGGAGCCCGGCTTCACGGCGCATCCGCTCATGATGGACGGCCCCTGGATCGACCACTACCGGCAGCGCTTCGCCGGGATCCGGCTGCTGCGCGGCCCGTGGCGGGGTGAGCGACGGGTCTCGCATGGTGGGCTCTGCCTGCGATCGCTGGCGGCGGGGCGGCTCGGCTGGCCGATCTGGCGCTGCGACCCGGAGCACTGCGAGCCGGCCTGGCTCGGAAACCCAAGGCACACCCACCGCGCCATCGACAATGCGCGGGCGCACTCCAGACTGCTGGCCCGGCTGATGGCACCGGCCGATGCCAGAGCGCCTGGAGCAGAAGGAGGCGTTGCATGCTGACCGACGAGCAGATCATGATCCGCGACATGGCGCGGGGGTATGCGCAGGAGCGGCTGGCGCCCACGGCCTCGGCCCGAGAGGCGGCGGGCGCCATCGAGGCGGAGGTGGTGGCCGAGCTCACCGAGCTCGGCTTTCTCGGCATGACCATCTCGCCGGACTGGGGCGGCGCGGGGGCGGACTATGTGGCCTACGCGCTCGCGCTCATGGAGATCGCGGCGGGCGACGGCTCGGTCTCCACCCTCGTCTCGGTCCACAACGCGCCGGTCTGCACGGTGCTCGACCGGTTCGGGACCGACGCGCAGAAGGCGCGCTGGTTGCGCCCGCTCACCGAAGGCGGCAAGGTCGGCTCCTTCGCCCTCACCGAGCCCCAGGCGGGCTCGGACGCCGCCAATCTCCGCACCCGTGCCGTGCGCACCAACGAGGGCTACCGGGTCAACGGGGCCAAGCAGTTCATCTCGTCGGCGCGGATCGGCTGGGCGACGGTGCTCTTCGCCGTCACCGACCCCGAGAAGGGCAAGAAGGGCATCACCTGCCTCGTGGTGGAGAACGCGACCCCCGGCTTCGAGGTGGTGCGCGTGGAGGCCAAGCTCGGCCAAAAGGCGTCGGACAGCTGCGCGCTCGCCTTCGAGGAAATGGAGGTGCCCTTCGAGCAGCGCATCGGCGAGGAGGGGCAAGGCTATGCCATCGCGCTCTCCTCGCTCGAGGCCGGGCGGATCGGCATCGCGGCCCAGGCCTGCGGGCTCGCGCAAGGGGCCTATGAGCGGGCGCTGGCCTATGCGCAGGAGCGCACGGCCTTCGGCGGGCCGATCTTCGACCTCCAGGCGGTGCAGTTTCGGCTGGCCGAGATGGCGACCGATCTCGAGGCGGCCCGCCAGCTCACGCTCAACGCCGCGGCGATGAAGGACCGGGGCGAGCCCTGCCTCAAGGAGGCCTGCATGGCCAAGCTCTTCGCGGCCCAGGCGGCGGAGCGCATCACCTCCGAGGCGATCCAGGTGCTCGGCGGCTACGGCTATCTGGCGGATTACGAGGTGGAGCGGATGTATCGCGACCAGAAGGTCTGCCAGATCTACGAGGGCACGAACGACATCCAGAAGCTCATCATCGCGCGCCAGATCCGGGGCTGAGGGTGGAGGTCGTCTGCCACCCGCTCACGCCGGACCGGTGGGCGGATTTCGAGACGGTGCTGGGCGGCAGCGGGCAAAGCGGGTGCTGGTGCATGTACTGGATCCACACCCAGTCGGCGACCTTTCGCGCGGGCTCGGCCGGCGGGGCGGCGGCGCCGAACCGGGAGGCCTTTCGCGCGCGGGTCGCGGCGGGGCCGCCGCCGGGGCTCCTGGCCTATCACGGCGCGGAGCCGGTGGCCTGGGCGCGGATCACGCCCCGCGACGCCCTTCCGGGGCTGGCCCGCTCGCGCTTCTTCAAGAGCGACTTGCCGGCGGAGGGGGTCTGGTCGCTCTCCTGCTTTGTGGTGCGGGCCCGGTGGCGCGGCCGGGGGCTCACCGAGGCGCTCACGCGGGCGGCCCTCAGCTTCGCGGCCGAGGCGGGCGCCACGGCGCTCGAGGTCTACCCCACCGAGGTGGAGCCAGGGGCGGCGCGCCGGCCGGCCTCGGCGGTCTATACCGGGCTCAGCTCCACCTTCGCGCGGCTCGGCTTCGAGGTCGTCCAGCGCCGGGCCCCGCACCGGCCGATGATGCGGCGGGCGCTCGGCGGTCTCTGAGCCCCGCGCGCTCGCGTCAGGCCAGATCCACCCGGGCGGCGGCGTGCCCGCGGGCCACGAGATAGGGCGTCGGCGCGATGTCCCGGCGGTGGGTGCCGCGCACATAGGCCTCGATCTGGCCGCGGCCGATGCCGAGATCGGCGAGCAGGTGGTCGTCCATTTGCCCGAGCTCCTCGATGTCGCGGGCGTGGCGGCGGTCGCGGCGCCAGCCGGCGAAGGCGGCGCGGAGGGCGTTGGTGAGATCGGTCAGCATGGTCTTCTCCTTATTTCTGCGAGCCATTCGCATATGAGTGTCAAAGAACCGTCACACAAGCCCGCGCGTTCCGTCCGCGGCGCGAGGCTGCTATGACCTCTCTGCAACCCGGAGACCCCATGCTCGACCAGCCAGACCACATCCGCGAAATCCGCGCCGCCGTCGCCGCCCTCTGCGCTCGCTACGGCGAGGACTATTGGCGCGACCTCGACGCGGCCCGCGGCTACCCCACCGAGTTCGTCGCCGAGATGACCGAGGCGGGCTTTCTCACCGCGCTCATTCCGGAGGCCTATGGCGGCAGCGGTCTGGGGCTCGCGGAGGCCTGCGCGATCCTCGAGGAGATCTCGCGCCAGGGCGCCCATGCCGGGGCCTGCCACGCGCAGATGTATGTGATGGGCTCGGTCCTGCGGCACGGCAGCGCGGCGCAGAAGGACCACTATCTGCCCGAGATCGCGGCGGGGCGGCTCCGCCTCCAGTCCTTCGCCGTCACCGAGCCGACCACGGGCACCGACACCACGAGCCTCACCACCACCGCCCGGCGGGTGGGCGCGCGCTACATCGTCAACGGCCAGAAGGTCTGGATCTCCCGGGTCGAGCACTCCGACCTCATGGTGCTCCTTGCCCGCACCACGCCGCGGGAGGAGGTGGCAAAGAAAACCCAGGGCCTCTCCGCCTTTCTCATCGACCTCCGCGCGGCGCTGGGCCAGGGCCTCGAGATCCGGCCGATCGACGCGGCGATCAACCACCATTCCTGCGAGCTCTTCTTCGCCGACCTCGCGATCCCGGCGAGCGCGCTTCTCGGGCAGGAGGGCGACGGCTGGGGGGTGATCCTCGACGGCATGAACGCCGAGCGCATCCTGATCGCCGCCGAATGTGTGGGCGACGCGCGGTATTTCATCGAGAAGGGCACGGCCTATGCCAAGGCGCGCGAGGTGTTCGGCCGGCCCATCGGCGCCAACCAGGGCGTGGCCTTCCCGCTCGCCCGCGCCTATGCCGAGACCGAGGCCGCCGCCCTCATGGTCGCCAAGGCCGCGGCTCTCTTCGACGCCGGACACCCCTGCGGCGCCGAGGCCAATATGGCGAAGCTCTTGGCCTCCGAGGCCTCCTGGCGCGCGGGCGACACGGCGATGCAGACCCATGGCGGCTTCGCCTTCGCGCGCGCGTACCATCTCGAGCGCAAGTTCCGGGAGACGCGCCTCTACCAGATCGCGCCGATCTCCACGAACCTGATCCTGTCGTTCCTCGCCGAGAAGGTCCTCGGCCTGCCCCGGAGCTTCTGATGCCCGGTGCGGTCCTCCGCGCGCGCCCGCCCGCCCCGGCGGAGCGGCTGGATCCGCCTCTCAAGGCACGCGATCGCCCGGCGCGAGGGGCGGTTCGGTGACCGCGCCGCTCGAGGGGATCCTCGTGGTGGCGCTCGAGCAGGCGGTGGCGGCCCCCCTCGCCACGGCCAAGCTCGCGGAGGCGGGCGCCCGGGTCATCAAGGTCGAGCGTCCGGAGGGGGATTTCGCCCGCGGCTACGACACGGCGGCCGCCGGCACGGCCAGCTATTTCGCCTGGTTGAACGGCGGCAAGGAGTCCATCGCGCTCGACCTCAAGGCGCCGGACGACCGGGCGGTGCTCGACGCCATGCTCGCCCGGGCGGATGTGTTCGTGCAGAATCTCGGCCCCGGGGCGGCGGCGCGGATGGGGCTCGGCGCCGCGGCGTTGCGCGCGGCCCGGCCCGACCTCGTCACCTGCGACATCGCAGGCTACGGCGCCGAGACCCCGCGCGCCGGGGAGAAGGCCTACGACCTCCTCATCCAGGCCGAGTCCGGGCTCATCTCCGTCTCCGGCGCGCCGGGCGGCTACGGGCGCATCGGCGTCTCGGTGGCCGACATCGCGACCGGCACCAACGCCGCTCTCGGCATCTCCCAGGCGCTCCTCCGCCGGGCGCGAACGGGGGAGGGTGCGGCGCTCGCCGTCTCCCTCTTCGACGCGATGGCCGAGTGGATGACCGTGCCACTCCTCAACGCCGAGGCGGGGCGGCCGCCGGGCCAGGCGGGGCTCGCGCACCCCTCCATCGCCCCCTATGGCGCCTTCGCCACGGCCGAGGGGAGCCTCCTCGTCCTCGCCGTCCAATCGGACCGGGAGTGGCACGCCCTCGCCGCGGCGATGGGCCGGCCAGAGCTGGCCGCGGATCCGCGCTTTGCCACCAACACGGCGCGCGTGGCGCATCGGGGCGAGACGGACGCGGCGGTCGGCGCCTGGATCGGCGGGCTCTCCCGGGCCGAGGCTCTGTCGCGGCTCTCGGTGGCGCGGATCGCGGTCGGCGCCCTCAGCACGCTCGACGATCTGGCGGCGCACCCGGCGCTCACCCGGCGCGCGGTGCCCGT
>CAYXPI010000034.1:0-10350 GCA_964467005.1 uncultured Limibaculum sp. | reverse complement strand
TGTTCCGGGGGGTGTCGCGCCGCTGCCGATCCCAGCGCTGCGGGCCGATTGGGCCGCGGCCCGCCCCGTGCCCGCGCTCGACGAACACGGGGGCCGGCTCCGCGCCGAGTTCGTGCCCTAGCGGTTGGTCGAGAGCGCCGCCTCCGCCCGGTCGAGGCGGGCGCGGATCTCCACCTCGTCCTCCGGGCAGCCTCCCACCCGGAAGGGCGAGACCCACAGCGCGCCCACATAGCGGATGCCCCCTTGCAGGCGCGTGCCGTCGGAGGTCTCCAGGCACAGGACCACCTCGGTCGCCCCGTGCACGGCGCGCAGCACCGTCACCTCCTGGCCGAGGAAGGGAAGCTGGCCGGCCGCGCGGATCTTCTCCGCCGCTTCGCCGTAGGCCTGCATCCCCTCGGCGCTGTTGGTGGGCTCGATCGGGGTGCGGAAGTCGAAGAAGGTGACGTATTCCGCGGGGCCCTCCGCCTCGGGCATCAGGAAGAACCCGGCGGTGATGGGCGTGAAGAGCGCGAATTCCGGGCCGACGCGCCAGCCGTCTGGCGGGGTCACGGCGATCTCGCGCCCCCCCTGCATGGCGAAGACGGCGCCCGCCCCGTCGGCCCGCACGGTCGTGCCGCTCCGCTCGGTGCCGAAGCCCACGGTCTCGACCCCGGCGAGGAGGAGCGCGCGTTCCGGGCTCTCGGTCGGCGGCGGGGCGGCGCGGAAATCCAGCCAGTCGGTCTGCGTGAGCAGAAGGACGAGTGCGGCCCCGGCGATGGCCGCCGCGGCGACGGTGATGAGGAGGGCGGTGCGCATGGGGCGCCTCCGGCGTGAGGGTGGGCGACGCCTCTGGCCTATCACGCCCGTCCGGAGGCGCAAGCGGCCCCGCTGGGCCCTGCGCGCCAAACCCGACATAAGCTGCCGGTTTCCGGCGAGCGCGCGGCCCCGGCGCTGGCCGAGGTTGGGCGGGCGAGGGCAGAGAGACGGAGGGCCGATCCCATGGGCGAGCTACCCAAGAAGCGGCGGAGCGGCGGGCGGGGCGGCAACGCGCGCCGGACCACCACCCAGGCCATCCAGCAGCTGCCCTGGCGCCTTCACGAGGTGATCGACCGTCCGACCGAGCCCCTCGACGAGGCGGGCGTGGCGGCAATCGACCGCGCGGCCCTGCGGATCCTCTCCGAGATCGGCGTGCATTTCCTCAACGAGGACGCCAAGGCGGTGCTCCGGACCGCCGGGGCCGAGGTGGACCCGGACAGCGACCGGGTGCGGTTCGACCCCGCGATGGTGCGCGACTATGTGGCCAAGGCTCCGTCGAGCTTCACGATGACCCCGCGCAACCCCGAGCGGCGGGTGGTGATCGGCGGCCGGCACCAGGTGTTCGGCAACGTCGCCAGCCCGCCCAACTACTCCGACCTCGAGGGTGGGCGCCGGCCGGGCACCCGCGAGACCTTCCGCGACCTCGTGAAGCTCTCGCAGTATTTCAACTGCATCCACCTCATGAACGGCTACCCGGTGGAGCCCGTGGACCTCCACGCCTCGATCCGCCATCTCGACTGCCTCTACGACAAGCTCACGCTCACCGATAAGGTCGTCCACGCCTACGCCCTCGGCACCGAGCGGGTGGAGGACGTGATGGAGATGGTGCGCCTCTCCCAGGGGCTCTCCCAGGCGGAGTTCGAGGCGAGCCCCCGAATGTACACCAACATCAACTCCTCCTCGCCCTTGAAGCACGACTGGCCGATGCTCGACGGCGCCATGCGCCTTGCCGCCAAGGGCCAGGCGGTGATCGTCACGCCCTTCACCTTGGCGGGCGCCATGGCTCCCGTCACGCTCGCGGGGGCCGTGGCCCAGCAGACGGCGGAGGCGCTGGCGGCCATCGTCCTTCTTCAGGCCGTTCGCCCCGGCGCCCCGGTGGTGATGGGCTCCTTCACCTCGAATGTGGATATGCGCTCCGGCGCGCCCGCCTTCGGCACGCCCGAGTACATGCGCGCGACCCAGATGTCCGGGCAGATGGCCCGGTTCTACGGCCTGCCGCTCCGCGCCACCAACGCCTGCGCCGCCAATTGCCCGGACGCCCAGGCGGCGTGGGAGAGCGCCTTCTCCCTCTGGGCCGTCACCTCGGCGCGGGCCAATGTCGTGTTCCACGCGGCGGGCTGGCTCGAGGGCGGACTCGTCGCGTCGCTCGAAAAGTTCGTGATGGATTGCGAGACGCTCCAGCAGTTGATGGCCTACAACCAGCCCATTCCCACGGCCGAGGCCGATCTCGCGGTGGACGCCGTGGCCGAGGTGGGTCCCTTCGGCCATTTCTTCGGCACCGGCCACACGCAGGAGCGCTACGAGACCGCCTTTTACGCGCCCTTCCTCTCGGACTGGCGCAATTTCGAGACCTGGGCCGAGACGGGGGCCGTGCGCACGCCCGAGCGCGCGAACGCGATCGCGCGGAAGATCCTCGACGAGTTCGAGCCCCCGCCGATCCCGGAGGATCGGCGCGAGGAGCTGGCCGAGTTCGTCGCGCGCAGAAAGGCCGAGGGCGGCGCGCCCACCGACTTCTGAGCCGCCCTCAGCCCCGCAAATCCCGCTCGAAACCGGCGGCCGAGGCCGCGTGGCCCCCCCGTGAGAGGCGCGGCGGAGGCGCGGAGGGCCCTCGATCTGTGCCGGCAGCCGCTGGGCCGGGCCCAGCCGCAGGGCGCCCCGCGCTGGCGCCATGCCGGGGACGCGGCGGAGCCGGGAAGCCGAGAACACCGACGAGCCCATCGCGGTCTCGGCGCGTCGAACCGGTCGCCCACGAGCCTCAGATGGCGCGGGGTCCCGACGGCGAAGCCCCTCCGCCGCCGGAGCCTGACCCGCGGGGCCGGGACCGGCCGGATCTCCGTGCGGTGCGCCCGGTCGGTCCTCGCGGCGTGGAGGCGGTGGGGCCGGTGCCGTCTCGGGGACAAGGGGCGCGTCTCAGGCCGCGCTCCGCCCGGGGCGGGCCGCCGGTGCCCGGCGTCGGAGGCTCTGCCGCGGGTCGCCGATGGCCAAGCGGCGGCCATCGGGCTCCGGCAGCGCGGTGATCTCAGGGCTGGGCCCGGCGTCCCGCCCCCCGCCGGCCGCCGCGCCGAGCGTGAGGCTCTCGACCTCCGCCCGGGTGAGCCCGATGTCGCGGAGGGCCGGGTCGGTCAGCCGCGCGAGCTCCCGCCGGGTCGCGTTGCGGGCGAGGGCGGCGCGAAGGGGCGCCCAGATCGCCGCGCCCAGGGCGCCGATGGCCGCGAGACCGCGACGGGCGCCCCCGTAGATCGCCGCGGCGCGGAGCTCGTTGATCCGGGCGAGATGCGCGCGCTCGGCCGGATTGGCGTGGTGGCGGATGTAGTGGATGTTCATCTCGGTCTCCTTCGCGGGCCGCTCGGCGGCGGGGCATGGATTAGTTTCGGTGGATGGAGCGGTTGGTTTATGTGCCGGTGCCCTCCTCTGTGAGGCCAATTTGGCTTGAAGTCTCGGGCGCGGCAAACGAGAATGCGTGACGGTATAGATAAGAGGAGCTTGCGCGTATGAGCCGTCGCCTGCCGCCGCTCAACAGCTTGCGCGCCTTCGAGGCGGCCGCCCGTCATCTGAGCTTCAAGGAGGCGGCGGAGGAGCTCAACGTCACCCCGGCCGCAATCAGCCAGCAGATCCGGGCGCTGGAGGATGCGGTGGGCACCCCCCTGTTCCGCCGGCTCACCCGGGCGCTCGCCCTCACGGAGGCCGGGCAGGCGGCGCTCCCCTTTCTCACCGAGGGCTTCGATCTGCTCGACACCGGCGCCAAGGCCATGCGCGGGGTGGGGCCCAGCCGGGTCATCACCGTCTCCACCGCGCCGAGCTTCGGGGCCAACTGGCTGTTGCCGCGGCTCCAGCGCTTTCGCGACCGGCATCCGGGCTTCGATCTCCGGCTCGACGCGACCGACGAGGTGGCGGATTTCACCGCCGGCGGGGTCGATGTGGCCCTGCGCTTCGGCCGCGGGCGGTATCCGGGGCTGGTCGCGGAGCTTCTCCTCGAGGAGAGCGCGATTCCCGTGGTGGCGCCGGCGCTTCTCGAGCGGGGCCCGCCTCTCCGCAAGCCCGACGACCTCGCCCAGCACACGCTGCTCCACGCCGCCTGGCGGATGGAGCAGACCGCCGCGCCCAACTGGCGGATGTGGCTGCGCGCCGCCGGGGTCGACCCCAGCTTCGCGGAGCGCGGCCCGCGCTTTTCGAGCGAGAGCCTCGTGGTGCAGGCGGCGCTGGCGGGGCAGGGGGTGGCGCTGGCGGGCCGGGTGCTGGTGGCGGACGATCTCGAGGCCGGGCGCCTCGTCGAGCCCTTTCCCGACCGGGTGGCCGCCGCGACCGCCTTCGCCTATTACGTCGTCTGCCCTGAGGCCAAGCTCGCCGAGCCCAAGGTGGCGGCCTTTCGCGACTGGGTGATGGAGGAGGCCCGCGCCGCGCGCGGTCCCACCCCCGATTCCGTGGCCTGAGGGGCCAAAGCTCTTTCTCCGGCCGCGCGGGCTGGGGTATAGGGAAGCGGGAAGTCTCCGTGGGCGGGTCGATGTCCGAGCTCTTTCGCGCTGCGCAACGGCCCTTCTTCGCGTTGGCCTTCCTCGCGCTCCTGGTGCTCTGCCTGGCCGAGACTCGGGAATACGCGGTGCCGATCGCCATTGCGGTGCTCATCTGGTTCCTGATCAACGCGCTGGCCGCCGCCATCAGGCGGGCGCCCGGCCTCGGCCCCATGGTGCCCCTCTTCGCCGCGAAGACGGTGGCCGTCCTCACGCTCTTCGGGCTCATGGCGCTCGCCGGCCGGGTGGTGGCGGCGAACGTCGCCGAGCTCGGAGCGGGTGTGAGCGGCGGGCAGGAGGTGGTCTTCGCCAAGCTCGATGCGCTCCTCAGCCGGCTCGGCATCCCCGCCAGCGTCACGCCCGCCGAGATGTTCGAGGGCCTGGGCTACGACCGGATGATCGGCTACGCGCTGGGGACGGCGCAGGGCGTGGTGAGCGACGCGGCCCTGGTGTTCCTCTATGTGCTCTTTCTCTTGGTGGACGAGCGGTTCTACGACGCCAAGCTTCGGGCGCTGGTGCCGGACCCCGAGCGCCGGGCCGCCCTCAACGCGACGCTCGCCCGCATCGCCAGCGAGACCCGCGCCTATCTCTGGCTCATGTCGCTCATCTCGGCGGGGGTGGCGCTCGTCACCTATCTCGCCTGCTCGGCCGTGGGGCTCTCAGGCGCGGGGTTCTGGGGGTTCGTCGCGTTCGCGCTCAACTTTATCCCGACCATCGGCTCGATCATGGCCGTGGTTCTGCCTTGCGTCTACGCGCTCCTCACCCTGGCGGACCCGGTGGCGGTGCTGGCGCTGATCGGCATGCTGGCCGCGACGCAGTTCGTGGCCGGCGAGATCGTGCTGCCGCGGGTGATGGGCGACCGGCTGAACCTCTCGAGCGTCGTCATCCTCCTCACGCTCGTGGTCTGGGGCGCGATCTGGGGGCCTGCGGGGATGTTCCTCGCGATCCCGATCACGGTGATCGTCGCGCTCGTCTGCGCGCGGGTGCCGGCCACCCGGCCGATCGCCATCATCCTCTCCCGCGACGGGCGGGTGCCCGAGCGTTAGGGCGCGTAGCCGAAGGCCTGAACGTAGGGCGCGAGGACCCCGAGATGCGGCTCGAGATGCCGCCGATAGCCCCGCCAGCGCCCGATGGCTCCGGCGTGCACCGGCGCGCGCACCTCCCACTGGGTGGGGGAATGAACGGCCCGGCCCGGGAGCCCCTCCCGATAGCGGAGCACGGCGGGGTCCCAGGGCACCCCGAGCGCGGAGACGGCCCGCCGCGCCTGGCCCTCGAGGTCGGCCACCACGTCCTCGTAGCGGATCTCCACCCAGCGCTCGGGCGCCAGCGCCTCCCGGCAGCGGAGCCAGGCGCCCATCTCGGCGGCGTAGAGCTCGGCCGCCGTGCCCCAGTCGAGCAGCATCGCGGAGAACTCGGTGCGGCGAAAGCTGCGGAGCACGCAGCTTGCGACGACGTCGCGGGGGTCGCGCAGGGCCACGATCACCCGCGATTCGGGCAGGAGCCGCAGGAGCCCGGGCAGGAGGCCCGTGTGGTTGGGGTTTTTGTCGATATGGACCCGCGGGCCCACCCGCTCCCCCAGCGCGCCCTCCATGAGCGCGAGGTAGCGCCGGCGCGCGCGCTTGAGCGTGGCCGCGGGAATGGCGTCGAGGGTGGCCAGCGTGAGCGGCCCGCCGCCCGCGCGGCAGAGATCCGGGAAGATGTCGCGAGAGAAGACGAGCCGCTCCGGAGAGGCGACGACGCCGGGATGGGCGTCGAGCGCGCGCTCGAGAAGGGTGGTGCCGGAGCGGGGAAAGCCCACGAGATGGGCGACGCCGCCCGCGGGCAGGGGCGCGGGGGCCGCGGCCTCCCACCGGGCGAGGCGGGCGCGGTCGAGCCCCTCCGCAAGGCTCGTGATCGCCGCGTTGGTGGCGCGGGCCCTGGCGAGGAGGGCCGGGGTGCCCGGGAGGGCGCGGAGTAGCGCATGGGCGCGGTCGATGGCGGCGACGGCGCCCTCGGCGTCGCCCGCCCGGTCGCGGAGATAGGAGAGCTCGGTCCAGGCCTCGGCGGCGAGGGCAGGGACCGGCGCCGTGGTGAGGGGCGCGAGAGCGGCCTCGGCCGCGGCCGCTCGGCCGAGCCGGCGGAGGATGCGGCCGCGGGCGAGCTTGGGCTCCGGCGCGTCGGGGGCGGCCAAGGCCGCGCGATCGAGGGCGGCAAGCGCCTCCTCGAGCCGGCCGCGCGTTTCGAGGAGGGCCGCGCGTTCGGCCTCCATCGGCGCTGCGAGGCCCGGCCCTGCGGCCAGCGCCTCGAGCCGGGCGAGCGCGGTCTCCTCGCGGAAGATGCGGCCGTAGCTCTGGGCGATGGCGGCCGCCACCTCCGGATCGGCGCCGCCGAGGGCCTCCGCCCGGGTCAGGAGCGCCTCGGCCCGGGTCACGTCGTGGCGCTGACCGTAGGCGCGGGCGGCTTCGAGATGGGCGCGAATGTTGCGCGGCGCGGCCGCCAGCGCCCGGTCGAAGGCCGCAAGGGCCGCGTCGAGCCGGTGTTCGGCCCAGAGCCCGCGGGCAGCGGCGAGCTCGGCCGTGTCGGCGAGGTCGGATCGGTCGACGGCCATGGGCGCGCGCTCCCCCAGAGGCACGCGCGGTGTAGCAGACCGGGGCCGACCCGTGCTAGCCCAACCGCCACAGAGGAAAGGGGGCTGCCATGGCGCTCACGCTCGCCCATCTCGAGCACCGGCCTGAGGGGGCCGAGACCCAGCCCCCCCTCCTCATCGCCCACGGCCTCTACGGCGCGGCGCGAAACTTCAACGCCATCGCCAAGCGGCTCGCCACCGATCGGCGCGTGGTGTGCGTGGACATGCGCAACCATGGGGCAAGCCCCTGGGACGCCACCATGACCTACCCCGCCATGGCAGAGGATCTGGCGGAGGCGGTGGATCGGCTGGCCGGCGGGCGGGCCGCGGTGCTCGGCCACTCGATGGGGGGCAAGGCGGCGATGGCGCTGGCGCTCACGGCGCCCGAACGGGTGGCTGCCCTGGTGGTGGCCGACATCGCGCCCGTGGCTTACGCCCACAGCCACCGCGGCTATCTCGAGGCGATGGCGGCGGTGGATCTCTCCCGCGTCGCCCGCCGCTCGGACGCCGAGCCCCAGCTCGCCGAGGCCGTGCCGGAGGCGCCGCTGCGGGCCTTCCTCTTGCAGAACCTCATCGTCGACGCGGCGGGCGCGCGCTGGCGGATCAACATCCCCGCGCTCGATCAGGGCATGGCGGCGCTCACCGGCTTCCCCGACCTCTCGGGCCGAAGCTATCCGGGGCCCACGCTCTTTCTCCACGGCACGGCGTCGGATTACGTGACCGAGGCCGCGCGCCCGGCGATCGGCGCGCGTTTTCCGGCGGCGGAGATCCAGGGGCTCGCGGGGGCCGGGCACTGGCTCCATGCGGAGCAGCCGGAGCCCTTCCGCGCGGCGGTGGCGGCCTGGCTGGCGGGCCAGATCGTCGGGAAATGAGCTTTTACCCTCACAGATGCGGCCGATTGTGACGTTCGCGCGCCAGTCCGGCATTTTCCCGAGCGTTTCTCATTGGTATTGAGGCGCGTATGGCTACCTCCGCTCGAGCGAGCGACGCGTGGCCCCACCGGACGGCCCGGCAGAGGTCGCCGCACGAACGAAGGGACAAATCTGTGAGTGTACCTCTCCGTCAGCAGGCTGCCGTGGCGGCCTACATCCTCAAGCAGAAGATCTCGGGCAACCGGCGCTACCCGCTCGTGCTGATGCTGGAGCCGCTCTTCCGCTGCAACCTCGCCTGCCCGGGCTGCGGCAAGATCGACTATCCGGAGCTGATCCTCAACCGGCGCCTCACGCCGCAGGAGTGCTGGGACGCGGCCGACGAATGCGGCGCGCCCATGGTCGCGATCCCCGGCGGCGAACCGCTCATCCACAAGGAGATCGGCGAGATCGTGCGCGGGCTCGTCGCGCGCAGGAAGTACATCTCGCTCTGCACCAATGCGCTCCTCCTCGAGAAGAAGCTGCATCTCTTCGAGCCCTCGCCCTATCTTTTCTTCTCCGTCCATCTCGACGGGCTAAAGGCGCATCACGATAAGGCGGTGGATCAGAAGGGCGTGTTCGAGAAGGCCGTGCGCGCGATCAAGGCGGCCCAGGACAAGGGCTTCCGCGTCAACGTCAACGCCACGATCTTCGACGGCTACCCGGCCGAGGAGCTGGCGGACTATCTCGACTACGCGACCTCGCTCGGTGTGGGCATCTCGATCTCGCCCGGCTTCGCCTATGAGCGCGCGCCCGACCAGGAGAGCTTCCTCAATCGGCGGAAGACCAAGACCTTCTTTCGTGAGGTGTTCAAGATCGGCAAGTCCCGCGGCTCCAAATGGTCGCTCAGCCACTCGCCGCTCTTCCTCGATTTCCTCCTCGGCAACCAGGAGATGCTCTGCACGCCGTGGGGCATGCCCACGCGCAACGTCTTCGGCTGGCAGAAGCCCTGCTACCTCCTCGGCGAGGGGTATGCGAAGACCTATGCCGAGCTGATGGAGACCACGGAGTGGGAGAAGTACGGCACCGGCAACTATGAGAAATGCGCCGATTGCATGGCCCATTGCGGCTATGAGCCGACGGCGGCCGAGATCGCCTTCAAGAGCCCCTTGAAGATGCTCAAGCTCGCGCTTCGCGGTCTGCGCACCGAGGGGGAGTTCGCCCCGGAGATCGACCTCTCGAAGGCGCGGCCCCCCGAGGAGCATCACGACCGGATCGTGGCCGAGGAGATGGCCCGGCTGCAGAAGACCAAGGCCGCCTGAGGGGGGAGCGGGTGGGGGGTGTGGATCCCCCCCTCAGGCGGAGGCGTCAGGACAGGGTCCAGACGCCGTCGTCGTCCTGCTCGAGCGCCGCGCCGAAATCGAGATCGGCGATGTTCTCCGCGCTCTTGGCGAAGGCCAGCAGGATGTGGGCCTGGTCCACCCCCTCCGCGGCGAGGGCCGCGCTCCAAAACTGGATGCCCGCGCTGTCGCCCTGGCGGTCGAGGATGTTCCGGTAGCAGAGTTCGACGAAGGCGAGGTCGTCGAGGTCGTCTGGGTCGCCGAATTTGAGCTCGAACTCGGTCGAGGCGAGGAAAACCGCGGCGAGCCCCAGCTCCGAAAGCCCCCCCTCGCGCGCGCCGACCCAATGGTTGAGCCCGGGCGTGTCCACCTCGCCGTTTCGGTCGAGCGCGGCCTCGTAGAGATAGGCGACGACCAGCACGGCCTCGACGCTCAGCGCGTTGTCGTCCTCCGGATCGTCTTCTGACGGGGTATCGTCCTCGTCCGTGTCGTCGCCCGTGTCGTCGCCGGTGTCGTCGCCCGTGTCGTCGTCGGGGTCGCCGGCGAAGGGCACGAAGACGAAGCCGTCGTCGCCGGCCTCGAACCGGCCGTCGGTGAACTCGATCGCCTCAACGCTTTCAAGTGTGTCGGAGCCGGCCGCGCTCGTCAGCACCACGGTGTCGCCGACGATCTCCAGGGTCGCGTCGGCCCCGCTCACGTTGAAGAGAGCGACATCGGGGCCGTTGCCGCCCAGGATCACGTCGTCGCCCGGCCCGCCCTCCAGGATGTCCGGCCCGTTGCCGCCCAAGAGCGTGTCGTCGCCCGCCCCGCCCAAGAGGATGTCCGACCCGTTCTCGCCGTCGAGACGGTCGTTTCCGGCACCGCCCTCCAGCACGTCGCGCCCGTTGCCGCCAAGGAGCGTCTCGCCGTCTTCGCCCCCCACCACGATGTCGTCGTCGTCATCCTCGTCGTCGTCATCCTCGTCATCGTCATCATCGTCGTCGTCGTCTTCGTCCTCGTCCTCCTCGAAGGCGTGCGACTCGTCCTGATAGTAG
>CAYXPI010000033.1:0-25982 GCA_964467005.1 uncultured Limibaculum sp. | reverse complement strand
ATACGTTTCGCAATAAGCTCATTCAAATTCTCACGTCGAGATCTATCTAAATATATCGTCAAAAATTTTCTATCTGTGAGCCAAGATATCATATAGGGGGGACACATTTTCCCGTGACCCCCCCCCTCCCCGCCGCCGGTGGCTCCGGACCCGCCCGCGGCCCGCCCGGCCCGCGCCCCGCGCCGCCGACCCCGCCGCCGCCCGCCGCCCTGCCCGATCCCGCCCCGGCGGCCGAGCGGACCGCGCGCGCCGACGGGCGCCTCGACCTCAGAATCTGAACGGAGGAGACCCCCATGGAGATTGCCACGAACCCCGCGCTCCTGCCGCCGCGGCCGGTGGAGGCCGAGGCCGGCGCCGGCGAGGCTGAGGCCACGGCCAGCGCCGACTTCTCGAGCTTTCTCAGCCTTTTGACGGCACAGCTGCGCAATCAGGATCCGCTCCAGCCGCTCGACTCGACTCAGTTCGTCGCCCAGCTCGCGAGCTTTTCCACCGTCGAGCAGCTCATCGGCACCAACCGGCGGCTCGACACGCTCGCGGCCGAGGCCGAGCGCGACGGCGCGGGCCTCTACGCCGGCTGGATCGGGCGGGAGGCCGCGCTCATTGATGGCAGCTTCCGCGGCACGGGCGCGGAGGTGCGTTTCGCTTACGCGCCCGAGCCGGGGGCGGACCGGGCGGTGGCCGTGGTCTCCCGGGGCGACGGCCAGCCGGTGGCGAGCGTTCCGCTGGATCCTCTGGCGGCCGAGCCTGGGGTTTGGACCGGCCTCGATGCAACCGGCGCGGCCGTGACCGGGCCCCTCACCCTCCGCATCGGCTATTTCGATGGCGAGACCCTGGTGGCCGAGCGTCCGGCGGCCGTCTTCCGCGAGATCGTCGGCATCGCGGGCACCGAGAGCGGGCCGCGGATCGCCTTCGCCGATGGGGGCGATGCCGCGCCGGAGGCCGTCGCCGCGCTGCGGGCCGCCCCGGTCGAGGAGACGTGATCAGAGCTCCTGGCGCAGCGCGTCGAGTATCAGGACATCGGCGACCGGCCCGTCGAGATGCAGCCGCGCCGCCGCCAGGAGCTTCTCCCGCAGCTCGGACATCACGCGCTCGCTCGTGTAGGTCTCCAGAAAGGCGCCCGCGTTGGACATCGCGAACATCTCGCGGAGGAACGCGTCGCGAAGCCGCGGCTCGCGCTGATAGGCGCTCTCGCGGTGTTCGGCCGGCACGTCGAGCGCCACCTCGAACACCATGAGGGCCTTTGTCTTGCCGCCTTCGACCACCGGCACGATCATCTGCCGAGAGATCTTCACGAACTCCCGCGGGGCGTCGGGGTCGGGCATGGCCGCGGGCGCCGGACCGTCCGGCACGGGCCGGAACGCGTAGCCGAGGGCGCCGCCCCCGGCGAGACCCAGGAGCGCAAGCGCCCCGGCTATGACGAGTTTCATGGCGCCCCCTCAGAATGGCGAGACGAGATCGACGATTTGCTGGCCGTAGCGGGGCTGCTGCAGATCCGTGATCTGCCCTCGGCCGCCATAGACGATGCGCGCATCGGCGATCTTGTCGGATGTGATGACGTTCTGCCGCGAGATGTCCTCGGGCCGGACGATGCCGCTGATCTGGAGATCCCGGAGCTCGAAATTGATCCGCACCTCCTGGCTCCCGCGGATGACGAGATGGCCGTTGGGCAGCACCTGCTCGACCGTCGCGGCCAGGCGAAAGGTGATCTCCTCCTCTCGGTTGACCGAGCCCGACCCGGTGCTCGTGCTCTCTCCCTCGGTCGACACACCGGGGCTGAGCGTGCCCGCGCCGGGCAAGATCACGTCCGCCACCGCGGGAAGGCCGAGGAGCGCGGAGACCGACGCCTCCTCCGAGCCGCTGCGCGCGCGGTTCGTCGTGTTGGAGATCTCGCCCTCGTCGTCGATCTGGACGACGACCGTCAGGATGTCGCCGCGTCGCCGAGCCCGACGGTCGCCGAAGAGCGAGGACGGGCCGGATTGCCAGAGAGATCCCGTCGTCGCGGTCATGGGCGGCGGTGGCGGTGGCGGAACCAGCGCGACCCGCTGGGGAGCGGGTGGCTGTGCCGCTGGGATCTGGGCGCCGGGGGGCGTGAGCGTGGGTGGGCGGCCGAGATGGTCCACCTGCCCGGCGCAGGCCGACAGCGTGCAAGCCGCCAGAGCCCAGGCCGCCCTCACCGCGCGACCTCGACCATGCCGGGGCCCAGAACCCGCGCGATGACCCGTTGCCGGGAGCTCAAATTCATCACCCGGACCCGCTCGCCTTCCCCGCCGGGCTCGAGCGCGCGCCCGTCCGTGCGGATCGCCAGTCCCGGCGCGCGATAGACCATCGTGACCACCTCGTTCCGCCGGACGAGGGTGGCGGGGCCCAGATCGTCGGCCCGCACAGGCCGGGCCGCGTACACCGCGCGGCGCACCTCAAGCCCGACAAAGGCCTCGACCGCCGCGGGCGGCCCCGCGAGATCCCCGGCGGCCAGCACCGTGCCGGGGCGGAGCGTGCGCGCCGCGGTGACCTCCTGCGCCACGACCTCCGCGGCCAGGAGGCAGAGCGCCGCCGCGAGCGCCCTCATCGGAGCCTCGAGGCGGTGCCCAGCATCTCGTCCGCCGCCTTCAGCACCTGGGAGTTGAGCTCGTAGCCGCGCTGCGCCTCGATGAGTTCGGTGATCTCGGAGACCACGTCCACCGAGCTGTCCTCCAGATAGCCCTGTCGCAGCAGCCCGCGCCCGTCGGTGCCCGGCTCGCCCAGGACGGGCGGGCCCGAGGCCGCGGTTTCGAGAAAGAGGTTGTCGCCGATCGCCTCGAGCCCCTTCTCGTTGACGAAGCTCGCGAGGGTGATGTCGCCGATCTGCTCGAGGGCCACCTGGTTCTCGAAGCGGGCGAAGACCGTGCCGTCCGCGTTGATCACGATCTCGCGCGCGTCCTCCGGCACTGTGACCGGCGGCACGAGGGGCGAGCCCTCGGAGGTCACGACCTCCCCATCCGCCGAGACGTTGAACGCCCCGTCGCGGGTGAAGGCGCTTTCGCCGGTTGGCAGCTCGATCTCGAAGTAGCCCGGGCCTTCGATGGCGATGTCGAGCTCGCCGCCGGTCTCCCGCGAGGCGCCCTGGCGGAGCTCCACCGACACCGCGGCCGGGCGCACGCCCAAGCCGATCTGCACGCCGGAGGGCAGGATCTCTCCGGTGGCGGCGGTGATCGCGCCCGGCGTACGGAGCTGCTGGTAGTGGAGATCGGCGAACTCGGCCCGCCGTGGATCGTAGGCCGTGGTGCTCATGTTCGAGATGTTGTTGGAGGTGACGGTGACGCGGAGCTGCTGCGCCGCCATGCCCGTCGCCGCGATTTTGAGCGCCTGCATGCGATGGTCCTTCTGGTTGTGGTCAGGCCGGCTGGCCGAGGCGGTCGATCGCCTCGCGAATTCGGTCGTCTTCGTCCTGCACGAGGCCCTGCACCTGCTCATAGGCGCGGCTGACCTCGATCATGCGGGCGATCTCGAGCACCGCATCGACATTCGAGCCCTCGATGGCGCCCTGGCGGATCTTGGGCTCGGGGATCGGCACCGGAGGCCCCGCGGCGAGAAAGCCGGTCTCGCCCATGCGCGTGGCGCCCTCGGGCGGGAGCGCGAAGACCCCGACCCGAGCCTGCTCGACCCCGCCCACGGAGAGCGTGCCGTCCTCCGAGATCGCGATCTGGCCCTCTGGCGGCACGAAGATCGGCGCCTCGCCCGCGTCGAGCACCGGTTTGCCGTCGGCCATCACGAGGAGCCCGTCCGGCGCGCGCTGGAACCGGCCGGCGCGGGTGAGGCGGATGCCGTCCTCCTCGGCGATGGCGAAGAACCCCTCTCCCTCGATCGCGAGATCGAGCGGCGCGTCGGTGATGCGCAAGGACCCGGGCTGAGAGCTGGCGAAGCGGGCGTTGAGATCGGCCATCGAGAGGCTCTGCGCCCCCTCTCGCCCGATCACGAACTCCGAGAAGACGAGCCCTTCGCGGCGATAGCCGGAGGTGTCGATGTTGGCGAGGTTGTTGGCGATGGTGGTGAGCTCGGTCGTCAGCCCGCGTTGGCGGTTGACGGCAAGGTAATAGAGGCTGTCATCCATCCTCCAGCATCTCCTTCATGAGGGCGGTCTCGCGCCGGAGCGTCTCAAGATACGCCGCGATCTCGTCGGTCTCTGGGGCCGGGACGGCTGCCATATCGTCGGAAAAGGGCCCTGGTGGCGGCGCCGGCGCGCCGGCGCGGGCCCTCGCAAGCGCAAGGCGCGCGGCCGTGTCGGGGTCGGGCCGCGCGGCGAACTGGGCGGCGAGCTCGGCTTGGGCGCCGGCCCAGTCCTCCGCCGCCCATGCAAGGCGCGCGCGTTCCTCCGGGCTGCCGAGATCGGCGTCCCGAAGTCGGGCAAGCGCGTCTGCCGGCCGGCCCAAGGCCTGAAGTGCGTCCGCGGCGAGCCGCGCGCTCGCGGCCCGGTCTGGCAGGCGCGCGCTCAACTCGAGCGCCCGCGCGGGCCGGGCGGAGACGAAGGCCCGCCCGAGGGCCGCCGCGAGATCCGGGTCCGACAGGTCGCCGGGTTCGAGGAGGGCGTCGCCCCGCTCCGGCAGCCCGATGTCGGCGAAGGATCGGATGAGGGCCCCGCGGAACCCCGGCTCGCGGAGCGCGGCGCGAAAGCGCGCCGGGTCCCGGGCATAGGCAAGCGCCAGGGGCGTGGCGCTGTCCTGAGCCTGGGCGTCGGTGGCGATCGCGTCGAGCGCGGACGCCTGGGTTTCGGCCTCGGTTAGACCCGTCCGGACCCCCAGCGCCAGGAGGCCCATCGCCGTGTCTCGCCCGAGCGCGCGCGCGGCGAGCCGCGCCTCCGCGGCGAGGGCCCGGGCGCCCATATCCGTTCCGCGCAGCTCCCAGGCGAGGGCGCCGAGATCGAGGCGGAGGAGACGGGTGTCCCGCCCTGCGCCGACGGATCCCGCCAAGACCATCTCCGCGAGCGCGACGGTCGCCTCGGGCGCGACCGGCCCGCCCCGGGCCCAAAGCTCGGCAAAGGCGTCGCGCGCGGCGTCGGGCGACCCGTCCCCACGGGCCAGGAGGCCGTCGAGCAGAAGGCGGGTGTCCGAGGGCCGGCGCCCGGCCCGATCGGCCCGGGAGGCGAGAGCGCGGAGGGCGCGGGCCTCGCTCCACCGGCCGGCGCGCGCGGCGGCGAGGGCGAGGCGCGTCGCGATCTGCGAGCGCAGTGGCTCGGGCTCGGGTTCGAGCGCGTCGACCAAGGGGCCGGCGCGCAGCCCTGGCGGAAAGCGCTCCGCCGCGAGCGCAGACCACACGCCGTGAAGCCCGGGACAGGGCGGGTCCCTGCGGAGAGCGGGCGCCGGACGCCCCGCCAGCGCGGCGGCCATCGCGTGGAGAGGTGCCCCGGCCTCTCCGGGAGAGACGGCCTTCGCGATCGTGTCCGCCTCCTCCGCCAGCCCATGCGCGAGATAGAACCGCGCCAGCCGCTCGGCCGCGGCCGGTTGCGGTCGGTCGAATTCGCCGAGGAGCGCGGCGCGCAGGGGGCCGAGACGCTCGCCGAACGCTCCAGGCTCCTGCGGGCCGACGGCCAAGGCCGTGTCGGGCCAGCACCCGCGGTCCTCCGTGCCCTCGGGAGTGGGGTCACTGGGCGCCAAGGGCGCGGTGGGCGTAACGGCGACCCGGGCTCGGGGTCCGGGACGATCGATCGGTCCGCGCGCTCCTGGAGCGAGGGCCCAGGGATTGGCCGCGCGGCCGCGCGACGGTGTGTCCTCCAGGGGTCGCGGGTCTCGGAGGGTGATGAGCCCGGCCGCGGCGGCCCGCTCCAGCTGAGCCACCAGACGTTCCCGCGTCGCAGCAAGCTCCGGATGCGGCTCTGCCGGAGCCTCCGCCGCGATGTGTCCCCGCATGCGGGGCAGGGGGGCCCGGGCCGGCGCGATCCCCCGGGCGCGGAGGAGGGGGCCCGGGGGCAGGCCGGCCGCGACGACGTCGATCACCGTGCGCGCCTCGCCGTCATCCGACACGAGCACCGCGCAGTCGCAGGTGAGCGTGAGGGTGAGCCGCGTGCCCTCGGGCGCCACCGCGCTCCGTATGGTCCCGACCCGCGCGGCGAGGCTCGGAGGCAGCGCGCGCGCCCCGCTCAAATCGATGTCGAGCGCCGCAGAGGGAAAGAGGACCTCCACCCGGCGACCGGCCTGGCGGACCGCCCACCCTCCAACCGGCGCCGCAGCGAGCACGAGGCGGGCCTCGGCACCCCGGTCGGGCAGGAGCGCGGTCTCCACGGGCGCGGCGAAGGCGGGCAGCGCGGCGAGGCCGAGAACGAGCGCGAGCCGGGTCATGCGGCGTCGGCCACGGATTTGAGGGCCGCCTCAAGCTCGTCGAAGCTCGGCCGATGGCTCGCCGGCAGGTTCTGCCGCGCAACCTCGACGCAGATCTGCGGGCTGTGCCGATGGAGGTTGGCCACCAACGTGTCGCGGATGAGCTCGTAGAACTTGTGGTCCGCCTCGGCCAGGGCCTTCACCTTGTTGGCGAAGGGCCCAACGAAGCCGTAGGCGAGGAAGACGCCCAAGAAGGTGCCCACCAGCGCCCCGCCGATGAGCCTGCCGAGCACCTCGGGCGGCTGGTCGATCGACGACATGGTCTTGATGACCCCGAGCACGGCCGCAACGATGCCGAGCGCCGGCAGCCCGTCCGCCATGGTCTGAAGCGCATGCGCGGAGTGGAGATTGTGGTGGAGCCGCCCGTCGAGCTGCTTCTCGAGGAGGTCCTCGAGCTGGTGGGGGTCGTCGTAGTTCATCATCCCCATGCGGATGGTGTCGCAGATCATGTCGACCGCGCCCTTGTCGGCGAGGATTCGCGGATAAGCCTGGAAGATCGGGCTCTCCGACGGGGCCTCGATATGCGCCTCGATCGCCACGGGGTCGCGTCGCGCGATCTTCACGAGGGTGAAGAGGAGACAGAGGAGGTCCTGATAATCCTCCCGCTTCCAGGTCGCGCCCTTGAAGACGCGGCCGAGATCCTTGAGCGTGTGCTTGATCGTCGCCGCGTCGTTGCCGATCACGAAGGCGCCGACCGCCGCGCCGCCGATCATCATGAGCTCGAAGGGCAGCGCCTTCAGGATGATGTCGAGCTTGCCCCCCGCCGCGAGATAGCCGCCGAAGACCATCCCGATCACGACGACGATGCCGATGATGCTGCCCATGCGCTCCCGCCCCGCTTCTGGCCTGTCTCGACCGAGTGTAACGAGATGCGATTAACGCGCGGTTGACGGCGGCGCGGCGCCCTCGCGCCCCACATTCCGCCCGGCGAGGAGGAGGCTCACGGCATAGGCCTGATCCGCCCCCATATTGGCCATGATGAGCGCCGCCTGGACCGACTCCATGCTGCCGAGAAAGCCCGCCGCGAAAGAGGGCGGCATCTTGTCGAAGATTTCGGCGGCGTCCTTGGGCTTCATCGAGGCGTACATCTCAGCCAGATGGCGGACATCGCGCTCCGCCGCGTCGTCGACCAAGACCGCGGTGCTCTCCAGCCGCTCCTGCGCGGCTTCGAGCGCCTTCAGCCGGGTCTCGAGCCGGGCCTCCATCGCCTCCAGGGTCTGCGCCCGGGTTTCGAGCTCCGCCTCCCGCGCCGCCAGCCCGTCCCGCCGGGCCTGGAGTTCGGCGATCAGCGCCTCCGGCGTCTCGGCCGCGGACGTCTCGGCGGGCGCCGGTGCCTGGCGGATCTCGGGCACAGGGCCGCCGAACCCGTCCTCCACCGGAAGGGCGGCGACCACCTCCCCCGCGCGGAGTGCCGCGGAGGCCAGGAAGCCCGCCGCGAGGAGCCCCAGAGCGCCGTTGGACCGGGCCCGGCTCACAGCGCCATCCTCTCGACCTTGAGCGGCGCGCCGCCCGCCCCGTCCGCCCCGTCCGCGCCGTCCGCCCCGCTCACGGGTTGCCAGGGCTCGGCCCGATCGTCGGGCGGGGCCGGCTCCATCGCGATCTCCGACTCGGGCATCGACCAGGAGAGCGCCGGCTCCTCCGCGTCCTCCGGCACTGGGACGGTGTCGTCCGCGTCGTCCTCGCCGCCCTCCGCCAAGTCCGGGCCGGCGGCCGAGGCCGCATCCGTCAGCGCCGCCTCCACCTGGGCCCTGGCCGCGACCGCCTCGGCCGTCGCCGCCGCGAGCGCCGCGCGCTCGGCCTTCGCCGCGTCGAGATCGCCCGTCAGCGCGTCGAGCGCGTTGCCGAGCCCGGCCCGCGCCTCCGACACGCCGCGCCGGGTCTCCGCCAGCCCCGCCTTCGTCTCCTCGAGCGCCGCGTTGAGCGCCCGGATCTGGGTGCCGATCCCGTCCTCCGCATCGGTGAGACGCTTGAGCCGGCCCCCCAGCACCCAGCAATAGAGCGCCGCGGCGAGGGCCGTGACGATCAGCAATCCGTCGGCCATCAGTTCCATGCCCTCTCCCCTCAGTTGAGCACGAATTCTTGGATCAGGAGGTCGCGCACCGCGCCGTCCGGCGCGACGAGCTGCACGCGGCGCAGCATCTGCGCCCGCAGCCGGCTCATGAGCCGCGGCTCCTCGAGCGTGGCGGGCTCGACCGCCCGCAGAAAGGTGTTGAGCACATCGGCGATCCGAGGGCTCACGGCGGCGACGCTTTCGGCCGCATCCGGCGCCACCTCGATAACGGCGCTGAATCTGAGATGTTTGGGCCCCGCCTCGGGGCCGAGGGAGATCACCATGGGCTCCAGCGCCACGAAGACGGGCGCCACGGCCTCCCGCGGGGGCGGGGCAAGCGGCGCGGGCCCCGCCACCGCGTTGCCGTCCTCGTCCGCCGGCGCCAGGCCGGGCAGGGGCACGAGGCCGGAATACACGCCATAAAACGCCGCGCCGCCCAGCGCGAGCGCCGCCACAAGGGCGATGAGGATCGTCATGATCCCGGATTTGGGTCTCTTGGGCTCGGCCGCCGCATCGGCCGGCCCGGTGGTGTCTGCCATCGGTCGCGCTCCCTCCGAACTTCGCTCGGTGAGACCGCTCTACGCCGATTCCCCTAAACCCATTCTTAAGGCCTGGAGCCCGATGCTGCGTCTCGCGAATCCGAGGGCAGAAGCGAGTGGGCGTCGGACACCGGCGCGGATCAGAATGGATCAATTGTTGCAAACATGGCGCGCCTTGGACCTGCGGCGGCGCGTCCTCTTGGTTGGGGCGGGGGCGCTGAGCCTCGTCGCCGTGCTCTCCCTCGCCCAGCTCGCCACGCGGCCGGCCATGGCGCTTCTCTACAGCGGGCTCGACCCGGCGACGGCGGGGGAGGTCGTCGGCCGGCTCGAGCAGATGGGCGTGGCCGCGGACATCCGGGGCGACGCCATCTACGTGCCTGAGGGGGAGCGCGACCGGGTGCGCCTCTCGCTCGCGCGGGAGGGGCTGCCCCGCCAGGGCCAGGCGGGGTACGAGCTCCTCGACACGATCTCAGGCTTCTCGGCCACGGCGGACATGTTCTCCGCCGCCTTTTGGCGCGCGAAGGAGGGGGAGCTGGCGCGGACGGTGCTCGCAGCCCCGGGCGTGCGCGCGGCGCGGGTGCACATCGCGGTGCCGAGCCGACGGCCCTTTGCGCGGGAGAGCGCGCCGCCCACCGCCTCCGTCACCGTCACCATGGCGGGCGGGGCGCTGCCGGAGGCGCAAGCCCGGGCGATGCGCTTTCTCGTTGCGTTGGCGGTCCCGGGGCTTGCGCCGGAGCAGGTGGCGGTGATCGACAGCCGGGCCGGCGTCGTGCTCGCGCCGGGGGCGGAGGACGGGGCGCCGGACGCGGTCGCTGCGGCCGCCGATCGTGAGGCGCGGCTCAAGCAGGAGGTCGAGAGCCTGATCGCCGCCCGCGTGGGCCGTGACCGGGCCCGGGTCAGCGTGAGCGTGGAGACGGACCGGGAGGCCGAGACGGTCGTCGAGACCGTGATCGACCCCCAGAGCCGGGTGACCCTCAGCCTCGACAATCGTGAGCTCACGGACACGAGCCAGGGCGCGCTCGGCAACGTCACGGTGGCGAGCAACCTCCCCGCCGGCGAAGCCGACGCCGCGGCCGAGCGGCAAAGCGCGCGCTCCGAGACCCGGGAGCGGGTGAACTACGACTATTCCGAGCTCCGGC
This sequence comes from uncultured Limibaculum sp., assembly GCA_964467005.1. GTDB lineage: Bacteria > Pseudomonadota > Alphaproteobacteria > Rhodobacterales > Rhodobacteraceae > Thermohalobaculum. The sequence goes on along the minus strand of CAYXPI010000033.1, from coordinate 15,907 downwards.
GCGAGCGCGTGCGCCCGGCGGGGGCCATCCGGCGGATCAGCGTGGCTGTGCTGGTGGACGGGATCGTGGCCGACGGGGAGGACGGCGCGCCCGTCTGGTCTCCCCGTCCGGAGGAGGAGCTCCGCGCGCTTGAGGGGCTCGTCAAGGCGGCGGTGGGCTTCGACGCCGACCGCGGCGATGTCGTCACCGTCGAGAGCCTGGCCTTTCGCCCGGACGCGACCCCCGGCGCCCTCGTCGAGGCGAGCCCCGTGGTGAGCTTCCTCGAGCGGAACGCCGTCACCCTCATTCAGCTCGGCGTGCTGGCGGCGGTCGCGCTTGTGCTCGCGCTCGCGGTCGTGCGCCCGGTGCTCACCCGCCAGCCCGTGGCGGAGGAGGCGCTCGTCACCCTCAACGCCGACGGAACGCCCGTCGCCATCGGCGGGCCCGACGCGCCGCCGGGCAGGCCGGACGGCAACCCTGAGGCCGAGGGCGAGCCCCCGGCGCTCTCGGATATCGAGAGCCTGCGCTTGGCCGTCGCCGAGAATCAGGAGCGCACGCTCGCCACGCTCAAGGACTGGCTGGCGACCGCCGAGGAGGAGGCCGCATGATGCCCGTGCGCCTGGTGCTCGAACGCTTCGACCGGGCTCGCCCGCCCGACCCAGAGCCCGATATCGCGTCGCCGCCGGTCCCGGCCGCGCCGCCCCCGCTGGAGCCCAGGGAGGCGACCGAGGCCTCGCTTGCCGAGGGCTTGGCCGACCGGATCGCCGCGCTCGACCGAGATCTCGCGCGCTTCGAGGCCGCGCGCGACCGCCAGATCCGCGCGCTCTGCGAGGCGTTCGCCGAGGCGGCGGCCGCGGTCCTCCCCCATCTGGCCGAGACGGGCTTTCCCAGCGAGATCGCGGCGGCCGCCCAGGCGCTCTTGCACGAGTCTGGCCCGCCAGAGCCGAGCCTCCGCGCCGCCCCGGATCTCTGCGCGCCCCTGGCCGCGGCCTTGGCCGCGCAGGTGCCGGGACTGGCCGGGCGCCTGGCGCCGGAGGCCGACCCCGAGCTCCCGCCCGGGCACGCCCGCCTTCTGTGGACCGAGGGCGGCGCCGAATTCCGCCGCGAGGCCCTCCTCGACGCCGCCCGCGCCCGGCTCAGGGCCCGGCTCCCCTCCCATCCCACCGTCGGTGCGCCGACCGAGACCAGAGAGGATCCCTCATGAGCGACCCCACCGACCCGCTCGCCGATGCCGGCGGGCTTCCGCCCGAGGGCGATCCGCCGATCCTCGAGAACCGGGACACGAGCCCGGAGGGTCAGTATCGCCGCGCGATCTTCTCCGTTCCGGTGGACGTCGTGGTGTCCGTGGGCCAGGCGCGCCCGGTGATCGGCGAGCTCTTGGCCATGCGCCGCGACATGGTTCTGCCCCTCTCCTCGCGGGTGGACGACCCCGTGGAGATCATGATCGGCGAGCGTGTGATCGCCCGCGGGGAGCTCGAGGAACTCGGCGAGGACGGCGGGCGGCTCGGCGTGCGGCTCACTGAGATCGTCGATGTGACGGACCTGTTCTGAGCGATGCGCTGGGCTCTTTCCCTCGGCGTTCTCGCGGTACTTATGGCCTCCGGTGCGGCCGCCCAGGAGATCCGTCTCGATCTCGGCGAGGGGGAGAGCCTCTCGGGCCGGGTGGTGCAGCTCTTCCTCCTCATCACGCTCCTGTCGCTCGCGCCGGGCATCGCGATGATGGTCACCTGCTTTCCCTTCATGGTCACGGTCTTCTCGATCCTCCGGCAGGGCATCGGGCTCCAGCAATCGCCGCCCAACATGCTGATCGTCTCCCTCGCGCTGTTCATGACGTATTTCGTGATGGCGCCGGTGTTCTCCGAGGCCTGGTCGCAGGCGCTCGCGCCGCTTCTCGAGGGCGATATCACGCCGAGCCAGGCGTGGGAGCGGGGCATGGCGCCCTTCCGCGCCTTTATGGAAGGGCGGGTGAGGCCCGAGGCGGTGGCGGAGCTGGCGGCCGCCGCCCCCGGGCGCGTGGTCGTGCTCCAGCCGGGCGAGCCCGCGCCCCTCGACATTCTGGTGCCCGCCTTCATGCTCTCCGAGATCGAGCGCGGGTTCGAGATCGGCTTCCTCATCTTCCTGCCCTTTCTCATCATCGACCTCGTGGTGGCCTCGGTCCTCATGTCGATGGGCATGATGATGGTCCCGCCCGTCGTCGTCTCGCTGCCGCTCAAGCTCGCCTTCTTCGTGGTGGCGGACGGGTGGAGCCTCCTCGCGGGCGCGCTCATCGCAGGCTACGCATCATGACGGACGAGATCCCCCTCCCGACCGCCGATGCACGGGCCGAGGCGCTCGGCCTCACCCGTCAGCAAAAGGCCGCGATCATCATCGGGGCGCTCGGCGCGGAGGCCGCGGCGCCGATCCTCGAGCGGCTGGACGAGGCCGCGCTCCGCAGCTTCGCCGAGGGGATGGCCCAGATCCGCCGGGTGGACCCCGCGAAGGTGGCCGCCACGATCCAGGAGTTCTTGCAAGAGCTCGCCCGGTCCGAGAGCGCGGTGCGGGGCGGGCTCAAGGTGGCGCGCGGCATGCTCCAGAAGCATCTCGACGAGGGCCAGCTCACCCGGATCCTCGACGATGTGGATGTGCCCTCGGTCCACAATGTCTGGCGCAAGCTCGGGCGGGTGAACGAGGACGCGCTGGCGGAGTTCCTGAAGCGCGAGCACCCGCAGACCGCCGCGGTCGTGCTCTCCAAGCTCTCGGCGGAACTTGCCGCCAAGCTCCTCAGCCGCTTCGACCCCGAGCGCGCGCGCGATGTGGTGCTCGGCATCACCAAGACCCAAAGCCTCGACACCAAGGTGATCGAGACCATCGGCGCCTCGGTCAGCCGGGACTTCCTCGCGGGTCAGAACGCCGACGGCCAACGCCGCGATCCGGCCGAGCGGGTGGGCGCGATCATGAACTTCACGGCCGCCGACATCCGGAACCACGTGCTCGAGCGGATCGCCGAGACCCAGCCCGACTTTGCCGAGGAGATCAAGCGCAAGATGTTCACCTTCGAGGACATCCCGACGCGCATCGAGGCCCGCGACGTCTCCGGGATCGTCCGGGCGGTCGACCGGGAGGTGCTGCTGAAGGCGCTCGCCGGCGCCATGGACACCGCGCGGGACGCCGCCGAGTTCCTGCTGGCCAACATTTCTTCGCGCATGGCCGAACAGATCCGCGACGACTTGAAGGAGATCGGCAAGGTCCGGCGCAAGGACGGGGAGGCGGCCCAGGCGGAGATGATCGGGCTCATCCGCGCGATGGTCGACCGGGCCGAGATCAAGCTCGCGGTGCAGGACGACGACGGGTGAGCCGGCCCCCGCGTGTCTTGCATCGCAGCGCGGCGCGGTGCATGAAAGGCCCGTCGGAGAAGGAGGGGTCCCACGATGTCGGAGAGCGCCGCCGCCGCAGCGGAGCCCCCGGCCCGCTATTCCCGCGTCCTTCTCAAGCTCTCCGGCGAGGCGCTCATGGGGTCCCAGGGCTACGGGCTCGACCCCGCAACGGTGGATCGCATCGCGGGCGAGGTGCGCAGCGCACATGAGCTCGGCATCGAGATCGCCCTGGTGATCGGCGGGGGGAACATCTTCCGCGGGCTCTCCGCCGCGGCGGAGGGGATGGAGCGCACCCAGGCGGACTATATGGGCATGTTGGCCACCGTCATGAACGCGCTCGGCATGCAGTCGGCCCTCGAACGGATGGGGGTGCAAACGCGGGTGCAGTCGGCCATTCCCATGGCTTCCGTCTGCGAGCCCTATATCCGCCGCCGCGCGATGCGCCATCTCGAGAAGGGCCGCGTGGTGATCTTCGCCGCCGGCACGGGCAACCCCTACTTCACCACCGACACGGCCGCGACCCTGCGCGCGATGGAGATGGGGGCGGACGCGATCCTGAAGGGCACCCAGGTCGACGGGGTCTATGACAGCGCCCCGCGCACCACCCCCGCGGCCGAGCGGTTCTCCGAGATCAGCTACCACGAGGTGCTGACCCGCAACCTTCAGGTGATGGACGCTTCGGCGATCGCGCTTGCGCGGGACAACGCGCTGCCGATAGTGGTGTTTTCCTTGCAGAAGGATGGAGGCCTCACGGAGGTGCTATCGGGCCGCGGCCGGTTCACCCGCGTCGGCCCCTGAGCCCAGCGGATGGCGGCCAGCAACCGAAGGATGACCCATGACTGAGGACGATCTCGAGATCGATATGGACGATCTGACGCGCCGGATGGAGGGCGCGCTGGCGTCGCTCAAGTCGGAGTTCGCGAGCCTGCGCACGGGCCGCGCCACCGCCTCGATGCTCGACCCCGTGACGGTCGACGCCTACGGCGCCACCACGCCGCTCAACCAAGTCGGCACCATCAACGTGCCGGAGCCGCGGATGATCACCATCGCGGTGTGGGACAAGACGCTGGTCGGCAAGGTGGAGAAGGCGATCCGCAACTCCGGCCTCGGCATCAACCCGGTGGTCGACGGCACGCTCCTCCGCCTGCCGATCCCCGAGCTCAACGAGGAGCGCCGCCGCGAATTGACCAAAGTTGCCAGCCAGTATGCCGAGCACGCACGGGTCGCGATTCGCAACGTGCGGCGAGACGGGATGGACCAGCTCAAGAAGGCCAAGGCGGCCGGAATGGGCGAGGACGAGCAGAAGATGTGGTCGGACGAGATCCAGGCGCTGACGGACGGCTATGTGAAGAAGGTCGACGGCGCCGTCGAGGCCAAGCAGGCCGAGATCATGCAGGTGTGATCCGCGCCCGCGCGCCCCGGCCATCGGCAGAAGGACAGAGAATGGCGGAGACCCTGGCAACCCATCCGCGCCGGGCGCGGCATGTGGCGATCATCATGGACGGCAACGGCCGATGGGCCGTGCGCCGCGGCTTCGCGCGCACCGCCGGGCACCACCGAGGGGTCGAGCGGGTGCGCGAGATCGTGGAGGCGGCTCCGGATCTCGGCATCGAGACGCTGACGCTCTACGCCTTCTCGACCGAGAACTGGCACCGGCCGGGTTACGAGGTCGCGGTGCTGATGGCGCTGTTCCGCCGCTACATAATCCGCGGGGTGCAGGAGATCGACCGGCAGAACATTCGCGTGCGCTTTCTCGGCCAGCGGGAGCGGCTGCCGGCGGATCTCCAGCGGCTGATGGCGCAGATGGAGGCGCGGACGGCGGGGAACGACGGGCTCCTCCTCCAGCCGGCCATCTCCTATGGCGGGCGGGCCGAGATCCTGCGGGCCAGCCGGGCCCTCGCGGCGGAGGCGGCGGCGGGGCGGCTCGACCCCGAGGAGATCACCGAGGAGCGGCTGGCGGCCGAGCTTTACACCGAGGGGCGGTCGGACCCCGATCTCGTCATCCGCACCTCGGGCGAGATGCGGATCTCCAACTTCCTGCTCTGGCAGGCGGCCTATGCCGAGTTCGCCTTCGTCGACGCCTGCTTCCCGGATTTCTCGGCGGAGCGGCTGGCGGAGATCCTGGCGGATTTCGCGGGGCGCGACCGGCGCTTCGGCAAAGTCGCCGCGCAGGTCTAGCACCCGGGGCCGGTCGCCATGCCCGGCCCGCCGCCGCCGCGCTTCTCGGATCTGCGGCTGCGGCTCGTCTCGGGGGTCGCGCTCGCGGCGCTGGGGCTCGCGGGCCTTTGGGTCGGCGGCTACGCGACGGCGGCAATGGTCGCGGCCGGAGCGGCGCTCGCGGGCTGGGAGTGGCGGGCGCTGACCGGGGGCGCCGGCATCCGCGGCCTCTTCGCCGCGGCGGCGGCGGTGCCCGCGCTCGTCCTGCCGGCCATGGGCGCCGAGGCGGGGCTGGCCCTGCTCGCAAGCCTGGCTCTCGCGCTCGCGGCGGCGGACCTGGCCGCGGGGCGCCCCAAACGTGCGGGCTGGGGGCTTCTGGGGCTTGGGCTCGTCGGCGTGGCGGCGATCTCGCTCGTCGCCTTGCGGCTGCGGGAGCCCTTCGGGTTCGAGACGGCGTTCTGGGTCGTGCTCGTGGTGGTCGCGACCGACACGGGCGGCTATTTTGCGGGTCGGCTCATCGGCGGGCCGCTCCTCTGGCCACAGGTCAGCCCCAAGAAGACCTGGGCGGGCCTCGGCGGCGGCGTGGCGCTTGCGTTTTTCGGCGGCGGGCTCTTCAGTTGGGCCACGACGGGAACGTATTTTTACGAGGTGTGCACCGTGTCGGCGATCGCGGCGCTCTTGGCGCAGGGGGGGGACTTGGCGGAGTCCGCGCTCAAGCGCCATTTCGGCGTCAAAGATGCGGGGCGGGCGATCCCGGGCCATGGCGGCGCGCTCGACCGGTTCGACGGCCTGGTGCCCGCCACCCTCGTGGCCGCGGCGGTCACCTTTTGGCGGGGCGAGGCGGTCTTCATCTGGTGAGGCGGGGAGAGAGATGGCCAAGCGCGTGAGCATCCTTGGCGTGACCGGCTCGATCGGCGCGAGCACGGTGGATGTGCTGGAGCGGACGGGCGGCGCCGAGGTTGTGGCGGTGACCGGCCATGCCAACATCCAGGGCCTCGCGGCGGCGGCGCGGCGGCTCGGGGCGGCGGTGGCCGTCACCGCCGATCCCGCGCGGTATGGCGATCTCAAGGACGCGCTTGCGGGCAGCGGGGTCGAAGCTGCTGCGGGCCAGGAGGCGCTGGTCGAGGCCGCCACGGAGCCGGCGGATTGGGTGATGTCCGCCATCGTCGGCGCGGCAGGGCTCGCGCCCACCCTCGCGGCGGTCCGACAGGGGGCGACGGTCGCGCTCGCCAACAAGGAGTGCCTGGTGGCCGCGGGGCCGCTCTTCCTGGCCGAGATCGGGCGCACCGGCGCCACGCTCCTGCCGGTCGACAGCGAGCACAACGCGATCTTCCAATGCCTTGCGGCGGATCGGGGCTGCGAGATCGAGCGGATCATCCTCACCGCCTCGGGCGGGCCCTTCCGCACGCGCACGCGCGATCAGATGGCGGCCGTGACCGTGGCGGAGGCGGTGGCGCACCCCAACTGGTCGATGGGCCAGCGGATCTCGATCGACAGCGCGTCGATGTTCAACAAGGCGCTCGAGATGATCGAGGCCTGGCATCTCTTCCAGGTGACGCCCGACACGATCGAGGTGATCGTGCACCCGCAGTCGATCATCCATTCGATGGTGGGGTTCGCGGACGGCTCGATCCTGGCGCATCTGGGGCCGGCGGATATGCGCGTGGCCATCGGGCACACCCTTGCCTGGCCGGAGCGGCGGAACTTGCCGGTGGAGCGGCTGGATTTCGCGCGGCTCGCCCGGCTCGATTTCGAGGCGCCAGATCCCGAGCGCTTCCCCTCCCTCGGGCTCGCGCGCCGGGCGATGGAGCGGGGCGGTGTCGCGGGCTGCGTGCTGAACGCCTCGCGCGAGGTGGCGCTCGACGCCTTCATCGCGGGCCAGATCGGCTTCTTGGACATGGCACGTCTGGTCGAGGCCGCCATGGAGTCGCTTGACGATCTGCCGCCGGCGACCGATCTCACCGACATCTTCGCGGTGGATGCGGAGGCGCGGCGGGTGGGCCGTGCGCTCCTGCCGCGGTTTGTCGCTTAACCTCAAGGAGCCTTGGATGGACCCTCTCGCCCTGCTTGCCGGAGTTTGGAACGTGCTCACCTATCTGCCGCCCTTCCTAGTGGTGCTGGCGGTCGTGGTGTTCGTGCACGAGTTCGGCCACTACATCGTGGCGCGATGGTGCGGCATCCAGGCGGAGGTCTTCTCCATCGGATTCGGCAAGGTGCTGTGGAGCCGGGTCGACAAGCGCGGCACCCGCTGGCAGGTCGCGCTCCTGCCCTTGGGTGGCTACGTGAAATTCGTGGGCGATATGGATCCGGCGAGCGCCGGGGCGGTGGAGGACGACAAGCTCTCGGAGGAGGAGCGGCGGGTCGCCTTCCACACCGCGCCCGTGGGGCGCCGGGCGGCCACGGTGGTGGCGGGGCCTGTGGCGAACTTCCTCCTCTCCATCCTCGTCTTCGCCGGGCTCGCGCTGGTGGCCGGCAAGGCCTCGGACGCGCCGGTGATCGGCACCATCAGCGAGGACGCCCCGGCCGATCTCGGGCTTGCGGCGGGGGACCGGGTGATCTCGGTGGACGGGACCCGGGTCGAGACCTTCCGCGAGCTCCTGGATATCCTGCACATGACCGACGGCCGCTCGGTGCCCGCGCGGGTCGAGCGCGACGGCGCGCGCCAGGACATCACGGTGCACTACTCCATCCCGCCGCGGATCGTGATCCGGCCGGGCATGCCCGCCTCCCGCGCCGGGCTTTTCAACGACGACGTGATCGTCTCGCTCAACGGCCAGTCGGTGCACTCCTTCTACGCACTCCAGCTCATCGCCGCCGATCTGCCGCCGGAGGCCCCGATCGAGGTGGGGATCGACCGGGGTGGCGAGCGGCTGATCTACGAGGTGGAGCCCGTGATGACCGAGCGGCCCCACCCCATCACCGGTGAGGTGGTGCCCCAGCCCACCCTCGGCGTCGGCCCGGTCACGGGCGGCGGCTTCGGCCCGACGACGGTGGACCGGTCGGTTCTGGACGCGCTGCAATACGGCGTGGAGCGCACCTGGGACATCATCGTGAGCACGCTCGCCTTCTTCGGCGACATGCTGTTCGCCAACGCCGACCCCTCGAATATCGGCGGCCCCATCCAGATCGCGGAGCTCTCCGGCCAGCAGGCGGAGCAGGGGGTGCTCAGCTTCATCCAGTTCATCGCCTTCCTCTCCACGGCGATCGGGCTTCTCAACCTGTTCCCGATCCCCGTTTTGGATGGCGGACACCTCATGTTTTATGGCATCGAAGCAGTGCGCGGACGACCGGTCGGGGGCGCCGCGATGCAGGTCGGGACGATGATCGGGCTCACGCTCGTGCTCTCGCTCATGGTATTCGCGACCTACAACGACATAACCCGCGTGCTCGCGGGGTGATCGGGGGGCCTCCCGGCCGGGTTCCCCTGGCATGAGGAGTGGGCATGACCGGTCGACACAGGCTTTGGGCGCTGGCCTTGGCGCTCATCGTCGCCCTCGGGACCCCGGCGGCGGCGCAGCAGACGGCGACGGACCCGACGGGGCAGATCCAGATCCGCGGATGGCAGCGCATCGAGCCGGGCACCATCCTTTCCTACATGGCCCTGCCGGGGGACCGCGCGATCACGGCCGAGGATCTGAACGCCGCCACCCGGCGGCTCTTCGACACCGGGCTGTTCCGCGACGTGCAGGTGATCCCGGGTGAGGCGGGCATCGTCGTCGAGGTTCGGGAAAACCCGTCGATCAACGAGATCGCCTTCGAGGGCAACGACGCGGTGAGCGACGAGGATCTCGAGCGGATCATCAGCGCCCGCCCGCGCTTTCCCTTCTCGCCCGCGGCGGCGGAGGCCGACGCCCAGGCGGTCATCGAAGTCTATCGCCGCACCGGCCGGTTCGGCGCCCAGGTGACCCCGGTGATCATCGAGCGCTCGGAGAACCGGGTCGATCTCGTCTTCGAGATCGAGGAGGGCGAGATGACCGGGGTGAGCTCGATCGACTTCACGGGCAACCGCGCCTTCTCCGACAGCCGGCTGCGCGAGGAGATCGAGACCCGCGAGACCGATATCTTCTCCTTCATCTTCTCGACCGATGTCTACGATCCGGACCGGCTGGAGCTCGACCAGGCGCTTCTGCGCCAATTCTACCTTTCCCGCGGTTATGCGGACTTCACGCTGCTCTCGGCCACGGCCGAGCTCGCGCCGGACCGGTCGGGCTTCTTCCTCACCTTCAACCTCGAGGAGGGGCCGCAATACACGTTCGGCGAGTTCGACGTGGTGGTGAACGCGGAGGGGCTCGAGCCCGAGGACTTTCTCGCCCAGATCCCGGCCGAGGACCTGACCGGCGAGATCTACGACGCCGGCGAGGTGGAGGACATCGCCAACGACCTCACCGATCTCGCCGGCGAGAAGGGCTTCGCCTTCGTGCAGGTGCGTCCGAGGGCCGACAAGGACACCGAGGCCCTGGTGATCGACATCACCTTCGAGCTCTCCGAGGGCAGCCGGATCTTCGTGGAGCGGATCGACATCGAGGGCAACACCGCCACGCTCGACCGCGTGATCCGCCGCGAGATCGAGCTGGTGGAGGGCGATCCGTTCGACGCGCGCAAGATCCGCCGCACGCGCAGCGCGATCCGCGGTCTCGGTTACTTCGAGCGCGTGGAGGTCGAGGTCGAGGAGGGCAGCGAGGAGGACCGCGCCGTCCTCAAGGTGAGGGTGGAGGAGCAGTCCACCGGCTCGATCAATTTCGGCGTCGGGTTCTCGTCGGGCGCGGGGCCCATCGGCACCATCGCGGTGACCGAGCGGAACTTCCTCGGTCGCGGGCAGATCGTCAACGCCACGGTCACCGCGGCGGGCGACACCCAGATCTACGATTTCTCCTTCACCGAGCCTCGGTTCCTCGACCGGGATCTCGCCGTCTCCGGCCGGGCCTTCTTTCTCCAGGACGACCGGGACGACGAGAGCTCCTTCGAGATCAACCGGGCGGGGTTCGAGCCGCGCGTCGCCTTCCCGCTTGCGGAGGATGCGCGGATCCAGCTGACCTATTCCTTCTCGCGCGACGATCTCAACGCGGCCCCGGACGCCTCCCCCGCCATCCAGATCGACGATGGGGTGCGCTTTAAGTCGTCCTTGGGCTACCGTGTGACCTACGATCAGCGGAACGACCGCCTGGAGCCGACGGAGGGTTACCTCGCCGCCATCGAGCAGGAGTTCGCCGGCGTCGGCGGCGACGCGCGGTTCGTCAAGACCCGGGGCTCGGTGAAGGGCTGGCAGGGGTTCTTCGACGATCAGGTGATTGCCAGCGCGGAGTTCGAGGGCGGCGCGCTCTTCTCCTTCGGCGACGACACCCAGGTGAACGACCGCTTCTTCCTCGGCGGCAACTCGCTCCGCGGCTTCGAGGCCGAGGGCATCGGCCCACGCGACACGGTGAACGAGGGCAACGACGCCGTGGGCGGGAACTACTTCGCCGCGCTGCGGCTCGAAGTCTCGTTCCCGCTCGGGTTGCCGGAGGAGTTCGGCATCTTCGGCGGCGCCTTCGTCGATGCGGGCACCCTCTTCGGGCTCGACCGCACGAGCTTTCCCGGGATCCGCGACAGCCAAGCCGTGACGATCGACGACACCGCGAGCATCCGGGTCTCCGCCGGCGGGCTCCTCTTCATCGACAGCCCCTTCGGTCCCATCGAGCTCAGCCTCGGCTTTCCGCTCGTGGACGAGGATTTCGACGAGGACGAGCTGTTCCGCGTCTCGGTCGGGACCCGATTTTGACACGGCTCTCCCGGCGGGCGGCGCTCCTCGGGGGCCTGTGCGCGGCGCTGGGCGGGCCGGGGGTGCGGGCTGAGGCCGGCGGCGGGGCCGGGCCGGTGCTCGTCGTCTCGCGGGAGCGGGTGCTGCGGGAGACCCGGGCGGGCCGCGCGCTCCGCCAGGCCGAGCGCGAGCTCACCGCGGCGTTTCAGGCCCGTGTGGATGCCGTGAAGCGGGAGATTGACGCCGAAGAGGCCGAGCTTGCGCAGATACGCGGTCAGCTCACCCGGGCCGAGTTCGAGGCCCGGGCCCAGCGCTTCGACGCCAAGGTGCGGATCACCCGGCGGCGGAGCCAGCGCCGGGCGGCGGAGCTCCAGCGCGCGGTGCGCCTCGCCCGGGAGCGCCTGACGGCGGAGCTCGGGCCCATCCTCATCGAGCTTTTGCGCGCCGAGGGGGCGAGCATCGTCCTCGACGCCGATCAAATCCTGGTGGCCGCGCCGGGGGTGAACAAGACCGATCGGGTGATCGCGCTCTTCGATGCGCGGGTCGAGCCGCCCGAGATCCGCCTGCCCGAGGCCGTGCCGCTCCGGCCGAGCGAGGCCGAGCTCGACGCGATGGGCGCGGAGCCGGCGCTCCCGGATTGAGGGTTGATTTCGCCCGGCCGCCCGGTATTGAGGGCTCCGATCCGGGAGACGTGGTGACAGGCGGATGGCGGGCGACGACGACCAGCACGGAGAGACAACCGACGCCGCGGCCGGGAGGGTCGCCGATCTCGCCCGCATCCAGCGCATGATCCCCCACCGGTTCCCCTTCCTGATGATCGACCGGGTGCGCGCCATCATTCCCCATGAGAGCGCGATCGGGATCAAGAACGTCACAGCCAACGAGCCGCATTTCGAGGGGCATTTTCCCCAGGAGGCGGTGATGCCCGGCGTGCTGATCGTGGAGGCGATGGCGCAGACCGCCGGCGTGTTGGTGGTCGACAGCCTGGCGAAGGAGGGCGAGGACCTCCTTGTCTATTTCATGACCCTCGACAAGACGCGCTTTCGGCGGAAGGTGGTGCCGGGCGACGTGCTGGAGCTCCATGTCCGGATCCTCCGTGGGCGGGGCAAGGTGTTCAAGTTTTGGGGCGAGGCCCGCGTGGGCGGGGAGCTGATGGCCGAGGCCGAGTTTTCCGCCATGATCATCGACCAGGACGACGCGCGCCGCGCCCAGGGGCGGGCGTGAGCGTCCACCCGAGCGCGCTTGTCGCGGAGGGCGCCGCGCGCGGCGCCGGGGTGGAGATCGGGCCTTTCTGCGTGGTCGGCCCCGATGTACGCCTCGGCGAGGGGGTGCGCCTCGCCTCGCATGTGGTTGTGGCCGGCCGCACCACCATCGGGCCCGGTACGCGAATCTGGCCCTTCGCCTCCCTCGGCCACCCTCCGCAGGACCTCAAATACGAGGGCGAGGAGAGCTATCTCGAGATCGGCGCGCGCTGCATGATCCGAGAGCATGTGACCGCCAATCCCGGCACCCGCGGCGGCGGGCTCTACACCCGGGTGGGGGACGGCTGCCTTCTGATGGTGGGCGCGCATGTGGGGCACGACTGTCAGCTCGGGCATTCGGTGATCCTGGCCAACAACGCGACCCTCGGCGGGCATGTGGAGGTGGGCGACCATGTCTTCCTTGGCGGGCTCTCGGCGGTGCATCAGTTCGTGCGCATCGGGGCCCACGCCATGGTGGGGGGCATGACCGGGGTGGAGAAGGATGTGATCCCCTTCGGCTCGGTGATCGGCAACCGGGCCGAGCTCGGCGGGCTCAACATCGTGGGCCTCAAGCGCCGGGGCTATCCGCGGGATGTGATCCACGCGCTCCGGGCTGCCTATCGTGAGGTGTTCTACGGCGAGGGCTCGCTCGCCGAGCGGGCCGCGCGCGCGGCCGAGGCCCATCGCGGGGTGGAGGCGGTGGAGCAAATGGTGGCCTTCATCCTTGCCGATTCGAGCCGCAGCTTCTGCACGCCCCGCGAAGAGTGAGCGGCCATGCCGGGTGAGGGGCTCGCGATCATCGCCGGCCGCGGCGACCTCCCCCGCCTCATCGCCGAGAAGGCCCGGGAGGCCGGCCGCCCCTATCTCGTGGTGTCGTTTCCCGAGACGCCGCTCGACTGGGCGGAGGACCACCCGCACGAGGTCCACCGGTTCGAGAAGGTGGGCCGCCTGTTCCAGGCGCTCCGGCGGGCGGGGTGCGGAGAGGTGGTGTTTGCCGGCGGGATGGACCGTCCGCGCCTCCGCCTCTGGCAGGCCGATTGGGGCGCGGTGCGGGTGGCGGCGCGCGTTCTGCGTCTTCTCCGGCGGGGGGACGACGCGCTCCTCCGCGGGCTCGGCCAGATCTTCGAGGAGGAGGGCGTGCGGCTCGTGGCGCTGGAGGCCTGCGGGCTCGGCATCGCCCTCACGGCGGAGCCCGGCCCCCTCGGCCGGCTCTCTCCTGGCGCCGGGCTGGAGGCGGATGCGGCGCGCGCGCGGACGATCCTGACCGCGCTCGGACCTGTGGATGTCGGCCAGGCGGCGGTGGTCGCGGGCGGCGTGTGCCTCGGGCTCGAGGCGGTGGAGGGCACGGACGCGCTCCTGGCCCGGGTCGCGGTCCTGCCGGAGGCCAAGCGCGCCCATGCGCCGCCCCCGGCCGGCGTGCTCGTCAAGATGCCGAAGCCGGGGCAGGACCGGCGGGTCGATCTCCCGGCCATCGGGCCACGCACGGTGCGCGGCGCGGCGGCCGCCGGGCTCGCCGGGATCGCGATCGAAGCCGGCGGGGTCCAGGTGCTCGACCGTGGCGCGACGGTCGCCGCGGCGGACCGCGCGGGCCTCTGCCTCTGGGCCTTTCCCCCGTGAGCGGGCCGCTCGTCTACCTCATCGCCGGCGAGCCCTCGGGCGACCGTCTGGGCGCGGGGCTCATCCGCGCGCTCAGGGCCAGGGCGCCGGAGATCCGGGTGGCCGGCATCGGCGGGCAAGAGATGCGGGCGGCCGGGCTCGACCCCCTCTTCGGCATTGAGGACCTCGCGGTGATGGGCGTCGCCGAGGTCGTGCCGCGGCTCCCGGCCATCCTCAGGCGGATGCGCGAGGCGACGGCCGATGTGCTGGCGCGCCGACCCGACATGCTTCTCACCGTCGACGCGCCGTCCTTCTCCCTCCGCGTGGCCGAGCGGGTGCGCCTGCGCGCGCCCGAGATCCGGACGGTGCACTACGTCGCCCCCACGGTCTGGGCCTGGCGGCCCGGGCGGGCCAAGCACATGGCTCGGTTCGTCGACCATGTGCTGACCCTCCTGCCCTTCGAGCCGCCATACATGGAGGCGGCGGGAATGGGGGCCACCTTCGTGGGCCATCCGGTCGCGGATCTCGTGCGGCCGTCGGACGCGGCGCTCGCGGGTTTCGCGGCGCGGCGCGGGATCGGAGACGGGCCGCGGCTCCTGCTTGCGCCGGGCTCGCGGCGGGGCGAGGTCGCACGGCACATGCCGGTGCTGTCCGGGCTTCTCGCGCGCGCCGAGATCGCACGGCGGATCGGCGCTTTCCTCGTGCCGGTGGCCGAGACGGTGGCCGAGCCCGTGCGCGCCTGGGCGGCGACTCTGCCGGGCGAGGTGCATCTCATCGAGCCCGACGCGGGAGAGGCGGAGAAGCGCCTGGCCTTCGCGGCGGCGGATGCGGCGGTCGCGGCCTCCGGCACCGTCACACTCGAGCTCGCGGCCGTTGGCACACCGCATGTGTTGATCTACGAAACCTCCTGGCTGACGGCGGCCGTCGTGCGTCGGCTCGTCACGGTGGATCGGGCGCATCTCGTCAATCTGGTGCTCGACGCGCGCGTCGTGCCCGAGCGGCTGCAGGACGCCTGCACGCCGGCGGCGGTGGCGGAGGCGCTGGGCCCCCTCCTGGCGCCGGGCCCCGAGCGGGAGGCGCAGCGCGCGGCCTTCGAGGCCGTGCTCCGAGCGCTCGGCCGCGGTGGTCCCGGTGCGTCGGCCCTGGCGGCGGAGGCGGTTCTGAGGCTCTTGGACCGACCGGCTGGCGCCCGCGCGTGCTAAGATCCGCCGGGGCAAGCATGGAGGCTTCGATGACCCGACGACTACCCATCATCCTCGCGGCGCTGGCGGTGGCCGGGCCGGCATGGGCCAACCCTTGCGGCTTCGAGCAGCGGGGGCAGATCGTGGTGCGCGACTACGCGATCGGGCAGACGGCGGTGCCCGCGCCCCAGGCCGAGCGGCTCGCGGCCTTCGCGGAGACGGCGAAGCACCGGGACCAGATCTGCGTGTTCGCGCAGGTGGACCGGACGGGCAGCGACGCGGCCAACGCGCGCGTGGCGGAGGCCCGGGCGCAGGGCGTGGTGCGCTTCCTCGCCGACCGGGGGGTGCCCCGCGACGTCATCACGGTCGCGAAGCAGGACGAGGCCTTCACCTTCTTCGGCCTGTTGCCGGACGACCAAGCGGCCGACCGGCGCGTGGTGGTGACTCACAACTGAGACGGGCCTCAGCGGTCCTGCACCTCGAGATAGTGCCGCTTGGCCGCGCCGGTGTAGAGCTGGCGCGGGCGCCCGATGCGCTGCACCGGATCCTCGATCATCTCCTTCCACTGGGCGATCCAACCGACGGTGCGGGACAGCGCGAAGATGGCGGTGAACATCGAGGTCGGGAAGCCCATCGCGTTGAGCACGATGCCCGAATAGAAGT
>CAYXPI010000032.1:0-26549 GCA_964467005.1 uncultured Limibaculum sp. | reverse complement strand
AGGTGCCGGCCAACCCGAACCTCTGGCGAATCGTCGACGGCGTGCTGTATCTCAATATCAACCCGCCGGTCGTCGGCTTCTGGGAGGCGGATATCCCCGGCCAGATCTCCACGGCGGAGACCAACTGGAACGATCTCGAGGCGAAGCCGGCGTCGGACCGCCTCTGGACCTCGATCAAAAACAACGAGGGCACCTACGAGGTGCTCGGCCCGATCACCAACTGATCCATCGCAAGAGAGGAGACTTTTCATGAGCACCACGACCAAGATCACCGGCCTCGTTCTCGCCGGCGCCGTGGCGGCCGCGGCGGCCGCCACCACCACCGCCGCCAACGCCGGCGCGAAGGAGAAGTGCTTCGGCATCTCCCTCGCGGGGCAGAACGACTGCGCCGCGGGCCCCGGCACCACCTGCGCCGGCACGTCGACCGTGGACTACCAGGGCAACGCCTGGACCCTCGTCCCGAAGGGCGACTGCCTGAAATACGGCGTCGAGGAAGAGAACGCTGAGTTCGAGCTGCCGGGCGACCGCAAAGGCTCGCTGACCGAGCTCGACCGCGACAACCCGCAGGCCTGATCCCTCGAGCCCGACCATGGCGCGACCTGTGGACATCCCGGCCCGCGCCGGCGTTGGGCTGAAGGCGGAGCACTACGAGGCGATCCTCTCCGAGAGCGGAGAGGGCCGCCCCACCGTCGGCTGGTTCGAGATCCACGCCGAGAATTACATGGGCGCGGGCGGCCCGCCGCACCATTACCTCGCACGCATCCGCGAGCGCTTTCCGATCTCGCTCCACGGCGTCGGCCTCTCGATCGGAGCGGAGGGGCCGCTGGATGCCGAGCACCTCGCCCGGCTTCGCGCGGTGGCGGACCGCTACGAGCCCGGCCTCTTCTCCGAGCATCTGGCGTGGTCCACGCACCAGGGCGTCTACTACCCCGACCTCCTGCCGCTTCCCTACACCGAGGCGACGCTGGCCCGGGTGGCCGATCACATCGACGAGGTGCAAGAGCGCATGGGCCGGCGGATGCTGCTCGAGAACCCCTCGACTTATGTCGCGTTCGAGACCTCGACGCTGGCGGAGGTCGGTTTCCTCCGCGAGATCACGCGCCGCACCGGCTGCGGGCTTTTGCTCGACGTCAACAACGTGTTCGTCTCCGCCACCAACCACGCGACCTCGGCGGAGGACTACCTCGCGCGCTTCCCCCTCGAGGCCGTGGGCGAGATCCATCTGGCCGGCCACGCGCGGGACCAGGACGCGGATGGAACCCCCCTCCTCATCGACGCCCATGACCGCCCGGTGGCGGACCCGGTCTGGGCGCTCTACGCCGCCGTGATCGCGCGCACCGGGCCGCTCCCCACCCTTATCGAGTGGGACAGCGACCTGCCCGACTGGGAGACCCTCGCCGCGGAAGCCGCCCGCGCCGAGCGCGCCATGGCCGAGGCGGCCGCCCCCGCCCATGTCTGACCCCCGGGGTCGCGACGCCCAGGCCGGGTTCGTGCAGGCGCTCGCCCGCCCCGGCGCGCCGCCGCCCAACCTGCCCCCCGGCCATCGGCGCCGCTTCGACATCCACCGCAACAACACCGTGACGACCATGGTGGATGCGCTTCGCGCCACCTTCCCGGCGGTGGAGCGCCTGGTGGGCGGGGAGTTCTTCGCGGGCCTCGCGCGGGCCTATCTGGCGGCCGAGCCCCCGCGCTCGCCGCTCCTCTTCCGCTACGGTGCGGGGTTCGGGGATTTCATCGCGGGCTTCCCGCCCGCCGCCTCCGTGCCCTATCTCGCCGATGTCGCTCGGCTCGAATGGCTGTGGCTCCAGGCCTATCACGCGGCCGATGCGCGGCCCCTCGGCATCGGTGCCCTGGCCGCTCTGCCGCCTGAGACGCTGGAGACCGCGCGGATTGGCCTGCATCCCTCCCTCGGCCTCATTGCCTCGCCGCACCCGGTGGTCGCCCTCTGGGCCGCGAGCACCGACCGGGGGCCCGACAGCGCGGTCGATCTCGGCCGGGGCGAGCGGGCCGCCGTTCTCCGCCCAGCGCTCGGCGTCGAGGTGCACACGCTCTCGCCCGGCGCGCACGCCCTTCTGGCAGCGCTCGCGGCCGGTGCGCCCCTCGGACGGGCCGCGACCGATGCCGCAGGGCAGCATCCCGACCTCGATCTCTCCGCGCTCCTCAAGGGCCTGTTTGAGATCGGCGGCGTTGCCTCTATAGGGGCGGCGAGCGATCCACAAAACACCAAGGGGGATGACGGATGATCACGCTCCACAACGCCGTGTTCGGCTGGTTCCAGCGGATACTCGAGAACTGGTTCCTCGGCCTCGCCGCGCGCGCCGTCTTTGCCGGCACGCTTTTCGTCTACTTTTACAACTCCTTCCTCACCAAGGTGGACAGCCGCAATGGCGACTACTTCACGGTGACGGACGGGGCCTTCATTCAGATCTACGGCGACCGGGTGTTCGAGGCCGTGGGTTACAACTTCAGCTCGCTCGAATTCTGGCCCTGGGGCGCGCTCGTTTATCTCGCCACCTATGCCGAGATCGTGCTGCCGGTGCTCATCGTGCTGGGCTTCATGACGCGGATCGCTTCGGTCGGCATGCTCATCTTCATCGGGGTGATGACGTTCAAAGACATCAACGGCGAGGTCTTCCCGCCGAGCCTCATGGTCCCGGGCTACGAGGCGCCGGCCGCAGCGCCCCCGGCGCCGGCGGATGGAGCGGCGGACCCCACGGCCACCCCGGCAGAGACCGCCCCCGCCGGCCCCGCGCCCATTCCCGGCGCCGCCGACCCCGAGACGATCGGCGCCTGGTTCGACGGCCAACCCGACAGCGCGATCGTCGACCAGCGCGCGTTCTGGGCGTTCCTCCTCCTCTATCTCACGATCCGTGGCGCGGGCGCCATCTCGCTGGACCGGCTCCTGGGCGGCCGGCCGGACGACGATGAGGACGACGACGAGTACTGAGCCCGCTCACGTCTCCGGCGGGGCGATGACCGCGCCGGAGGCCACCAGCTTTGCAATGGCGTCGCGGCCATACCCCGCCTCGGCCAGCACCTCCCGGCTGTGCTGGCCGAGCATCGGCGCCGGACGCTCGGCGCCCCCCGGAGTTCCTCCGAACTTTACCGGCATCCCGATCGCCTCGACCCGGCCGGCGGCCGGGTGCACGGTCTCCACCACCATCTCCCGCGCGCGGGTCTGAGGGTCCGCGTGCATCTCGGCGATGGAGGAGACGGGGCCTGCGGGGAAGCCCCCCTCCTCGAGCAGCGCGAGCCACACCTCGGTGCGGCGCTCCCGGAAGATCGCGTTGAGCTCGGCCTCGAGCGCCGGACGGTATGCCATCCGGTCCGCGTTGGTGCGAAAGCGCGGGTCCTCGCCCAGCGCCTCGGCGCCGAGGAGGCGGATGAGCCGCTCCCAATTCGCCTGGTTGGCCGCGCCGAGGGTGATCCATCCGTCCGCGGTCTCGAAGGCCTGATAGGGCGCGTTCAGGGGGTGCGCGGAGCCCATGGGCCCCGGGCTCGCCCCGGTCGCGAAGGCGATGGCAGACTGCCAGTAGGTGTGGGTGATTGCGGCCTCAAAGAGCGAGGTGTCGACCCGCTGGCCCCGCCCCGTTTGCCGCCGAGCCTCGAGGGCGGCGGAGGCCCCCATGGCGCCGAGGATCCCCGCCGTGATGTCCGAGACCGGGGCCCCCACCTTCACCGGCGGGCGGCCCGGGGCCTCTCCCGTGATGGCCATGAGCCCGCCCATGCCCTGGGCGATGAGATCGAAGCCCCCACGCTCGGCATACGGCCCGGTGCGCCCGAACCCCGAGATCTCCACCTGGATGAGACCGGGATTGCCCGCGGCCAGCGTGTCGTAGCCCAGGCCGAGGCGCTCCATCGTGCCCGTGCGGTGGTTCTCGATGAGAATGTCCGCGCCGGCGATCAGGCGGCGGAGCGCGGCCACCCCTTCGGCCTGTTTGAGGTCGAGCGCCACGCCGCGCTTGCCCCGGTTCATCATGAGGAACGCCGCGCTCTCGCCCCCGATGGTGGGCGGCACCATTCGGCGCGAATCGTCGCCCGCGGGCTTCTCCACCTTCACCACATCGGCGCCCATATCGGCGAGCATCAGACCGCACACCGGTCCGGCCATGATGTGCGCGAGCTCGACGACCCGGATGCCGGCGAGCGGCCCGCTCATTTGCCCTGCCACACCGGGGGGCGTTTCGCGAGGAACGCCTCGATGCCCTCCTTGAAGTCCGCCGAGAGATAGGTGGACAGGATGAGGTCGTCGCCCTGGGCGCCGGGCCCGTCGACGCGAAGGCGCCGGAGCCCCTCCTTGGTGGCGCGGAGCGTGAGCGGCGCGTGGGTGGCCATCTGCCCAGCCAGCGCCCGGGCGCGGGCAAAGACCGCCTCGGCATCCGGCAGCACCTCGGCCACGAGGCCGATGGCCCGGGCCTCCTCCGCCTCGATGAGCCGCGCGGTGAAGAGGATCTCCCGCAGCCGCCCATAGCCCACAAGCTGACCGAGCCGGTGCAGATTGCCGACCGAAAGGCAGTTTCCCAGCGTCCGCGCGATGGGAAAGCCGAATTTGAGCCGGGCGTCGGAGATGCGGAGGTCGCAGGCCGCGGCGATGGCGGCCCCGCCCCCGGTGCAGGCCCCGGCGATGGCGGCAATTGTGGGAACCGGGCAACCCTCGATATCCGCCAGCACGCCGTCCATCTTGCGTTCGTAGCCGAGCGCGTCGGCCTCGGTCTCGAAGCTGCGGAACTGGGTCATGTCGGTGCCCGCCGCGAAGGCCCGGTCGCCCCCGCCGCGCAGGATCACCGCCGTTACCGAGCCGTCGGTCGGCACCTCGCGGCAGATCCTCGCGAGCCCCTCATACATCGCGAAGGTGAGTGCGTTCCGCGCCTCGGGCCGGTTTAGGATGACGGTGAGCGCACCGTCTGTGGTCTCGGTCAGAAGCTCACCGTCCATCACCGTCACCTGTAGAAGTATTCGACCAGAAAGAGCGGCACCGAGGGCACGTAGGTGCAGAGGAGGAGCACCGTGACCAGCACCGCGATGAAGTAGATGTTGACCTTCGTCACATCCCAGATGTTGGCCCGCGCCACGGCGCAAGCGGTGATCAGCACCGAGGCCACCGGCGGGGTCTGCTGACCGATCGCCAGGTTGAGCGTCACGACGAGCCCGAAATGCACAGGGTCGATCCCCGCCGCCTGTATGAGGGGCAGAACGATCGGCACCACGAGGATGATCGCCGCCGCCGAGTGGAGGAAGAAGCCGATCACCAGGAAGAAGAAATTGAGGATGAGGAGGATCACCCATTTGTTGGACGTGATGCCGAGGAGCCAGGCCGCGAGATCCTGCGGCACCTGGGCCCGGGTGAGGAACCCGCCCATCAACACCGAGGCGGCCACCAGCAGCATGACCACCGCCGTCTGCATGCCCCCGTCGAGCATCGCGCGACGGAGATGACCGAAATCCAGCTGGTTGTACCAAAGGCCCACCAGCAGCGCCGCGAGCACCGCGAGGCCCGCCGCCTCGGTGGCCGTGACGAACCCGCCGAAGATGCCGCCGAGGATGATGATCGGCAGCGAGAAGGAGGGCAGCGCCTCGATGAAGGTCTCGCGGAGGCGCTTGACATTAAACGCCTCCTCAGTCGGCAGGTTGTACCGCCGCGCAAAGAGATAGGCGACGAACATCAGCCCCGCGGCGCCGAGGAGCCCGGGCACGATGCCGGCCACGAAGAGCTCCTCCACCGAGGCCTCGGGCGCCGAGGTGGCGTAGAGGATCATCGGGATCGAGGGCGGGATGATGATGGCAAGCGACGCGGAGGAGGAGGTGACCGCCGCCGAGAAGGGCGCGGAGTAGCCGCGCTTTTTCATCTGCGGGATGAGGATCGAGCCCATCGCGGCCACATCCGCCACCGCCGAGCCCGAGATCTCCGCGAAGAAGAGCGAGACGCCGATATTCACCATCGCAAGACCGCCGCGGACAAAGCCGATGAGGGCGGCCACGAAGTTGATCAACCGATCGGTCACGCCCGAGGCGTTCATGATCGCGCCGGCCAGCACGAACATCGGGATCGCGATCAGTGAGAACTTCGTCGACCCATCATACATATCGAGCGCGATGGTCACGAGGCTGTCCCGCCCCTCGGTGAGGAGAAGGCCGAGGATGCCGGAGAGCGCCAGCGCCACCGCGATGGGCACGTTGAGGCAGATGAGCGTGACCAACGTGGCGAAGATCACGGGGATGAGGAGCGCCTCGGAGTAGAGATCCGGGTCCACCGCCACGGCGGCGAGGTAGCCGAGGGTGAGCGTCGCCACGAGGCCGAGGATGAGAAGGACGACGCGCATCAGCGGGGACTCCGGTCGAAGGCCTCGGGCCGGTGCGTCTTGGCCGCCTCCATCTCGCGATCGACCTCCTCCTCGATCTCGGCGTGCTCCAACGACACCCCGGCCGCGGTCTGGCGCCAATACTCGGGCAAGGAGACGAGCTCGCAGAGGATGAAGAGCGCGGCGCCGATGGGGATGACCGACTGGGTGAATTGCACGGGCACCCAGGTGAGACTGTCGAGGCTCATGCCCTCCAGCACCGCGATCACCTCGAGACCCGTGACGGCCAAGAGGTAGAAGAAGCCGAGGACCGCCACCTCAGCCACCACGAGCGCGCCCATGCGATAGGGCATCGGAATGCCGAGGAGCACGGTGTCGAACCCGATATGCCGGCGCTTCAGCGCCGCGAGAGCCGCCCCATAATAGGTGATCCAGGCAAGAAGGATCGCGGCCACCTCATCGTACCAGGAGAGGCTGTTGCCCGAGAGGCGGAAGAGCACGGCCACCATCACCACGACGGTGAGGATCACCATCAGGAGAATGGTCACCCATTCGAGGAGCGCCTCGAAGGCGCGATGGAGGCGGGAAAGCATGGCGCGCGGGGTGTGGCCGCCCGAGCGCGCGGGCAGCCAAGGGGGCTCAGGAGCCGCTCGAGAGCGAGAGCACGGTGTCGATGAGCGCCTGACCGCCCTCGACCTCGGCCGCAAACTCCTCGTAGATCGGCTTCGAAGCGGCGATGAAGGCGTCCTTGTCCGCCTCGTTCACCTGCACGCCCGCGGCCTTGATCACCTCGAGCAGCTCGACCTCGAGGGCCGCGGCGGTGTCGTACACGAAGGCTTGGGTCTCGTCGCCGCAGGCCTCGAGGGCGGCCTGAACGTCTTCGGGAAGCTTGGAAAAGTGCGCCTCCGAGGCGAGCACATAGGCGGGCGTGTAGACATGCCCGGTGATCGAGAGGAACTCCTGCACCTCCTGGAACTTGGCGGAGGCGATCTGGGCGTAGGGGTTCTCCTGGCCGTCGATCACGCCGGTTTTGAGCGCGGTGAACACCTCGGAGAAGGCCATGGGCGTGGGATTCGCACCGTAGAGCTGGAACATCTTCAGGCGCCAGGCGCCCCGCGGGGTGCGGAGCTTGATGCCGGCGAGATCCTCCGGCACCGTGATCGGGCGCACGTTGTTGGTGATGTTCCGAAAGCCGTTCTCGAAATAGCCGATGATCCGGTAGCCGTTCTCCCGCGCCGCCTTCTGGAAGGTCTCGCCAAGCTCGGCCTGGACCCGCTTCATGTGCTCGCGGTCCTTGATGATGTAGGGCATCTCGAAGATGCCGAAGGTGTCGTCGACCGACGACATAACCGAGGACGGGAGCGCGAAGGCGACCTGGCCGAGCTTCAGCTTCTGGAGCAGCTCCCGGTCCTTGCCGAGCTGGGAGGCGCCGAAGGTCTGCACCTCGGCGGCGTCGCCGAGCTTGCCATTGGCACAGGCGGCGAACGCGTCGGCCGACGCTTCGAAGAGCGAGCCCGGCTGGCCCACATGGCCGAAGCGGAGCGTGATGTCAGCGGCGCTGGCCATTCCGGTCACGAGCGCGGCGGTGGCGGCGAGGGTGGTGGTGCGGATCATGTCGTCCTCCCTTAGGTTGTGTGGCGGCCCGTGGCCGGGCTCTCTGGGGTCGGTCTACCCGCAACGGTCTTCCATTGCGAGCGTGGTCGCGCGGGAACGCTTCCCGTGGGGCAGGTCAGGCGGCGAGCGGCGGCGCGGTCTCCCTCAGATGCGCCATCGCCGCCATCACCCCGCCCGGTTGATGGGGCACCCCGGATTGGCCGAGCCCCATCTCCACGCCCGAGAGCGTGGCCATCAGCATGAGATCGTTGAAATCCCCGAGATGGCCGATGCGGAACACCCGGTCCGCCACCTTGGAGAGCCCGTTGCCGAGCGAGAGGTCGTAGTGCTCGAGCGTGGTCGCGCGGAAGGCGTCGGCCGAGTGTCCCTCCGGCATCAGCACCGCGGTGAGGACGCCGGATTCGTGCCCTTGCCGCGCGCAGAGCACCTCGAGCCCCCAGGCGCGCACCGCCGCCCGTGTGGCCGCGGCATGGCGCGCATGGCGGGCGAAGACGTTCTCCAGCCCCTCTTCGTGCAGCATGTCGATGGCCTCGACCAGCCCGTAGAGCAGGTTGGTCGCCGGCGTGTAGGGAAAGTAGCCGCGGGCGTTCGGGGCCAGCATCTCGTCCCACGCCCAGTAGGAGCGCGCGCAGCCCGCCGTCTTCGACGCGGCGATGGCCCGCGGCGAGAGCGCGTTGAACGACAGGCCGGGCGGGAGCATGAGCCCCTTCTGGCTGCCCGAGACGGTCACGTCCACACCCCAGGCGTCGTGCTCGTAGGGGATCGAGGCGAGGCCCGAGATCGTGTCCACGAGGAAGAGCGCAGGGTGCCCCGCCGCGTCGATGGCCTTGCGCACCTCAGCAACCGGCGAGACCGAGCCCGTGGAGGTTTCGTTGTGCACCACGCAGACGGCCTTGATCGCGTGCTCCGTGTCCTGCGCGAGGCGCGCGCCGATGGCCTCCGCGTCCGCGCCCGAGCGCCAATCGCCCACGATCACCTCGGGCACGAGGCCGATGCGCTTGGCGAGCTTGGCCCAGAGCGAGGCAAAGTGCCCGGTCTCGTACATCAGCACCCGGTCGCCTGGGGAGAGCGTGTTGACCAGCGCCGCTTCCCACGCGCCGGTGCCGGAGGCGGGATAGATGATCACCGGGTGCTCGGTGCGGAAGATCGACTGCATGCCCTCGAGCGCCCGGCGGCCGAGATGCGCGAAGTCCGGCCCCCGGTGGTCCATCACCGCCGCGTCCATGGCGCGCAGGATCCGGTCCGGCGTGTTGCTCGGCCCCGGGATCTGCAGCATGTGCCGCCCGGCGCGGCGTGTCGCCTCGCTCATCCATCCCTCCTTCGCGCGCGCTTGTATCATGTGCCGCTCTTTGGTGTATGTTGTATACAGAATACGAGGGAGAGGGGCGTGTCAATGACCGCAATCGTCCGAAAGGGAGACGACCGGCTCGCCAAGCGCCTGGGCGAGGCCGTCTCGGGCCGTGTGCTCACGGGCGCCTTCGACCGGGGCCGCTACGCGACGGACGCGTCGATTTACCAGGTGATGCCCCGCGCGGTGGTGATCCCGGAGAGCGCGGACGACCTTGCGGCCACCCTCGCGGTCGCGCGCGACGCAGGCGTGCCCGTGCTCGCCCGGGGCGGCGGCACGTCCCAATGCGGGCAGACGGTGAACGAGGCCGTGGTGGTGGACTGCGCGCGCCATTTGAACCGGCTCATGGAGATCGACGTGGAGGCCCGCACCGCCACCGTCGAACCCGGCCTCGTGCTCGACCATCTCAACGCCGCGCTCAAGCCCCACGGCCTCTGGTACCCGGTGGACGTCTCCACCTCCTCCCGCGCGACGCTGGGGGGCATGACGGCCAACAACTCCTGCGGCGCGCGCTCCATCCGCTACGGCCAGTCGCGGGACAACGTGCTGGCCATCGACGCGCTGTTGGCCGACGGCTCTCGCGCGCGCTTCGGCAAGGTGGAGCCCGCGGCGCTCGGCAATGGCCCGGCCGACGCGCTGGCCCGCGATCTCCTGGCCTTGGGCGCGCGCGAGGCCGACGAGATCGCGGCCCGCCTCCCGCAGGTCGACCGGAATGTGGGCGGCTACACGGTCGACGCGCTCCTCGGCCCGAGGCCCAATCTCGCGCATCTCCTCGTGGGCTCGGAAGGCACGCTGGCCCTTTCGGAGCGGATCACGCTCAAGCTCTCGGAGCTGCCGGGCGAGAAGGTTCTGGGGGTCTGCCACTTCCCGTCCTTCTACGCGGCGATGGACGCGGTGCAGCACATCGTGACCCTCGGCCCCACCGCCGTGGAGCTCTTCGACCGCACGATCCTCGAGCTTGCGCGGGCGATCCCCCTCTTCCGCCCCTCGGTCGAGCGCTTCACCCGCGGCACGCCCGAGGCGCTTCTGATCGTGGAGTTCGCCGAGCCCGACCGGGCCGAGAACCTCAGACGTCTCGCCGGGCTCTCGGAGTTGATGGCCGAGCTCGGCTTTGCCTGGGGCGGCGGGCGCCTCGGCGAGGGCGGTGTGGTGGAGGCGGTGGACACGACCCTCCAGGCCGAGATCATCGAGGTGCGCAAGCAAGGCCTCAACATCATGATGTCGATGAAGTCCGAGGGCAAACCCGTGAGCTTCATCGAGGATTGCTGCGTCGCGCTCACCGATCTCGCGGCCTACACCGACCGGCTGCAGGGCATCTTCGCGCGCCACGGCGTCTCCGGCACGTTCTACGCGCATGCCTCGGTGGGCACGCTCCATGTCCGCCCGGTGCTCAACCTCAAGGAGGAGGCTGGCGTGCGCACCCTGCGCGCGATTGCCGAGGAGACCTTCGAGATGGTGCGGGAGTACCAAGGCGCGCATTCGGGCGAGCACGGCGACGGGATCGTGCGCTCGGAGTTTCACGAGGCGATGTTCGGCCCCCGTATGGTGGGGCTCTGGCGGGAAGTGAAGCGCCGGTTCGACCCTGACGGGATCCTCAACCCCGGCCGCATTGTCGACCCCCCGAAGATGGACGACCGGAGCCTCTTCCGCTACCGGGCGGAGTACGCGTGGCCCGAGCGCGAGACCGTCTTCCGCTGGCCGGGTTACGAGGGGGCCGGCCGCGGCCTCCAGGGCGCCGTGGAGATGTGCAACAACAACGGCGCCTGCCGGAAGATCGGCGACGGTGTCATGTGCCCCTCTTACCGGGTGACGCGGGACGAGCGCGACCTGGTGCGCGGCCGGGCCAACACGCTCCGCCTCGCGATGTCGGGCCAGCTGGGCGAGGGTGCGGTCACCTCGGACGAGATGGCCGAGACGCTGAAGCTCTGCGTCTCCTGCAAGGCCTGCCGGCGGGAGTGCCCCACGGGCGTCGACATGGCGAAGATGAAGATCGAGGTGGAGGCCGCCCGCGCGCGGGAGCGCGGCGTGCCGCTCCGCGACCGGCTGGTGGCCTGGCTGCCCCGCTACGCGCCCTATGCGCGCCACCTGCCGCCCCTCATGAACGCGCAACGCTGGGTGCCGGGGGCGGGCTGGGCGATGGAGCGCGTGCTCGGCCTTGCCAAGGACCGGCCGCTGCCCCGCTGGCCGTGGGACCGGTTCTGGCCCGGCGAGAGCGCGGCGGCGCCGGAGGTCGTCCTCTTCGCCGACACCTTCAACCGGTATTTCGAGCCCGAGAACCTCCGCGCTGCCGAGGCGGTGCTGCAGGGCGCTGGCCTCCGCGTCGGGCACGCCGAAATCCCCCGGAGCCGCCCCCTCTGCTGCGGGCGCACCTTCCTCTCCGCCGGGCTCGCCGGTCGGGCGCGCGCCGAGATGCAGCGCACAGCCGACGCGCTCCGCCCGGCTCTCGAGCGTGGTGCGACGGTGGTGGGGCTCGAACCCTCTTGCGTGCTCACCTTCCGCGACGAGGCGCCGGTCCTCCTCGAGGATTGGCCCGCGGAGTTCGGCGCGCGGATCATGCTCTTCGAGGAGTATCTGGCCGAGCGGATCGAGGACGGCCTGGAGCTGTCCCTCGGCCCCGTGCGGACCAAGCGCGCGCTTTTGCACGGGCATTGCCACCAGAAGGCGTTCAACCAGATGGGACCGGTGCAGCGGCTCCTCGCCCGCATCCCGGGGCTTAAGACCGAGCTCGTGCCCTCCTCCTGCTGCGGCGGCGCCGGCGCCTTCCAGTACCAGGCCGAGACGGCCGAGGTCTCCCGCGCGATGGCGGAGCTCACGCTCCTGCCCCGGGTGCGCGCGGCTGGGGCCGACACCGTGATCCTGGCCGACGGGACCTCCTGCCGCCACCAGATCGAGGCCGGCGCGGGGCGTCCCGCGGTCCATGTCGCCACCCTCCTCGCCGAGGCGCTGGGCGCCCGATGAGACAGGCCGACGCCATCGCCCGCCGTCCGCTTGCCGCCGAGCTCACCGACCGGCTGCGCGCGCTCATCCTCGACGGCGACCTCGCGCCAGGCGAGAAGCTCCAGGAGATCGCGCTGGCCGAGCGCTTCGCCGTCTCGCGCACGCCCCTGCGCGAGGCGCTGGCCAGCCTCGCGGCAGAGGGGCTCGTGGTCCAGCGGCCGGGCCGCGGGGCGGTGGTGAGCGCGCTCACCCTCTCCGAGCTCGAGGAGGTGTTCCCGGTCATCGGCGCGCTCGAGGCGCTGGCCGGGGAGCTCGCCGCCAGCCGGATCTCGGCGGCGGACATCGCGCGCTCGGCGGAGCTCGTGGCGCGCCTCCGGCGCCAACAGGCGGCTGGAGACCGCGCGGGCTACGGGGCGACCAACGCGGAGATCCACCGCCTCATTCACGTTGCAGCCGGGAACGCAACGCTCACCGGCCAGATCCGGCTCCTCGACGGCAAGATCCGCCGGGCCCGCCGCCTCGCCAATCTCGCGCCCGAGCGCTGGGCCGAGGCGGTGGAGGAGCACGTGGCGATCCACAAAGCTCTCGCGGCGCGCGACGGAGCGGCGCTCGCCACCCTCCTCAAGACCCACCTCGCGAACAAGGCGGCCGCCCTCCTGCGGGGCTTCCCGGCGGAAACTCCGGCTCCCGGCGCGCCCGGCGGCTAGGGTTGTCAGGCCGCGGCGGGCGGCCCACACTCGGGGAAACCTCACCCGCACGGGAGATGCCGCCCATGTCCGTCCTGCCTTCGCCCGATGTCGTCTGCTACCCGACCGAGCGCCGCGGCCTCACCGCCGGCGACTACTGGCTCGGCGGGGCTCATTCGCTCCTGCTCGTCAACGGAGAGGGCCTCGACCCGAGCCCGTGGCATGACGAGATCGAGACCTTTGTGCGCCACGGCCTCACCGTGCTCGAGCCCGCCATCCAGAGGCGCCCCGCCGAGAGCCGGGCGGACACCGTGGAGCGCGTGGCGCAGCTCACCGCCGGCGGCGTCGCGTATCTGCGCACCGATGGGGCGCGGGCCGTGTCGATCCTCGGGGTGGGGCTCGGGGCGGAGGCGGCGGCCGAGGCGGTGCTGAGCGGGCTTGTGGGCAATCTCGAGACGCTGATCCTCATTGCCCCGCAGCGGCTGTCGGGGCCCGTGGGTCGGATCACCAAGCGCGCGATCTTCGTGGTGTCAGACGAGGACGAGGCGATGGATGTGGCGGTGCAGCAGCACATGATGGCGCCGGAGACGACCCAGCTCACCCTCTACACCGGCGACGTGCCCGCGGCCGAGCTCTTCCACAGCCAGCACGCCAAGCGGCTGTTGAAGCTGGTGACCGACGCGCTGCGGGCCGAGCCCCGCTAGATTGAGCAAGGCTCAAGATAGACATCGAAACTTGAGCCACGCGAAAAATCCAGTAAGGTGCGCCCGGCAGCGAGGAGGTCAGTCAGGTGGCGAAGACGCTCAAGGTTCGGGTGTGGCGCGGGGCCGAGACAGGGGCGTTTGCGGCCTATGACATCCCGGCGCGGGACAATCAGACGGTGCTCGACGCCGTGACGGAGGTGCAGCGCGCCCATGCGCCGGACCTCGCCTACCGCTTCGCCTGCCGGGTAGGCGTGTGCGGCTCCTGCGCGATGACGGTGAACGGCGTGCCCCGCTGGACCTGCCGGACCCATGTGCAAAAGGTGGCCGAGGGCGGGGAGATCACGGTCGAGCCGCTGCGGAACCTGCCCAAGATCCGGGACCTCGTCGCCGATCTCGAGCCCTTCCTCGAAAAATGGGACGAGGTCGGCACCTTCGCGGGCACAGCCAGCCGCGCCGAGCCTGCCGCCGCCATCGACCCCGCGAGCCGCGAGCGCCGGGCCGCCGACGCCGCCATCCAATGCATCAACTGCGCCGTCTGCTACGCGGCCTGCGATGTCGTGGGCTGGGACGACGCCTATCTCGGCCCCGCCGCCCTCAACCGCGCCTGGACCCTGGTGAACGACCCCCGCGCCGCCAATCGTGCGGAGGTGAAGGCCCGCGCCCTCGGCCCCGGCGGCTGTGGCTCTTGCCACACCCACGGCGCCTGCATGGCCGCCTGCCCGGTGGGCCTCGCGCCCACCCGCTCGATCGCCGGGATCAAGCGGCGCTCGCTCCTCGATCTCTTTGGGGGCGGGTGATGGAGGCGCGGCTCTTCGCGCTCCAACGGCTGACGGCGCTCCTCCTCGCGCCGCTCGTGCTCGTGCATCTGGCGCTCATCCTCTACGCCGTGCGGGGCGGGCTGACGGCAGACGAGATCCTCGGCCGCACGCAAGGCTCCTGGGGCTGGGGCGCGTTCTATGCGCTCTTCGTCTTGGCCGCGGCGATCCACGGGCCCATCGGCCTGCGCAATGTGCTGGTGGAGTGGGGCCGTGTGCCCCGGCGGGTGGCCAACCCGGCGATGGCCGCCCTTGCGGTGGTGCTGGCTCTGCTCGGCTTCCGCGCCGTCTACGCGGTGGTGGCATGAGGCGCCCGGCCGACACCCCCTCCGCCCTCTCCCGCTCGGCGGCACTCCTCCATCGGCTGTCGGGCGTCGGCCTCGCCCTCTTCCTGCCGCTCCATTTCCTGGCGCTCGGCCTCGCGCTCGAAGGGGCGGCCGCGCTCGACGCCATGCTGGTCTGGACCGAGCTCTGGGTGGTGAAGCTGGCCGAGTGGGGCCTCGTCGTCCTCCTCGGGCTCCATCTCACGCTGGGCTTGCGGCTGCTGGCGCTCGAGCTCCTGCCCTGGCCCGAGCGGGCGACCCTGCGCCCCGACCTCGTCTATGCGGGGGTCGCGGCCTCGGCGGCGGCGGGCGTCGTGTTCATCTTGGGAGTGATCTGATGGAGATCGAACGCCACGACACGGACATTCTGATCCTGGGCGCGGGTGGCGCGGGGCTGATGGCGGCCTTGCACGCCAAGCAGGCCAACGCGGATCTCGACGTGACGGTGGCGGTAAAGGGCCTCCTCGGCAAGTCCGGCTGCACACGCATGGTGCAGGGCGGGTACAACGTGGCGCTCTCCCCCGGCGACAGCGTCGAGCGGCATTTCATGGACACCATCGAGGGCGGGAAGTGGCTGCCCCGGCAAGACCTCGCCTGGCGGCTGGTGACCGAAGCGGTGACCCGCATCCGTGAGCTCGAGAACGAGTACGGTTGCTTCTTCGACCGCAACCCGGACGGGACACTCCACCAAAAGGCCTTTGCCGGCCAGAGCTTCGACCGCACGGCGCACAAGGCCGACCTCACCGGCATTGAGATCATGAACCGGCTGATGGAGCAGGCCCGGGCCCATGCCGTGCGCCGGCTCGAGGAGCACCGGGCGCTGGAGCTCGTGCCGGCGGCGGACGGGTCGGGGATCGCCGGCGTTCTCCTTCTCGACATCCGCAGCGGCACCTACCGATATGTGGGCGCGCGCGCCGTTCTCCTCGCCACCGGCGCGGGGCCGACGATGTACCGCTACCACACCCCCTCGGGCGACAAGGCGTCGGACGGGCTGGCGATGGCCCTCCGCGCGGGGCTCGCCTTGCGGGATATGGAGATGGTGCAGTTCCACCCCACGGGGCTCCTCGGCGGGCCGGACACGCGGATGACCGGCACCGTGCTGGAGGAGGGCCTCCGGGGCGCCGGCGGCCATCTTTTGAACGGCACGCGCGCGCGCTTTATGGAGGGGTACGACCCGCGCGGCGAGCGGGCGACGCGGGACATCGTCTCCCGCGGGATCTACGCCGAGATGCGCGCGGGCCGCACGTCGCCCATGGGCGGGGTCTACATCTCGATGGGGCATCTGGGGCCAGAGAGCGTGGCGAAGAAGTTCCCCGGCATGGTGAAGCGCTGCGCCGATTGCGGGTTCGACCTTGCGGGCGGGCTCGTCGAGGTGGTGCCGACGGCGCATTACATGATGGGCGGCGTGGAGATGGAGCTCGACGCCGCCACCGCGATCCCTGGGCTCTATGTGGCCGGCGAGGATGCGGGCGGCGTGCACGGCGCCAACCGCCTGGGAGGCAACGGCGTGGCCAACTCCACCGTCTTCGGCGGGATCGCGGGCGACAGCATGGCCGCCGCGCTCCAAAGCTCCGGCCGGCCGGCGGAGCCCGACCGGGCCGGAATCGAGGCCGGCATGGCGCGGGCCGAGGCGCCCTTTTCCCGGCCCCCGGGCGATCTCCACGCGCTCCGCACAGAGCTGGAGGACGCGATGTGGGACGAGGTGGGCGTGATGCGCACCGCCGAGAGCCTGGAGCGGGGCCTCGCGCGCCTCGACGAGATCGGATCGCAGCTGGCTGAGACGGGCCTCGCCGACACCGGCCGCGCCTTCAACCTCACCTGGGCCGACGCGCTCAATCTCGAGAGCCTCGTCGCCGTCTCGGAAGGGATCGCCCGGGCGGCCCTTGCGCGGGAGGACAGCCGCGGCGCTCACCACCGAGAGGATTTTCCGGAGACGGGCGACCTCGCCGCCACCGCCTACACACGCCTCACGGCCGAAGGCGGCGACCTTGCGATCGAGATGGTGCCGGTGGAGTTCTCCATCGTCCAGCCCGGCACCTCCCTCCTCGACGGCACCGCCAAGCCCCCCATCGCCGCGGAGTGACCCGATGATCGACGAAACCACGCTCGAGGCTGCGGCCTTCGACATCATGGCCAAGGCGGCCATCGACATCCCAGAAGACTACCTCACCGGCATCAAGGGCATGATCGACCTCGAAACCGGTGACCTCTCGGCCTTCGTGCTGAAAGCGATGGTCGACAATTACGAGGCCGCCACCGAGGACCGACGGCCCATGTGCGCGGACACCGGCCTCCCCCGATACTACGTCAAGATGGGCAACGAGGCCCGGATCGACGGCGGGCCCATCGCCCTTGAGCGCGCGCTCCGCCACGCCACCGCCCGGGCGACCCACGAGGTGCCGCTCCGCCCCAACCGGGTGCACCCTCTCTGGCGCACGGACCACGACAACAATGTCGGCCTCAACGCGCCGGAGGTGGAGTGGTCCTTTGAGCCCGAGGCGGACTGGATCGACATCACCACCGTCCACAAAGGCGGGCTCTTCGGCACCGATTACCGGATGCTCTTCCCCGGCGACGGGGTCGACGGGATCAAGCGCTTTCTCCTCGACACGCTCATCGCGTTCGGCAAGCGCGGCCTCGCCTGCCAGCCGGCGATCGTCGGCGTCGGCATCGGTGGCTCGAAGGACATCTGCATGGTCCTCGGCAAACAGGCCGCCTGCCTGCGCACGGTGGGCGACCGGAACCCGGACCCCAAGGTGGCCGAGCTCGAGCTCGAACTTATGGAACTCGGCAACACCATCGGCATGGGCGCGATGGGGTTCGTCGGCTCGTCGATGGTCGTCGATCTCCACATCGAGTGCGGCTACACGCATACCGGCGGCATGCCGGTGTCGGTCCACACCTTCTGCCTCTCGTCGCGCCGCGCCACGGCGCGCATCCACGCGGACGGCCGGGTCGCGTATCGCACCGATCCCAAATGGTTCACGCCGTATATGCGCCGCGAGGGGGTCTCCTGGGACCCCGACGCCCTCGCCGCGGAATGAGGAGCGCCCCATGAGCCGGCTCACGCAGCACCGCATCCAGCTCCCCGCCACGCCCGAGGCCATCGCCCAGCTTGCGCCGGGCAACGTCGTGTTCCTTGACGGCATCGTCTACACCGCCCGCGAGAAGGTTTATCAGAAAGTGATCGAGGAGGGCGCCGCGCTCCCGCTTCCGGACATGGCCGCGGTCTCGAACGTGAATTTCCACTGCTCCCCCGCCGCGGCGCGCGACGGCGAGAGCTTCCGCATAGGCGGCGTCACCGCCACCGCCTCGTTCCGCTTCTCGAAATGGATGGCCGACTGGCTCGACCGCACGGGCACCAAGATCGTGATCGGCAAGGGCGGCATGCCGCGGGAGGATTACGAGACGATCCTCGCCCCGCGCGGGGCGGTCTATCTCACCACCGTGGGCTACGGCACCGGCGCGCTTCTGGGTCGAGGGGTGAAGGGTGTGGAGGCGGTCCACTGGCTCGACGAGCTCGGCCTCGCCCAGGCCATGTGGCTGTTTCGGGTGGAAAATTTCGGCCCCTTCATCTGCGACAGCGACCTCGCGGGCGCCTCCCTCTTCGCACAGCAGGGGGACATCGTGAACCAGCGCATCGCGAGCCTTTACGACGGGCTGAAGCCCCCCGCCCTCCACCGATTTGGCGAGACCGACGACCGCAAGCGCGAGGTGATGTAAGACTTGCGCCCGGGCGCAAATCAGGCACGATCCCGCCCAGCCGCCAAAGAGCCCGCACAGCGGGCCAGCATCAGTCCATAGGGAGGACGCCCCATGAAGACCCTCGCCGCCGGCCTCGCGGCCGCGCTCGTCGTGACATCCGCCGCCGCCGACTATCCCGAACGCGCAATCACCATGGTGATCCCCTACGGCGCGGGCGGCGCGACCGACATCTCCGCCCGCACCATGGCCGAGCCTTTGACCGCGCTCGTGCCCGAGCCCGTGGTGATGATCAACCGCACCGGCGCGGGCGGGGCCACCGGCTCCGCCTCGGTGAAAAACGCGGATGCGGACGGCTACACCATGCTCTTCGCCCGGGTCGGCTCGCACACCGTGAACCCGGCGATGAAGGCCTCGCTCCCCTACACGCTCGACGATTTCCGCTTTGTCGGCGTCTACGAGATCAACCCGGTGGCCTGCGCCGTGCGCCCGGATTCGGGCTTCGACACGATGGAGGCGCTGGTCGAGCGCGTGAAATCCGCGCCCGGCACGGTCACCTACTCCTCCTCGGGCGTGGGCTCGCTGCTCCACATCGCCGGGGCCATGGTGCTGAAGAGCTTCGGCGTGGAGAACCCGCTGACCTCCGCCATCCACATCCCGATGAAGGGCGGCGGCGCGGCGGCCACGGCGGTTTTGGGCGGCACGGCCACCTTCATCTGCACCAACTCCTCGGCGCTGGCGAGCTTCGTGGCAAACAAGCAGCTGAAGCCGCTCATGGTGACGACGCCGGAGCCCGTGGCGGGCTTCGACGCGCCCACCGCCGCCTCCCTCGGCCATCCGGAGCTCGAGCAGCTCGTCGGCTGGACCGGGATCGCCGGGCCCGCCGGGATCGGCGACGACGTGGCCAGCGCCTGGCGCGGTTGGCTCGCCGAGGTCGCAGCCGATGAGGGCTTCGTCTCGGCCATGGAGGCGCGCGGCTCGGTGATCCGCCTCATGGACCCTGAGGAGTCCAAGACCTTCATCCAGGGGCAATACGAGGTTTTCCGCAATTTGGTGGACGATCTCGGCATGCGCATCCAGTGACGCGCCACCGGCGGCTCCGCTCCGGCGCCGGCCCAGGGGGTCGCCGATGACCGACGCCACACGCGCGCGCGTTCTTGGCCTCGCAGTGGTGGGCGGCGCGCTCGCCCTTATCTTTGCGGTGATCCCGAGTGGCATCCAGGTGGGGCCGGGGCCCACGATCCTGCGGCCCGATCTCTGGCCGAGGGCCATCTCCTGGCTCCTCCTGGCCGCGGGCCTCGCGCTGACGGCCCAGGGCTTTCTCGCCACGCCCGCGCGGACAGAGCGGGAGCCGGACGCCGATGCGAGCCCCGTCCCCGGGCGCCTCCGCCTCGCGGGCTTCGCGCTCGTCCTCCTGTGGCTTGCCTTCGCGACGCCGGCCCTCGGCATGGTCTGGACCTCGATCGGCGCCTTCTGGGCCTGCATCGCGCTCGCCCGGCCCACGCGGCGGCTGCTGATCCCGGCGCTTGTGGTCGGCGCGGTGTTGCCGCTCGCGCTCTACGCCTTCTTCGCCCATTTCGCGGGCGTGCCGATACCCCAGGGGCAGGTGGTGCGCCTGCCATGACGCTCGACACCCTCGCCGCCGCCTTCGAGCTCGTGGCCCGCTGGGAGAGCCTCGCGGCCCTCGCCGTCGGCCTCACCGCGGGCGTGATCGGCGGGGCGATCCCCGGTATGTCGGCCACCATGGCGGTGGCGATCGCGCTGCCATTCACCTTCGCGCTCGATGCGGTGACGGGCATCCTCCTTCTCCTCGGCGTCTACAAGGGCGGTATCTTCGGCGGCTCGATCCCGGCCATCCTCATAAAGACACCCGGAACCCCCGCCTCCTCGGCCACCACGCTCGACGGCTACCCGATGGCCGAGAAGGGCGAGGCGGGCCGCGCGCTCACCATGGCGCTCTACGCCTCCTGCCTCGCAGATCTCGTCTCGAACCTCGCGCTCATCCTCTTTGCCGGCTGGCTGGCGGCCTTCGCCCTCGATTTCGGCCCGCCGGAGATCTTCACGCTCATCCTCTTCTCCCTCACGATCATCGCGGGCGTTTCGGGCGACAGCCTCCTCAAAGGCGTGGTCTCCGGGCTCCTCGGGCTCCTCCTCGCCACCGTGGGCCTCGACCAGATCTACGGGACCGACCGCTTCTCTTATGGCGACGCAAACCTCCAAGGCGGGCTCAACTTCATCGCGGTGCTGGTGGGCCTCTTCGCGCTGCCGGAGGTGTTCGCCTATCTCTTCGATCCCAAGGAGCGGGTGGGCCGCGTGCGCTCCATCGCGGGCTCCCGCGCGAGCCTGGCGGATCTGCGACGCTGCCTGCCCTCCATCCTGCGGGGTTCCGGCATCGGGGTGGTGCTGGGCTCGATCCCGGGGATCGGCGCCGCACCCGCGGCCTTTCTCAGCTACTCCGAGGCGCGCCGGACCTCGCCGCGCAAGGCCAATTTCGGCAAGGGCGAGATCGAGGGCGTGGCCGCCGCCGAGGCGGGCAACAACGGCGTGGCGGGCGCCACCATGATCCCGCTTCTGGCCCTCGGCGTGCCGGGCGACGTGATCACCGCGATCATCATCGGCGCCTTTCAGATCCACAATCTCCAGCCGGGGCCCCTCCTCTTCCAAACCAACGGCTCGCTCGTCTACGCCATCTTCATGGGGCTCGTGCTGTCCTCCGTCCTCCTCCTCGGCATCGGGCTGATGGCCACCCGCGCCTTCCGCCTGATCGCCGACGTGCCCAAGGCCATCGTCATGCCTGCGGTCCTCGTGCTCTCGGTCTTCGGGGTCTACGCGGTCAACAACAACACCTTCGATGTGGGCCTCATGTTCGCCATGGGCGCGGTCGGCTATGCGATGATGCTCCTCCGGGTGCCGCCCGCGCCCTTCCTCATCGCCTTCATCCTCGGGCCCCTTCTCGAGACGAATTTCCGCCTCGCGATCCTCGACCCAGCGGACGACATCGGCGTCTTCTTCCGCAGCCCGATCACCTGGGTTTTCTGGGCCCTCACGGCGCTCAGCGTCGTCTTCGTGCTCACCGGGCTCAAGCGCGGGCGGGTATGACGATCCCCGCGGGGCTCGAGCCCGGCGCCTTCCTCGCGGTGCTCGGCATCTTCGTCTTCGGCGGCTTCGTGAAGGGGGGCCTCGGCTTCGGCCTGCCGCTCGCCACGATCTCGCTCCTGCCCCTCGTCGTGCCCATCGACATGGCGCTCGCCATCAACACGGTGGTGCAGCCCGTGGCCAATCTCGGCCAGCTCTGGGGCTCGGGCCGCGCCGGCGAGGCGATCGCCCGCTTCTGGCCCATGGTGATCCCGCTGGGGCTGGGCGTGGCCCTCGGCGCGGCCTTCGTCACCTCGGTCGACCCTGCGACGCTCACGCTCCTCCTCGGCCTCTTCATCATGGCCTTCACGGTGCTCACGCTGCGGGGGCTCGTCCTACCGGTGCCACCGGGGCGGGAGCGGTCTGCGGGCCTCGCCACGGGCTTTGCCGCGGGGCTTGTGGGCGCGCTGACCGCGGCGAACGGACCGGTCTTCGTTATGTATCTCCTGAGCCTCAAGCTCCAGCGTGCGCTCTTCCGCGCCACCTTGGGCTTTCTCTTCGTCGTCTCGGGCGCGATGGTGGCCGGGGGCTTTCTCACCGTGGGCGTTCTCGACGGGCCCCGCGCGCTCGTGGCGCTCCTCTGCATCCCGTCCGCCTTTCTCGGCATGTGGGCGGGCACCGCGCTCTCCAACCGATTGGCAGCCGAGGCCTTCCGCCGGGCCGTCCTCGCCGGGCTCTTCGGCCTCGGGCTCAACTTCACCCTCCGTGGGCTCGGGGTGCTCTGATGGAGATCCGAACGCTCTACACGGTGCTCGCGGTGGCGGACCAAGGGAGCTTTGCCGCCGCGGCCAAGGCGCTCGGCCTCTCGGTCTCCAGTGTGTCCTTGCAGATGCGCGCGCTCGAGGAGGAGACCGGCCTCGCGCTCTTCGACCGGTCGCGCCGGCCGCCCGCCTTCACCGATGCCGGCCGCGGCTTTGTCGAGAGGGCGCGTCGGGTGATCGCGAGCTGGGAGGCACTGGCCGAGGGGGCGCCGAAACCGGGCGAGGGCGGGCTCCTGCGCGTGGGCTGCGTGCACACGGCCGTGTCCGGGATCCTGCCGGCCGCCCTTCTCCGCCTCCGCGCCGAACGCCCGGAGCTCACGATCACCCTCACCACCGCGCTCACCCACGAGCTCGAGGCCGGGCTCCGCCAGAGCCGCCTCGACGTCGCGATCTGCACCGAGCCAGAGCGGGTGGCCGCGGATCTCGCCTTCCGCCCCTTCTGCACCCAGCGGCTGGTGGTGGTGGCCCCCGAAACGGCACCGGGCGAGGGCGCCGCCGGTCTTCTCGCCGCCAACCCTTATGTGCGCTTCAACCGCCAGGCCCGGGTCGCTGCGCTGGTGGAGGCCGCACTCGCCCGGCTCGGGGTGAGCCCCGGCACCGCCATGGAGATCGACACGCTGGAGGGCGTCCTCTCCCTCGTCGCCCACGGCCTCGGCGTCTCCGTGATCCCAGAGCCGGCGGGCGCGCAGCCCCCGGTTCCCGGCCTGCGGATGGAGCCCATCGGAGATCCGCCGGCCACGCGCCGGCTCGGCACCCTCGCAAGCCCCGCCCATGTCCGCCGCCGCTTCATCGAGGCGCTCCACGCCTCGCTGGCAGCGACATGCGGCCCGATCAGCTCTTCAGCCGATAGCCCGAGCGGAGCCAGCGCCAGGCCAGAACCCCCAACGCCCAGGTGACGGCGACGGTGACCGCGAGCCCGAGCCAGGGGCTCGAATCCGACACGCCGAGGGCGCCGTAACGCGCACCGTCGATCAGATAGAAGATCGGGTTGGCGTGGGACAGGCTGTAAAACGGCTCCGGCAGCCGGTCGATCGAATAGAAGGTGCCCGAGAGAAACGAGAGCGGCACGATGATGAAATTGGTGATCGCAGCCATCTGGTCGAACTTCTCCGCGTAGATCGCGGCCAAGAGGCCGATGAGCGACAGCATGAGCGAGCCCAGCACCACGAAGGCGAGCAGCCAGAGTGGATGGGCCAGCCCCACGCCGACGGCCGGAAACACCACCAGCCCCACCGCAAGGGCACAGACGAGCCCCCGCGCGAGGCCACCGAGCGCGTAGCCCGCCAGGATCTCGCCCGCGCTCAAGGGCGGCATGAGGGTGTCGACCACGCTGCCCTGGATCTTCGCGATCATGAGCGAGGAGGAGGTGTTGGCAAAGGCGTTCTGGATCACGGTCATCATCAGAATTCCGGGGGCCAGGAAGACGTCGAAAGGCACCCCGCCCATGCCCTGGCGCCCCTCCCCGAAGGCCAGGGTGAACACCACCATGAAGAGCACGGCCGTGGCCAAAGGGCCCAGGACGGTCTGGCTCGAGACGGCGAGAAAGCGCCGGACCTCCCGCTCGACCAGCGTGCGGAGCCCGAGCCAGTTGATCCGGCCGAACCGCCGGACGCCCATCTCCCCATGCTTGGTTGCCATGCCCCACCTCCTCTTGCTTAGCCCGTTGGCGCGCTTACCATATAGAGGCCGGGGGGACTGGCGGCGAGCGTGGCCAGGGGCGGCCGCCCGCAGGGGAGACATTCTATGACGTGGACGGATGAACGGGTCGAGAAGCTCAAGGAGTTTTGGGCCGAGGGGATGAGCGCGAGCCAGATCGCCAAGCAGCTCGGCGGGGTGACGCGCAACGCCGTCATCGGCAAGGTCCACCGTCTCGGCCTGTCGCACCGGGGCAGCGCCGACGGCGCGCGGCCGGGCGAGGAGCCGGGGGCGACCGAGGCCGAGGCCGAGGCCGCGGTGCTGACCCCGGTCGAGGCGGACGGTGCGGCCAAGGACGCGGACCGGGCGCCCGCGGCCGAGGAGACCGCACCGGCGCCGGCACGCGCCGCCCCGCCCACGGCGCGCGACGGCACCCTGCCCCGCAGCCCAGGACAGCCGACGCCCGAGGAGGAGGCCGCCCGCGTGACCCTCGCCGAGATCGAGAAGATGGCCCGTAAGCTCGACCTCCTCGAGCTGACCGAGCGCACCTGCAAATGGCCGATCGGGGACCCGGCGGAGGACGGCTTCCACTTCTGCGGCCTGCCCTGCGTGCCGGGCAAGCCCTACTGCAAGTACCATGTCGAGGTGGCGTTCCAGCCCATGTCGACCCGGCGCGACCGCTCCCGCGCCTCCCGCTAGCGCACAGTGGAGGACTGGTAGGTCTCGTCGAGGGCGTAGCCCGCAGCGCGGACCGTGCGTATGGGATCGCGCTCGCCCCTGCGGTTGAGCGCCTTCCGGAGCCGGCCCACATGCACATCCACCGTGCGCGCCTCCACATACACATCCCGCCCCCAGACGAGGTCGAGCAGCTGCTCCCGCGAGAAAACACGCCCGGGCCGCTGCATCAGGCAATCGAGCAGGCGGAACTCGGTGGGCCCGAGATGCACCTCCCGGTCGGCGCGGCGCACCCGGCGGGTCTCCCGGTCGAGCGTGAGGTCTCCGAAGGTCGCGACCTCCGCCGAGAGGGTGGGCCGCGAGCGGCGCAGAAGCGCGCGCACCCGCGCGGTGAGCTCGGGGATCGAGAACGGTTTGGTGAGGTAGTCGTCCGCCCCCGTGTCGAGGCCGCGGATGCGGTCGTCCTCGTCCGAGCGGGCGGTCAGCATGATCACAGGCACGTCGCGGGTGTCGGGCCGCGCGCGGATGCGGCGGCAGATCTCGATGCCCGAGAGCCCGGGCAGCATCCAGTCCAGCAGCACGAGATCGGGCTTGTCCTCCTCGATCACGAGAAGCGCGTCCTCGCCGTCGGCGCTCACCCGGACCTCGAAGCCCTCCTTCTCCAGATTGTATTCCAGCAACGCAGAGAGCGCGTCCTCGTCCTCCACCACCAGAACCCTGGCCGGCATCGCCTGTCCCTCCTCAGCCTTTCACCCGGTCGCGCCTAGCGCTCGAGCCGGGGCAGCGGCAGCTCTCCCAACGGCTCGCCTTTCGGACGGCTCGAGGTGAGCGGCTTGCCCTCCACCACGAAATAAATCATTTCGGCAATAAACGTCGCGTGATCCCCAATGCGCTCCAAGTTTTTTGCAACGAACAGAAGTTGCGAGCAGAGCCCGATCAAATGCGGGTCCTCCATCATGTAGGTGATGAGCTCGCGAAAGATGGAGTTATACATCTCGTCGATGTCGACATCGCGGGACCAGACCGAAACGGCAAGCGCGGTGTCGCGGGCGGCGTAGGCGTCGAGCACCTCGGAGACCAAGAGCCGGGTCTGCGTGCCCATGCGCACGATGGAGGCCGAGACCTTCATCGGCTGGTTCTCGTTCAGATAGGTCGCGCGCCGGGCGATGTTCTTGGCCAGGTCGCCGATGCGCTCCAGTGTCGAGGCGATCTTGATGGCCGCCACCACCTCGCGCAGATCGTTCGCCATCGGCTGGCGGAGCGCGAGGGTCTGGATCGCCAGCTCCTCGAACTTCATCTCCAGGGCGTCGAGCCGAATGTCGGCCGCCACCACCTCGGCCGCGAGCACGCTGTCGCGGTCCCGGATCGCCTCCAGCGCCTGGGAGAGCTGTTCTTCCGCGAGCCCCCCCATCTCGGAAATGCGGGTGGAGATCGTCTGAAGCTCCGCGTCGAAGGCGGTCACAATGTGCTTGCTCATCGCCGCGGGTCCTCAAAGGGGGCGCCGGGCGGCGCCCCCGACGGGCTCAGCCGAAGCGGCCCGTGATGTATTGCTGCGTCTTCTCGTGGTCGGGGTTGGTGAAGATCTTGCCCGTCTCGTCGTATTCGAGCACGAGGCCGAGGTGGAAGAACGCGGTCTTCTGGCTCACCCGGGCCGCCTGCTGCATGGAGTGTGTGACGATCACCACCGCGTAGTTCTCCCGCAGCTCGTGGATGAGCTCCTCGACCTGGGCGGTCGCGATGGGGTCGAGGGCCGAGCAGGGCTCGTCCATCAGGAGCACCTCGGGCGCCGTCGCGATGGCGCGGGCGATGCACAGACGCTGCTGCTGGCCGCCCGAAAGGCCGGTGCCCGGCTGGTCGAGCCGGTCCTTCACCTCGTCCCAGATCGCGGCGCGGCGCAGCGACTGCTCGACGATGG
>CAYXPI010000031.1:0-27498 GCA_964467005.1 uncultured Limibaculum sp. | reverse complement strand
CCGACGGCTACACCCGCGCGACCGGCAAGATGTCGATGGCGATCGCCCAGAACGGCCCCGGCATCACCAACATCGTGACGCCGATCATCACCGCCTTCTGGAACCACACGCCGCTTCTCCTCGTCACGCCCCAGGCGGCCAACAAGACCATCGGCCAGGGCGGCTTCCAGGAGGTGCAGCAGATGCGGATGTTCGCGGATTGCGTCTGCTACCAGGAGGAGGTGCGCGACCCCTCCCGCATCGCCGAGGTGCTGAACCGGGTCATCACCAAGGCCCATCGCGGCTCGGCGCCCGCGCAGATCAACGTGCCCCGGGACATGTGGACCCAGGTGATCGACATCGACCTGCCCCAGATCGTCGACATCGAGCACCCGCGGGGCTCCGAGCGCGCGATCCGTGACGCCGCCGCCCTCCTGGCCTCGGCCAAGCACCCGGTCATCCTCAACGGCGCGGGCGTCGTGCTCTCGGGCGCGGTCCCAGCCTCGGCGGCGCTCGCCGAGCGGCTCGGCGCGCCCGTCTGCTGCAACTACCAGCACAACGACGCCTTTCCGGGCTCCCACCCGCTTTCCTGCGGGCCGCTCGGCTACAACGGCTCGAAGGCCGGCATGGAGATGATCGCCAAGGCCGACGTGATCCTGGCCCTCGGCACCCGGCTCAACCCCTTCTCCTCGCTCCCCGCCTATCAGACCGAGTATTGGCCGAAGGCCGCCAAGATCATCCAGGTCGACATCAACGCGGACCGCATCGGCCTCACCAAGCGGGTCGAGATCGGCATCCAGGGCGACGCGCGCATGGTGGCCGAGGAGATCCTGGCCCAGCTGCCCGACACCGTCGACGAAACCGCCCGCTCGGCCCGAATGGCGATGGTGGCCGAGGCCCGCTCGCGCTGGGCGCAGGAGCTCACCTCGATGGACCATGAGGACGACTCGGACGAGGGCGTGACCTGGAACCGGCGCGCCCGCGAGCGCGAGCCCGACCGCATGTCGCCCCGCCAGGCCTGGCGCGCGATCATGTCCGCCATGCCGGAGGAGGCCATCATCTCGACCGACATCGGCAACAACTGCGCCATCGGCAACGCCTATCCGATGTTCGAGAAGGGCCGGAAATACCTCGCACCCGGCCTCTTCGGCCCCTGCGGCTACGGCCTGCCCTCGATCCTCGGCGCCAAGATCGGCTGCCCGGACGTGCCCTGCGTGGGCTTCGCAGGCGACGGTGCCTTCGGCATCTCGATGAACGAGCTCACGGCCTGTGGGCGAGGCGACTGGCCGGCGATCACCATGGTCGTCTTCCGCAACTACCAGTGGGGCGCGGAGAAGCGGAACTCCACCCTCTGGTTCGACGACAACTTCGTGGGCACCGAGCTCAATCTCGGCGTCGACTACGCCAAGGTGGCCGATGCCTGCGGGCTCAAGGGCGTGCAGACCCGCACCATGGAGGAGACCACCGAGGCGCTCCGCGAGGCGATCCGCGCCCAGATGGAGGAGAACGTGACCACCCTCATCGAGGTGGTGCTCAACCAGGAGCTCGGCGAGCCCTTCCGCCGCGACGCGATGAAGAAGCCGGTGGAGGTGGCGGGCATCCGGCGCGAGGACATGCGCCCGCAGCAGCCCCGCCTCTGAGCCCCTCCGTGACGCTCTCCCCGGGTCCGGCCTCGGCGCGTCTCGAGGGCCTTCGGGCCCGCGCTCGAGAGCTCGGGCCGGGGGTGCTCGTGTCGGTGGTGGTGGGGCTCGCCGCGCAGTTCCTCTCGGACCATTACGGCGCGCCGGCGATGCTGATGGCGCTTCTCATCGGCATCGCCTTCCACTTCCTGGCCGAGGAGGGGCGCTGCGTCGCCGGCATCGACTTCGCGGCCAAGGCGGTTCTGCGGATCGGCGTCGCGCTTCTTGGCGCCCGGATCAGCGTCGATCTTCTGATGGGCCTCGGGGTGGAGCTC
Source organism: uncultured Limibaculum sp. (assembly GCA_964467005.1). Taxonomy (GTDB): domain Bacteria; phylum Pseudomonadota; class Alphaproteobacteria; order Rhodobacterales; family Rhodobacteraceae; genus Thermohalobaculum. The sequence continues at coordinate 25,565 of CAYXPI010000031.1, read as the reverse complement.
ATCGCCCTCGTGATCGCGGGCGTCGCGCTGACGATCGGCGTCGGGCTCATCGGAGCGCGGCTCCTCGGGCGAGGCTGGCGGCTCGCGCTGCTCACGGGCGGATCGGTCGCCATCTGCGGGGCCTCGGCAGCCATGGCCATCGCGGCGGTGCTGCCGAAGAACGAGCATTCCGAGCGCAATCTCATCTTCACCGTGCTGAGCGTCACGGTCCTCTCCACCTTCGCCATGATCCTGTATCCGATGTTGGTGGACGTGGTGGGCCTCGACCATCGTGAGACCGGGGTGTTCCTCGGCGGCACGATCCACGACGTGGCCCAGGTCGTCGGCGCGGGCTTTTCCGTGAGCGAGGACACGGGCGAGACCGCGACGCTCGTCAAGCTGATCCGGGTCACGATGCTGGCCCCGGTGGTCCTCCTCTTCGCGCTTGCCATCCGAGCCTCGGGCCAGGGCAGCGGCGGCGAGGCGCGCCCACCCCTCGTGCCCGGTTTCGTGCTCGCCTTCCTCGGCTTCGCCGCGCTCAATTCGGTGGGGGCGGTGCCCCAGATCGCCGCGGACGCGCTCGGCAGCCTGTCGCGCTGGGCGCTTCTCGTGGCCATCGCGGCGGTCGGCATGAAGGTCTCGCTCCGACGGATCCTGGATGTGGGCGGGCCCGCCGTCGTCCTCATCGTGGCGGAGACGGTCTTCATCGCGGCCTTCATCCTCGCCGGTCTCCTCTGGCTCGGCTGAGGGCGGGCGAACCCCAACCCGGGGGGTGCGAGGTCGGTCACCTTCATCGCACCGGCCGCGGCGGTGCTCCCCTTGCGCTTTCGACGTCCTCCAGGATCAGGCCGGCTTTCGGCAGGGTCACGGCGTCCGTCCAGGCGTCGCGCGCCGGGGAGATGCCCCCGGTCGTCCAGGGGGCGGGCGCCTCGAGATGCTCGTCTCCGCCGCGGTTACGGGTGCCGATCGCCCTCTCCGCCTCGCTGGAGATGCGCGGCCCGTCCGAAACGCCGGAACCCCGAGCGGCGCCCGCTGAGGGGCCTGAGGCTGCCCCCGACCCGCCGGGTCTCCAGCACGAACACCGTGAGCTCCGGATCGCCCCGTCTGCGCCGAGCGGGCCAAACTTCCACCGGCAGATGGGGCCCGTCGCCAAGACCGTGCTCACCCGACGCCACCGGCGCAACGCCGCTCCCTCGCCCGGACGGCGCGGCTCGGCCCCCCCCCGGGCTCCGAAGTTCGCGCTTGAAATGCGCCGCGGGAGCCTGCCTACTCGGGGGTATGCGACGGGACGCGGCCGATATGGACGTCGATCAGCCGGCCGCCGGGCTGCGCGACGCCCCGGCGGCGGAGGCCGCGGCGCCCGCGGTCGAGGTTCGGGGGATCGTGAAGCGCTTCGGCAGCGGCCCGGCCCAGGTCACAGCGCTCGACGGGGTGTCGCTCGCGATCCGGGAGAACGAGTTCTTCACCCTTCTCGGTCCCTCCGGCTGCGGGAAGACCACGCTTCTGCGCCTCATTGCGGGCTTCGAGCAGCCGAGCGCCGGTCAGATCCTCCTCGGCCGGGAGGACATTGCGGGCCTGCCGCCCAACCGTCGGCCGGTCAACACCGTCTTCCAGTCCTACGCGCTCTTTCCCCATATGAGCGTGGCGGACAACATCGGGTTCGGCCTCCGCATGCTGGGCCGGCCGCGGGCCGAGATCGCGCGGGTGGTGGCCGAGATGCTGGCGCTCGTGCGGATGGAGGCGCTGGCGGATCGGCGGACCGACCAGATCTCCGGCGGCCAGCAGCAGCGGGTGGCGCTCGCCCGGGCGCTGGCGCCGAAGCCCCGGGTGCTGCTCCTCGACGAGCCGCTCTCGGCCCTCGACTACAAGCTCCGCAAGGATATGCAAATCGAGCTCAAGCGGCTCCAGCACGAGACCGGGATCACCTTCGTCTTCGTGACCCACGACCAGGAGGAGGCGCTGACGATGTCGGACCGGCTGGCGGTGATGTCCGAGGGGCGGATCCTTCAGGTGGGCGCGCCGCGGGAGATCTATCACCGGCCGACGGAGCGTTTCGTTGCGGACTTCATCGGCGACACCAACCTCCTCCTCGCCGATCTCGTGCATGCGCAGGAGGGCCGCGCGCGCGTGCGCCTTGCGGGTGGGGCGGAGCTCGAGGCGGGCCTGCCGGAGGGGATGGCGGCCGTCTCTCGGGTGACCGTGGCGGTCCGGCCCGAGCATGCCCGGCTGACCCGCCCGGGGGAGGGGGCGCTGGAGGGGCGGGTGGAGGGAGTGACGTTTTTCGGGACCGATACGCTCTACGGCGTCGCCTTGGCGGGCGGAGAGGCGTTCACCGTGCGGGTGCAGAACAGCGGACCCGGCGCCGAGGGGCCGGGGGAGGGCGCGGCGGTCGGCATCGCGCTCGCGCCCGGGGCCCTCCAGGTGCTGCGGGACTGACGGGTGGACGGCGGCGCCCAGTCCCGGCCGGAGCAGACGCCGCGGCAGAACCGGCCCGATCTCGAGCGACAGGCGGCGCGGGCGCGCTGGCTCCTCAACATGCCGGCGATCGTCTGGCTCTTTCTCTTCGCCTTCGGGCCCCTCTTCATCGTCCTCGTCTACTCCTTTCTCGAGCCGGGGGATTACGGCGGCGTCGTCTGGGCGTTCTCCACCCAGGGCTGGGCCGCCGTCGCCGTCACGCGGGACATCTTCACGGGCGAGCTCCAGATCCAGGACGCGCATCTCGCCATCCTCTGGCGCTCGGTGAAGCTCTCGCTTCTCACCACGCTCACCTGCCTCCTCCTCGGCTTTCCCACCGCCTATTTCATCGCGACCCGCCCGCGGGAGACGCGCAATCTCTGGCTCTTCCTCATCACCATCCCGTTCTGGACCAACCTCCTCATCCGCACCTTCGCCATGCTCGAATGGATCCGCGCCGAGGGGGTGATCAACACGGCGCTCATGGGGCTTGGCCTCGTCGAGGAGCCGATCCGGATGCTGTTCACCGACTTCTCGATCATGCTCGGCATGACCTATGTCTATTTCCCGCTGATGGTGCTGCCGCTCTATGCCTCGATGGAGAAGCTCGACTTTCGGCTGGTCGAGGCGGCCTACGACCTCTACGCGGACCGGCTGGCCGTGCTCCGCCGGGTGATCGTGCCGCTCACGAGCCCCGGGATCGTCGCGGGCTCGATTCTCGTCTTCATCCCCTGCCTCGGGGCCTATGTGACCCCGCGGGTGCTGGGAGGCGGGAAGAACATGATGCTCGGCAACCTCATCGAGCTCCAGTTCGGCCAGGGGCGGAACTGGCCGCTCGGCGCGGCGCTCTCGATCACGCTCCTCGCCCTCGTGATGGTGGCGCTCATCGTCTATGTCCGCGCGGCGCAGAAGGAGGGCGCGGGCCATGGCTAGCTTCTCGGTCCGCCGTCAGCGGGGCTTCGCCACCATCGCCATCGTCTGCTTCCTCATGCTCTACGCGCCGATCGCGACACTCGTGATCTATTCGTTCAACGCGGGCTCCAACCTCGCGCTCTGGGAGGGGTTCTCCTGGCGCTGGTACGTGGCGGCCTGGGAGAATGAGCAGGTGCAGGAGGCGGCGATCCGCTCTGTGGTCGTCGCCCTCGCGGCCTCCGCGCTCGCCACGGCGCTGGCCACCATGGCCGCCCTCGGCACCACGCGCACGCCCCCCTATCGCGGGCGGACGGCGGTCTACGCCCTCATCAACCAGCCGCTTATGGTGCCCGAGATCGTGACCGGGGTGGCTCTCCTCGTGATGTTCGCCATCGTGAAGGAGGCGACGGGGTATCACGGCCTCTTCTATCTCATCGCCGCGCACACGGCCTTTTGCATCCCCTTTGCTTATCTCCCGATCCGCGCCCGGTTGGAGGGGATGGACCGGACGCTCGAGACCGCCGCGGCCGATCTCTACGCCACGCCCTGGCAGGCCTTCCGCCGGGTGACGCTGCCGCTCATGTTTCCCGGCATCCTGGCGGGCGCGATGCTCGCCTTCGTCATCTCGCTCGACGATGTGGTGATCACGGAGTTCGTGAAATCCGCGGGGCAGGACACGCTGCCCACCTACATGCTCGGACAGCTCCGCCGGGTGATCACGCCCGAGATCAACGCGATCTCCACCGTGCTCCTTGGCGTTTCGGTCGCGATCCTGTCGATCTTCTTTCTCGTCACCCGAAAGCTTGCCTAGAATGGGCGCGCGGCGGCGCCCGCCGCCCAAAAACACTGAGGAGAGTTTCATGACCCGACAGCTGACATCCGCCGTGGCCGCCCTCGCGCTCGCACTGCCCGGCGCCGCCCTCGCCGAGGGCGAGCTCAACATCTTCAATTGGGGCAACTACACCAACCCCGAGCTCATCGAGAAGTTCGAGGCCGAGACGGGGATCGAGGTCACGATCACCGACTACGACTCCAACGACACCGCGCTTGCCAAGGTGAAGGCCGGCGGCCACGGCTTCGACCTCGTGGTGCCCAGCCACACCTATGTGCCGATTTGGGTGTCCGAGGGGCTCATCGCGAAACCCGGCATCCCGGAGATGGAGAACTACGAGAACATCGACCCCCGCTGGAAGGACGTGTCCTGGGATCCGGGCCGGGAGTACACCGTGCCCTGGCAATGGGGCTCGGTGGGCGTGGTGGTCGACACCTCGGTTTACGAGGGCGACATCAACACCTCGGCGGTGATCTTCGACCCGCCCGAGGCGCTCCACGGCAAGATCAACGTCGCGCCCGAGATGCAAGACGTGATGCACACCGCCATCTACTACCACGGGGGCGAGAGCTGCACGAGCGATCTCGAGCTTCTGCGCCAGGTCCGCGACACGCTGGTGGCCGCCAAGGACAAGTGGCTCTCGATGGATTATGGCGTGATCGAGAAATTCGCGGGCCGCGACCTGGCCGGCGCGCTCTACTGGAACGGCGCGGCCTTCCGCTCGCGCGAGAAGAACCCGGATGTGCGCTACGGCTACCCGCAAGAGGGCTTCGTGCTCTGGATGGACTCGGTGGCCCTGCTCGCGGACGCCCAGAACGTGGACGAGGCGAAGGCGTTCCTCAACTTCATCATGGAGCCGGAGAACGCGGCGCTCATCTCGGCCTTCGCGCGCTACGCCAACGGCATCGCGGGCTCCGAGGCCTTCATGCCCGAGGACATGAAGACCGCGCCCGAAGTGGCGATCCCGGCCGAGCTCGCCGGTGCCGGGCGGTTCACCAACACCTGTCCGCCCGAGGTGCAGGAGCTCTACACGGCGATCTGGACCGAGCTTCAGAAGTGAGTGCGGGCTGAGGGGGCGCGGAGACCGGGGGCGTCGAGCCCCCGTCCTCCGCGTCCTGTGCAGGACGGAGCCGTCGCGCCGGCGATCGGGGCGGCTCCGGCCTCGGTCCGGCCTCGGTCTGGCCTCGGTCCGGCCTCGGTCCGGCCTCGGTCCGGCCGCGGTCAGATCCGGTGGGTGATGCGGCCGCCGCAGATCGTCGCCCGGGCTCGGGCCTCGCCGAGCCGGTCGGGCGGCATGGCGGCGAGGTCGTCGCTCATCACCGCGATGTCGGCCCGCATCCCCGGCGCTAGCCGTCCCGTCTCGGCCTCGGAAAACTCGGCGTAGGCGCCGTCCACCGTGTATCCGGCCAGCGCCTCCCAGAGGGTCTGGGACTGATCCTCCCAGCCCTCGGGCACCGAGGTCGCCACCGCCCCCTGCACCGAGCGCATGACGGGCAGCGGCGCCACCGGCCAATCCGTGGAGAAGATCATCCGCGCGCCCGTGTCGCGCAGGCGTCGCCAGGCGAAGGCGAGGGCCAGCTGGTCGTCGCGGAGGCAGCTGTTGCGCTCGGGCACGGGGAAGAGCCCGCCGAGGGGCGAGTGCAGGGGCTGCATCGAGGCCACCACCCCCTCGGCGGCGAACCGGGGCAGATCGGCCGGGTCGAGCGCCTCGACATGCTCGATCCGGTGGCGGTGATCCCTGGGGCCGTTCGCCGCCCGTGCGGCCGCGTAGCCGTCCAGCGTGCGCCGCACCGCCGCGTCGCCGATCGCGTGCACCGAGATCTGGAGCCCGAGCGCGTCGGCCCGGATGCAGGCCGCGGCGAACGCCTCCGCCTCGAAGAGCGCCTCGCCCCGGGTCTCGGGCTTGCCGGGATAGGGGGCGAGCATGAAGGCGGTGTAGCTCTCCATCACCCCGTCCATGAACATCTTGACCCGGCCGGACCAGACCCCGGGCCCCGCGAACTCGCGCGCCCAGGCCGCCGCCTCCTCCAGCCGGTCGAGCCCGTGCCAGGGCTTGAGATGGAAGGGCACCTGAACCCGGGCCGCGAGCCGGCCCTCCGCTTCGATCTCGGAGAGGAGCGCGAGCTGGTAGCGGTTGCCGTCCATGTTGTGGAGCGTGGTGATCCCTTGCGCGGCGGCGTAGGCGAGGCCGCGGGCGAGCACGTCGCGGTCGGTCGCGCGCTCGGCGGCGGTGGGGGCGGGGTCGGGGTCCTCGCCGGTCACATAGCCGAGGAGCTCGCGCCCGCCTAAAGGGGTGAGCTTCATGATGTGGCCGAACGCGCCCACCTCGTAGAGCGCGCCCTGGGCGCGCCCGTCCGGGCCCATCACGATCTCGCCCCCCGGCGCGGGGCCGCCCTCGAGGATGCCCGCGGCCGCGAGCGCGCGCGTGTTCGCCCAAACGGTGTGGTGGTCCGCCGCCATCATGGCGAAGGGCCGGTCCGGCAGCACATGGTCGAGATCGTGCCGGCTGATCGCGTGGCCCGGGCCGAGGATCGGGTAGTCCGCGCAGACGCCGAAGACCAGGCGCGCCTCCGGCTCGGCCGCGGCACGGGCCCGCACGGCGCCGGTGAGCGCGTCGATCCCGCGGAGGCCCGACAGGTTGAGCGCATCGAGCTCCGCCGCCCCGCCGAAGAGATGGACGTGGGACTCGATGAAGCCCGGGAGCACGGTGCCGCCTCCGGCCTCCACCACCTCCGTCGCGGGTCCGCGGAGCGCGCCGATCTCGGCCTCTGTGCCCAGGGCCCAAATCCGCCCACCCCGCACCGCGAGGGCGGTGGCCCCGGGCGGCGGGTCGGCAAAGGTCATGAGCCGCCCATCGAGGACGACAAGATCGGCATGATCGGACATCGGGCGCCTCCGTTCCGGCTGGGGCTGTCAGCCTCGGCCAGGCGGGGCGCCCGCGCAAGCCCGCGGCTCAGAGCGTCGTCCAGTCCACCGCGCTCGCATAGGCGTCGGCCGCCCGGTAGATCGTCGCCTCGTCGTAAGCCTTCCCGACGAGCATCATCGAGATCGGCAACCCGTCGCCCTTGCCGCAGGGGATCGCCATGGCCGGGTGGCCGGTCACGTCGAAGGGGCAGGTGTTCTCCAACATCTCGAAGGCGCGGGCGAACACCTCCTCGAGGGGCGCGCCGGGCTCGGGCAGCTTGGTCGCCTTGAGGGGGAGGGTGGGCATGAGGAGGAGGTCGCAGTCCGCCAACACGTGGTCATACGCCGCCGAGAGGCGCCGGGCGATGTTGCGTGCCTTGGCGTAGAAGCGGCCGCGATAGGCGTCGATCCCCCACTGCCCGGCGAACATCGAGAGCTTGAGGGTGGCCGAGAGCTCGTCGGCCTTCGCGCGCCACATCGCATGGGCGTCGATGAGCGAGGGCGAGTAGAGCCCCTTCCAGTTCATGCCGTAGCCGTTGCCGAGCATCATCTGCCACTGAAGACCTTCGAGGGCGATCGGCGTCCAGATCGCCACGCCCGCGTCGTGCATGGGGATGGAGACGGTCACGACCGTGGCGCCCAGGGCCTCGAGCTGGTTGGCCGCCGCCCGCACGGCGGCGTCCACATCCGCCTCGGAATTGGCGCGGCCGAAGCCCTCCTCGACCACGGCAATCTTGAGACCGGCCACCCCCCGGCCGAGGGCGGCGGTGTAGTGTGTGTCCGGGTCGGGGTTGTATTGCCGGGGGTCGAGCCCGTCCGGCCCCGCGAGCACCTCGAGCATCAGCGCGTTGTCCGCCACCGTGTTGGTCATCGGGCCCGTGTGGTCGATGGTGAGCTCGATCGGCATCACCCCGGTGTAGGGCACGAGGCCGTGGGTGGGCTTCATGCCGTAGACCCCGCAATAGGCGGCCGGCATGCGGATCGAGCCGCCCTGGTCGCCGCCGATCGCCATGTCGACCTCGCCCGCGGCCAAGAGCGCGCCCGAGCCCGAGGAGGAGCCGCCGGCGGAGTAGCCCATCCGGTGGGGGTTGTGCACCGGGCCGGGATCGGAGGTGTGGCTGCCACCCGAGAGGCAGAAATGCTCGCAGGTGGCCTTGCCGAGGATCGTGGCCCCCGCGTCGAGAAGCCGGGTGACGATGGTCGCGTCCACCTCCGGGGTGTAGCCCTCGAGGGTTGAGGCCCCGTTCATCATGGGCACGCCGGCGACCTGGACGTTGTCCTTGATCGCGACACGCTTGCCCGCGAGCTTGCCCTCCGCCGCGCCCTGGATCTCGGTCTTCCAAAACCAGGCTCCGTAGGGGTTCTCCTCGGCCGTGGGGCGCTGCCCCGGGGTCCGCGGATAGCGCACAGTCGGCAGCTCGTCCGCCATGGCGTCCACCAGGTCGTAGCGGGCGAAGATCCCCTCGAGCGCGCCGTGGAAGCTGGCGAGCTCCTGGGGCGCGAGCGTCATGCCGAGATCGGCGGCGAGGGCCTCGAGCTGGCCGGGGGTCGGGCGGCGGATGGTCATGGCGCGTCTCCTCTCAAGGGCAGGGGCGGGGCGGGCAGAGGGGCGAGGCGCTCCAGCGCCTCGGCGATGCGCAGCAGCCGGGCCTCCGAGAGCGCGGGCCCCATGATCTGAACGCCGAGCGGCAGGCCGCGGGCGTCGAGGCCGGAGGGGACCGAGACGGCGGGCAGGCCGGTCACGTTCGCGGGCGCGGAGAGGCGGACATAGACGGGGTTGAGCGCCTCCTCCGTTCCGTTGGGCCAGGTGACGGAGGGCGTGCCGCAGGGCACCGCCGCGGCCGAGACGGTGGGCGCGAGCAGGGCGTCAACCGCGCCGAAGAGCGCGCCGAACTCCGCCTGGATGCGCTGGCGGAGCCGGAGGGCCTGGATGTAGGTCGTGGCGGGGAGGAGCGCGCCGGCTTCGAGGAAGAGGCGGACGTCCGGTGTGAACTTCTCGGGCGCGGTCTTCAGCCGCTCGAGATGGTAGGCCGAGGCCTCGGACAGGCAGATCGCGTACTCCACCGGCAGGATCTCGTCGGCGAAGGGGATCGGGAGCTCGAGGATCTCCGCGCCCTCGGTCGCCAGACGCTCCGCGGCGCCTCGGGCGGCGGCGGCCACCTCCGGCTCCACCTGGTCGAAGAAGAAGCTGGTGGGCAGGCCGATCTTGAGCCCCTGCACCCCGCGTCCGAGCTCGCTCCCCGCGGACGGCGCCTCGGCCGGGAGGCTGCCGGGGTCCCGCGGGTCGTAGCCGGCCAGGACGTCGAGAGAGACGGCGCAATCCGCCACCCGCCGGCAGATCGGGCCCACATGGTCGAGCGACCAGGAGAGGGTGGCGACGCCGACGCGGCTGACCCGGCCGAAGGTGGGCTTGAGCCCGACGAGGCCGCACAGGGCGGCGGGGATGCGGATCGAGCCCCCGGTGTCGGAGCCAATGCCCATCGCCGCGCCGCCGACGGCCACCGTGGCCGCCGAGCCGCCGGAGGAGCCGCCGGGGATGCGCGTGGGATCCCATGGGTTGCGCGTGGTGGGCGTCGCGATGCCATAGGCGAACTCGTGGGTGTGGGTCTTGCCGAGGATCACGGCGCCCGCGGATTTCAGGCGGGCGGCGACGGCGCTGTCGGCGGTGGCGGGCGGGCGGTCGGCCCAGTGCTCCGAGGAGGCGGTGGTGCGGGTGCCCTCGAGATCGAGGAGGTCCTTCAGTGCCACCGGCACGCCGTGGAGGGGGCTTCGGACGCGGCCCGCCGCGCGCTCCGCATCCGCCGCCGCCGCGGCCGCGCGGGCGGGCTCGGCCAGCACCGTGACGAAGGCGTTGAGCACGGGCTCGGTCTCCGCGATGCGGGCGAGGCAGGCCTCCGTCGCCTCGAGGGAGGTGACCCGCCCCGCCGCCATCGCCTCTGAGAGCTCGGTGAGGGGGGTGAGCGCGAGGTCGCTCATTCTCCCGCCCCGCCGCGCTCGGCCACGGTCCGCGGATCGAAGGCGAAGGCCGGTGGAGTCTCCTCGAGATCGGTGTCGACGATCACCTGGAAGTCGGCGAGGAGCCCGGCGAGGGCGGGCTGAACCTCGGCCCGCCGCGCGGCCGAGAGCGGGATGCTCACCATGCGCGCGATCGGGGCGAGATCCTCCGCGCTGGGGCGCGACGTGTCGGACATGGTCGGGTCTCCTCGGAGTTTCTGATTCGCACTGCAACACCGAGTCGCGCAGCAACGCGCGGCCTAGGCTGGGCGAAGCGCCGGGAGCTTGGCAAGCGTCGGTGCGCAGCTTTTCACCTCTACCTGGTAAATTGCTCGCATTTTGCGCAGAAAGTGATCATCTGATCCCGCGAATGCACACGGCGCTTGCGCTTTGTCGTCGAGGCGTTCCAGCCTGAGCCGGTGCCGCGCCGGGAGGGACGCCATGGAGCTCGGGCTCAAGCTCGCATTCGACATTCTCGCCTTCGCCTCGATCATGGTGCTGGTGGTCTCGGGCCTCGCCGTCATCGCCTCGCTCATGGGCATCTTCAATCTCGGCCATGGCGAGCTCGTGCTGCTCGGCGCCTACACGGTTTACGTGTTTCGCGAGCTCGGCCTGCCGGAATGGACGGGCATGCTGGCCGCGCCCTTTCTCGTGGCGCTCTTTGGGCTCCTGATCGAGATCACGGTGATCCGACGGCTCTATGTGGCGCCGGTGATCGCCATGCTCGCGACCTACGCCATCGGCCTCATCACGCGCGAGACGGTGCGCGCCCTCATTGGCGGGCAGTACTACTCGATCGACGAGCCGATCCCCGGCGGGTTCGACCTCTTCGGGGTCAGTCTCTCCTATTGGCGGACGGCGATCATCCTCATCACCGTGGCGGTGATGGCGGGGTGCTTTGTCGCGCTCACCCGCACCACCATCGGCCTGCAGATCCGCGGCGCGTTGGAGAACCCGGCGCTGGCCCGGGCCTCCGGCGTCTCCACGCGCAAGCTTTACGCCGCGACCTTCGCCTTCGGGGCCGCGCTCGCGGGGCTCGCGGGCGCGCTCATGGTGCCGCTCTTTTCGCTCTCGGCCGATCTCGGGGTGCGCTTTCTGGTGCAGGCGTTCCTTTCGGTCATGCTGGGCGGGGTCGGCACCTTCGAGGGCCCGCTGCTGGGCGCGGCCATGATCGGCGCCATGGTACCGGGCTTTCAGTGGCTCCGGGATCTCGGCCCCATGGAGGGGCTGGTGAGCCCGGTCTTCGCCGAGGTTCTCGTGTTTGTCACCGCACTCGTCATCGTCAAGCTCCGGCCCCAGGGGCTGATCAGCAGAGGGAGACTCTAATGGCTCGACACACCCCCACCCGCCGCGGGTTTCTGAGTGGGACCGCGGCCCTCGCCGCAGCCGGCTGGACCGCTGTCGGCACCTCCTGGGTGCTCCGGCCCGGCTGGGCCTCGGCGGCCGAGCCCATCAAGATGGGCATCGCGACGGATATCACCGGCGCCATCGCGCCCTCGGGCAACTCCAACTGGCAGGTCGCGCAGTTCGCGGTGTCGAAGATCAACGACGCGGGCGGGATCCTCGGCCGGCCGGTGGAGCTCATCCTCGAGGACACCGCCTCGGACCCCGGCGTGGCGGTCGGCAATGTCCGCCGGCTCATCCAGCAGGCGCAGGTGGATGTGGTTCTCGGCGGCATCACCTCGGCCATGCGTGAGGCGATCAAGAACCCGATCGTGCGCCGCGGCCGGACGCTCTACATCTACCCCCAGCTGTACGAAGGCCAGGAGTGCACGGAGAACCTCTTCTGCACCGGGCCGACGCCCGCGCAGCAATGCGCCCGTCTCCTCCCCTATCTCATCGAGCAGGGCAACCGCCGCTTCGCCATGCCCTCGGCCAACTACATCTGGCCCCAGCTCCTCAACCGCTGGGCGCGCGAGGTGATCGAGGCCAATGGCGGCGAGATCGTCTTCGAGGAGTACTACCCCCTCGATCAGCTCGAATATTCGGCCACGGTGTCGAAGATCATGAACGAGGGCGTCGACCACGTGTTCAACACGGTGATCCCGCCGGGGCTGCAGGCCTTCACGAAGCAGCTCTTCGAGGCCGGCTTCGGCGAGCGAGGCGGCACCCAGTCTTGCGTCTACTTCGACGAGAACTCGGTGAACTACGTGCCGGAGCGGGAGCTCGAGGGCGTGTATTCCTGCCTCGACTGGTTCCACACCGTGGAGGATCCGACCTCGACCGCGCTCTTGGCCGAGTACAACGCGATGTTCCCGGACACGAAGTATCTCTTCACCGCGGGCTCGGCCTCGACGGGGATGTATCGCGGCATCAAGCTCTACGAGGCGGCGGTGATCGCGACCAATGGCGATCTGGCGCGCGACGCGGTGGCCGAGGCGCTCGACAGCGCGGAGGTGACCGACACGCCCGGCGGGCCCACCAAGATGGTGCCGGGCACGGGCCACGCGGCGATGAACATGTACATCGCCCGTGCGGAGAGCGGCACCTGGAACATCCTCTCGAAGGACGAGATGGTCGCTCCGGACGAGTGTGCCTGATGCCCCCCCGGGCCCGGACCGTGCGCGCCCGGGCCCCTCGCTGGAGACGCCTATGGTGAGCCTCTCGGACAGCCCCGCCGCCCCCGCCCGCCCGTCGCGCCGCCCGTCGCGCCGCTTGGGCGTGCTGCCGGTGGTGGAAATCCTGGTGCTGGCGGCCCTCCTCGCGGTGCCGCATCTCACGAACGACTTCCACACGATCATCGCGACGCGCATGATGCTGCTGGCCATGCTGGCGATCAGCTTCGACCTCTCCTGGGGCTATTCCGGGATCATGACCTTCGGCCAGGCGCTCTTCTTCGGGGTGGCGGGTTATGTCGTGGCGCTGTTGGCCAACAAGGCGGGGTTCACCGAGCTCGCGCTGCTCATGCCGCTCACGGTGCTGGTGGGGCTCGTCACGTCCTTTCTCATCGGCTGGTTCCTCCTACTCGGCAAGCGCACGCCCACGATCATCTTCGTGGCGCTCGGCACGCTCACGGCGTCCTACACCGCGGAGCGGCTGGTGGCGGGCTGGCAGTGGGTGGGGGCCGGCAACGGCATGTCGATCTGGGAGTTCGCGACGGTCTTCGGCATGGAGATCGAGCCCGGCCCCGTCTTCTACCACCTCGTGCTCGGCGCTCTGGTGCTGAGCTATCTCGCCGCGCGCTACACCGTGCGCTCGCAGCTCGGGCTCGTGCTCGCAGGGATGCGGCAGAACGAGGAGCGCCTCGCCTTCTTCGGCTACCGGGTGCAGGTCTTCAAGGCCCTGGTGTTTTGCCTGGCGGGGGCGATCGCGGGGCTTGCGGGCGGGCTCTATGCCCATCACGAGGGGTTCATCGGGCCGGGCTCCATGGGCATCGCGCTCTCGACCTATGCGGTGCTCTATGGCCTCTTCGGCGGGGTGGGCACGCTCATCGGCCCGGTGCTGGGCGCCTTCGCCATCGAGATCATCGCCTTCCAGCTCTCGGATCAGGACATCTTCAAGAGCGTGTGGCCGATCATCCTCGGCGCGATCATGCTGGTGGTGGTGGCCTACAAGCCGACGGGACTTCTCGGCTTCGTCCTCTCGGAGCGGGAGCGCATCGGCTCCTACGGCCGGCGGGAGGAGCGCTGATGGCGCTCCTCGAGGTGCGCGGCGTGACCAAGAGCTACGGGGCGCTGCAGGCCCTCGGCGGGGTGGATCTCGATGTGGCGGCGGGCAGCTTCCACGGCCTCATCGGGCCCAACGGCTCGGGCAAGTCCACGCTCTTGAAGGCGATCGCCGGGGCGCATCTGCCGAGCTCGGGCACCATCCGGTTCGACGGGGAGGACATCACCCGGCGCACGCCCGCAGGCCGCTCCCGCGCGGGCCTCAGCCTCAAGTTCCAGATCACCGCGGTGCTGCCGGAGCTCTCGGTCTACGACAACGTGCTCCTCGCCCTCCAGGCGCATCGGGGGGTGTGGGAGCTCCTCGGCTCGCGCTCGCGCCGGGCGCTCGACGGCGAGGTGATGGCGATGCTGGAGCGGTTTCGGCTCGAGGGCCGGGCGGACGATCTCGCGGGCGAGCTCAGCCATGGCGAGCAGCAGTGGCTCGAGATCGCGATGGCGCTCGCGCAGAAGCCGAAGCTCCTCCTCCTCGACGAGCCGACCGGGGGCATGTCGCCAGAGGAGCGGCGGGAGACCGGGCGCCTGCTTGCGCCGATCAAGGACTTCTGCGCCCTCGTCATCGTCGAGCACGACCTCGATTTCATCAAGGAGATCTGCGACCGTCTCACCGTGCTCGACTCCGGCAAGGTGCTCGACGACGGGACGGTGGCGGAGATCGAAACCAGCGACCGCGTTCAGGAGGTCTACACCACCCGTGTCTGAGAGCCTGCTCGAAGTGGAGGATCTGGTGTCCGGCTATGGCCGCTCCCAGGTCCTGTTCGGAACCTCCATCGCGGCGCCCAAGGCGGGCGGCGTCGCGGTCCTCGGCCGAAACGGCGCGGGCAAGACCACGCTTTTGAAGACGCTCATCGGCGAGCTGCCCACCACCTCGGGCGCGATCCGGCTCGACGGGGCGGAGACCCAGAGCACCGACACCGAGCATCGGGTGCGCGCCGGCATGGGCTATGTGCCCCAGGAGCAGGCGGTGTTCGCCCGGCTCACGGTGCGCGAGAACCTGGCCCTCGGCGCCGTCTCGCAGAAGGGGCGGGCGGATTTCGACATGGTGCTCGATTTCTTTCCCAAGCTTGGCGCGCGTCTCTCCCAGCAGGCGGGCACGCTCTCGGGCGGCGAGCGCAAGATGCTCGGCATCGGCCGCGCGCTTCTGGGACGGCCGCGGCTCCTTCTCCTCGACGAGCCGACGGAGGGGGTTTGGGTTGGGGTGATCGAGGAGATCGCCGAGCGTCTCGGCCAGCTCGCGCGGAGCATGAGCATACTCATCGTCGAGCAGCACGTGGAGCTCGCGCTGCGGGTGGCGGACTATGCCTATGTGATGGACCGGGGGCGGATCGCGCTCGAAGGCCCGTCGGACCAGGTGCGCGACGACCCCGCGCTCCTCCGCTATCTGGCGCCCTGAGCGTGGAGCCCGCGGCTTTCGCGCTTGCGCTGCAGATCGGCGACAGCGCCTTTCCCACCGGCGCCTTCGCGCACTCCTCGGGCCTCGAGCGCCTGGCGCGCGACGGGCTGGTGGACGAGGCGTCGGTGCGGCCCTGGATCGCGGGCGAGCTCCGCCATCGCTGGGCGCCGCTCGACCGGGTGATGACGGCGGGCGCCTGGGCCGGGCCGGCCGAGGCCCTGGCGCGCGACGCCGAGATGGAGGCCTGCCTTTGGTCGGCGCCCGGGCGGTTCGGGAGCCGGGCGGTGGGGCGCGGGATCTTCAGGGCGGCCGAGCGGCTCGGGATCCTGGGCGGGGACGCCTATGGCGCGGCCCTCCGCCTGGGGTCGACGCCGGGCCATGCGGCGGTGGTCGAAGGCCGGGTCTGGGCCTTGGCCGGGCTCGGCTCCGAGGCCGCGCTGATCGCCTCGGGCACCGGCTATGTCGCCCGCCTCGCCTCGGCCGCCATCCGGCTAGGGCTCCTCGGGGCGCTGGCGGCTCAGACGTTTCGTGCCGAGCTCGCCGACGAGGTCGTGGCCCTGGCGCGCGCGCCGCTCGCGCCGCCCGCCAGCCAGGCCCCTCTGGCGGAGATCGCCCTCATGCGCCACGATCTGCCGGGCCCCGGCGCCCGCCTGTTCGCGACCTGAGGATCTGAGCCCATGCATCTTACCCCCACCGAGCTCGAGCGGCTCACGATCTTCACCGCCGCCGAGCTCGCGCGGCGCTACCGGGCCCAGGGCATCCGGCTCTCGGCGCCGGAGGCGGCCGCGCTCATCGCCGACGAGATCCTCACCGCCGCCCGCCGGGGGCTCTCCCACCCGGAACTCGTGGCGCTCGGCGGCGAGATCCTGGGGCCCGAGGCGGTGGAGGCCGGGGTGGCGGCGCTGGTGCCGCTCGTCTCGGTCGAGGTCTCGATGGCGGAGGGGACCAAGCTCGTCACCGTCTTCGACCCGATCGGCGGGGCCGACCCCGCCACGGCGCCCGGCGCCATCCTGAGCCCGGAGGCGGAGATCGAGCTCAACCCCGGCCGGGTGCGGGCGGAGGTCGAGGTCCTCAACACCGGGGACCGGACGGTGCAGGTGCGCAGCCACGCCCATTTCTTCGAGGCGAACCCGATGCTGGAGTTCGACCGGGCCACGGCCTTCGGCATGCGGCTCGACGTGCCCTCGGGCGGGGGGGTGCGCTTCGAGCCCGGCATCACCCAGCGCGTGACGCTCGTTGCGCTCGCCGGCCGGGCCGAGGCCCACGGTTTCGCCGCCCTCACCGATGGGCCGACGGACGCGCCCGCGCGCGCTGCGGCGCTCGCCCGGGCCCGCGCTGCCGGCTACAAGGGCGCCTGAGATGGCCCGGATCTCCCGCCGCGCCTATGCCGAGATGTATGGCCCCACCACGGGCGACCGGGTGCATCTCGGCGACACCGGGCTCTGGGCCGAGATCGAGCGCGACCTCACCCGCCCGGGCGACGAGCTCACCACCGGCGCGGGCAAGGCGATGCGCGACGGCGAGGGCTTCTGCGTCACCGGGACGGCGGCCGCCGGCGCGCTCGACCTCGTGATCCAGAACGCCACGGTGATCGACGCGGAGATCGGCGTCGTGAAATGCGACATCGGGGTGCGGGGCGGCCGGATCGCGGGGCTCGGCAAGGCGGGCAACCCGGACATCATGGAGGGGGTGGATCCGCGCCTCGTCTGCGGCCCCAACACCACGGTGATCAACGGCGAGTTCTACGTGGCCACCCCCGGCGCGGTGGAGGCGCACGCCCATTTCCTCACGCCCCAGCAGGTGTGGCACGCGCTGGCAGGCGGTTGCACCACGATGATCGGGATGTCGCCGGGGCCGCATTTCGACGTCACCTGCTCAGGGCCCGAGACGCTCGGCCGGCTCATCCGCGCCGCGGACGCCTTCCCGATCAATTTCGGGTTCCTCGGCCGCGGGTGCTCGGACCCTGGGGCCATCGAGGAGTCGGTCGCGGGCGGGGCGCTCGGCGTGAAGATCCACGAGGATTTCGGCGCCTCGCCCGCGGTGATCGACCGGACCCTCGCCACCGCGGACGCGCACGACTTCTCGGTCCACATCCACACGGACACGCTCAACGAGTTCGGCTTTTGCGAGGTGACGCTGGCCGCGCTCAAGGGCCGGACGGCGCATATGTACCATGTGGAGGGGTCGGGCGGGGGCCATGCGCCGGACATCCTGCGCGTCGCGGGTCTGCCCCATGTGCTCCCCTCCTCGACGAACCCGACCAACCCCTTCACCCCGGCGGCCCTCGAGGAGGGGGTGCCGATGACCATGCTCTGCCACGTGCTCAACGCTGCGCTTCCCGAGGACGTGGCCTTCGCCGAGTGCCGCATCCGGCCCGAGAGCATGGCGGCGGAGGACCTCCTCCACGACATGGGGGCGATCTCGATCTTCGCGACCGACAGCCAGGGGATGGGCCGGCTGGCCGAGAACGTCGCCAAATGCTGGCAGCTCGCCAGCGTGATGAAGCGCCGGCTGGGGCCGTTGCCGGGCGACGGGCCGTCGGACAACGCGCGCATCCTCCGCTATGCGGCGAAGCTCACCTGCAACCCGGCGATCGCGGCGGGCATCGAGGCCCATGTCGGCTCGCTCAAGGACGGGCGGATGGCGGACATCGTGCTCTGGCCTCGGGCGAGCTTCGGCGCCAAGCCGGCGCTCGTGCTCAAATCGGGCGAGATCGTCTGGGCCTCGGCGGGCGACGGGGCGGGCTCGCATCTCGGCGCCGAGCCCAACCTTCACCGGCCGATGTGGGGCGCGTTCGGGAGCATGCCGGCCCATCTCGGCGCGGTGTTTGTGAGCCAGCTCGCGCTCGACGCCGGCACCCGGGAGCGCCTCGGCATCGCGCGGCCCTTCCTCCCCATCGCGACGGTGCGGGGCCGGGGCAAGGCCGATATGGTCCGCAACCACGCCTGCCCCGAGATCGAGGTGGACCCCGCCACCTTCGAGGTGCGCGCCGATGGCCGCCTCCTCACCTGTCCCCCCGCAACCGAGGTGCCGCTCCACCGGGCGCATTTCCTGAGATGAGCCCCGGGGCCGATGGCGCCCCGCCGCTCGGGCCGGACGTGCCCGCGCTCGATCTCGTGGCGGCGCGGGGGGACGACGGCATGACCTGGCTCGCCCGCGCGGGCCGGCGCTATCCCTGGAGCCTCACCCGGGCCTTTCACCATGGCGGGGGGCCGGAGGGACTTGCCACGGTCATCCCGCAGTCGGTCGCGGGCGTCGTTCTGGGCGGCGATCGGGTGCGCGCGCGTGCGGCGGTGGGGACGGGCGCGGCCCTCCAGCTCGCCTTTGCGGGGGCCGAGATCGTCCAGCCCGGGCGCGGTGGCGCTGCGGCCGAGACGGTCTGGGAGATCGACGCCGCACCGGGGGCTTGTCTCGAGGTGGTGCGCCCGCCCACGGTTCTCCGCCCCCGGGCGCGGCTCGCGAGCCGGCTCGAGGTCTCGGCCGCGGCCGAGGCGACGGTGCTGTGGTCCGAGGCAGTCGTCTGGCCAGAGGGCCTGCCCTTCGCCGTGGAACTGGCCGTGCGCATTGTCGCCCCCGGGGACGCGGGCCTGGCCGCGGCGCGTCTGGCGCTCACGCCCGAGGCGGTGGCTGCGGCGGGCGGGCGGCGGGGCGCCCCGCGGGCTCTGGCACAGATCCTCTGCCTCGACGTCCGGGCCGCCGGGCTTGCGGAGGCGCTGGCCGCGCCGCTCACCGAGGCGGCGAGCCCTGCCTATGCCGGGGTGGGGTCTCTGCCCAATGGCGCAGGGCTGGTGGTGAGCCTCCTCGGCTGGGAGAGGGATGCGCTGGCGCCCGCCCGCACGGCGGTGCGGGATCGGATCTGGCGCGCGGTGCTGGGCCTTTCCCCGCCGCCCGTTCGGCTGGGCGCTTACGGACCTGTCCGGTAGACGAGCGGGGCACCGGCCGCGGCCTCCGCCTCCACCCGGGCCATGAGGGGCGCGCGGTGGGGGGACTTGACGCAGACCGGATCGGTCGCCCGCGCGTCGCCCGTCAGGGCCAATGCCTGGCAGCGGCATCCCCCGAAATCGACGCCCCGCCGGTCGCAGGATCGGCAGGGTTCCTGCATCCAGTCCACCCCGCGGAATGCGTTGAAGGCCGCACTTCTTTCCCAGATCTCGCCGAGGCTCTGGTCGGTCACCCGGGGGAAGGCGAGGCCCGGGATGGTGTGGGCCGCATGGCAGGGCAGGGCGCGGCCGTCCGGCACGACGACGAGCCCTGTGCTTCCCCAGCCGCCCATGCAGGCCTTGGGGTAATCCGCGTGGTGGTCCGCGGGCACATAGTCGATCACCATCCGGCCTTTCAGCCGCGCGCGGGCCGCGGCCACCGTCGCGGCCGCCGCTTGGGCCTGCGCCCGCGTCGGCATGAGGGCCGCCCGGTTCCGTTCGGCCCAGCCGTGGAACTGGACGGTGGCAATCTCCACCCGCCGGGCGCCGAGCTCGAGGGCCAGCGCGATGGTCTCCTCCAGCCGGTCGAGATTGCGCGCGTGCATCACCGCGTTGACCGTGAGCGGCAGGTCCCGCTCCGTCGCCCAGGCGGCCACCTGCATCTTGCGCGCGAAGCCGCCGGCGTAGCCGCCGATGGCGTCGGCCGTCGCCGCGTCCGCCCCTTGGATCGAGAGCTGCACATGGTCGAGCCCGGCGGCGGCCAAGGCGTCGAGCCGCCGCTCGGTGAGGCCGACGCCCGAGGTGATGAGGTTGGCGTAGAGATCCGCGGCGCGGCAGGCGGCCACCAGCGCCTCGAGATCGTGCCGAGCGGCCGGCTCGCCGCCCGAGAGATGGACATGGAGAACGCCGATCTCCGCCGCCTCGGCAAAGACCCGCGCCCAGGTCTCGGTGGGAAGCTCGGCCGAACGCTGCGCCAGCGCGATGGGGTTGGAGCAATAGGGGCAGGCCAGCGGGCAGCGATGGGTGAGCTCGGCGAGGAGCGCCATTGGTGGAGACACGGCGCCGGGCGCGGTCATGGGAGGGCCTCGGCCATGCGCCGCTCGATGAGGGCCGCGAGAAAGGCGCCGGCGTCGCGCGCGATCCGGTCCCGCGGCGCGGCGTACCGCTCGGCCAGGGCGTCGACGATCGCCCCGAAGCTCCGTGCGCCGTCGATCTCGGCAAGGATCGCGGCGCCGATGGGGTCGAGCCGCAAGGTCCGCTCCGGCGCGAGGAGGACCCATCTGTCCCGCACGCGGTCGTATTTTGTGCGCACGCCCGAGAGGAGGCGCGGCCGGAGATGCTCCTCGAGCGTCATGGCGCGAGCCCGGTGCCGGGGCGCCACGCGCCGGGGGGAATGCGGCCTGGCTCGACATAGCCCGCCCAGAGCGCGTCGAGCTGGGCCCAGAGGACGTCGGTCTTGAAGACGAGGGCGGCGGCGGCGCGGTCCTGCGCGTCGGCGGTGACCGCGCGGTCGAGCACCCAGGCGAGGCCGAATTCCACGTCCTTCGGAGCCTCCTCGAGCCGGGTGCGGAAGTAGCCGAGGGCGCGCTCGTCGGCGAAGGCGTAGTGCTCGATAAGGCCCGCAATGCGCTCGGCGTGGATCCTCGGCGCGAAGAGCTCGGTCAGAGAGGAGGCGACGGCCTCGAGGAGCGAACGCTCGCGCACGAAGCGCACATAGGCGTCGACGGCGAAGCGGGTGGCCGGCATGACGCCCGCGCCCGACGCGACATAGGCCGGGTCGAGCCCCACCGCCGCGGCGAGGCGCAGCCACCGCGCGAGGCCCCCTTCGCGCTCCTCCGTGCCGTCCTGGTCCTCGATCCGGCGACGCCAGGCGCGTCGGAGCGCCGGGTCCTCGACCCGGGAGAGGAGGGCCGCGTCCTTCATCGGGATCCGGCTTTGGTAGTAGTGGCGGTTGATCACCCAGGCGCGGACCTCGTCCGGCGTGCAGTGGCCGCCGTGCAGCCGGTGGTGGAAGGGATGCGTGTCGTGATAGCGCTCCGCGCCGATCCGGCGGAGGCGCGCCTCGAACGCGGCGCGGGAGGCGGGCGGCGGGCTCACAGGCGGAGCTCCATCCCGTCGGCCGCCACCGCCCAGCCAGCCGCCTCCACCTCGGCCCGCTCGCGCGATCCGGGGACGAGGGCGGGATTGGTGTTGTTGAGATGCACGTACACTTTGCGCCCGATCTCGAGTGGCGCGAGGGCGGCGAGCGACCCCTCCGGCCCGCTGATGCTGAGATGGCCCATGCGCAGGCCGGTCTTCGCGCCGACGCCCAGGCGGATCATCTCGTCGTCGGCCCAGAGCGTGCCGTCGAAGAGGAGGAGGTCGGCGCCCGAGAGCCGCGCGGCCAGCGCCGGGGTGACGCGGGCGCAGCCCGGGATGTAGAGCGCGCGCCGCCCAGAGGCCGTGAGCTCGACACCCACGGTCTGCTCGCCCTCCAGATCGGTCGCCACGCTCTCCCCCTCGAGATAGAGGGGAACCTTGCCGGGCACCGGAACGAGCCGCGCGTGGAGGCCGGGGAGGATCTCGAACGGCCGGTCGAGCGCGACGGCCCGGCGGGCGACGAGCGCGGGGTCCAGCGCGGCGAAGATCGGATTGGCCGCGAGCACATCCAGGATCTCGGCCGTGGCGATGAGGTCGAAGGCCTGGCGCTCTCGAAGGGTGAGGAGGCCCGCCACATGGTCGATGTCGCCGTTGGTGAGGAGGACCGCGCGGATCGGGGACCGGCGGAGGCCGTGCGGGTGGAGCTCGGGTGTGGCGAGGATCTGTCCGCCGAGATCGGGAGAGGCGTTGAGGAGCGCCCAGTCCACCCCATCCACCGAGACCGCCGCAGAAGATTGGGTGGCGGGCGAAAGAGTGCCCGCCCGGGCCGCCTGGCAATTCGGGCAGGCGCAATTCCATTGGGGCAGCCCGCCGCCGGCCGCCGCCCCCAGGATGATGACGCGAAGTCCGCTCAAGCTTCGGCCTTCGCGGTCAGCGCCGCGTCAGTCGCGCGCGCGCTCGTCGGTCTCGGCCGGTGCGTACATGTTGATCTCCATGCCGCAGGCGAGTTCGTCGATCGTCGGGGCGGTCCAGGCCATCGTGTCCTCCAAGATCCGGGTGCAGCCGCGCGGGCGGCCGGGTTGCGCGCGACTATGAAGAGCGGCCGGCGGGGGGGTCAACCCATTTTCCCGTCAGGCCGGGCGGGTCCGCTGCGCGACGGGATCGTCGAGAGCGCCATTGCCGGCGCCGCCACCGAGCGGGACCTCACCGCAGCGGTTGTGCCCCGCGGCTTGGTGGGTCGAGGCCGGGCGGTCGCTCTTGCCACCGGTGCACTCGGCACCGTCCTCGCCCGGAGGGACTCGATCCTGCGCGACGGTGTGAGCGTCCCGCAGCTTGCCATCATCGTGAGCACGCGGAGCGAGGCGGCGCGTCGGCGGGTGTCGACGAGAGCACCGGTGGCGAGTGCGAGGTCGTCTTCCACCGAGGCCACGCGCTGCACCCCTATCGGACCGGCGCCGACCGTCCGGCCCGGACGGTGGCGAGGCCCCGCGGCACGGCAGAGCCCACCATTTCCGTTGACCTTGGCCGCCCCCTTTGTTCGGATACCCTCGCGAGAGTTGCGCGAAGGACACCCATGGCCGAGCCGGAGCTGAGAGAGATGGGGGGCGAGGGGCCGAGGCCAGCGCCGGTCGGCCGTGGCCCGGGGCGCCTCTTCGGCGCGGGTTTTTCCACCGAGCCCTATTGGCACGAGGGCCTGCCCGCCGCCCCGGCGCTCCCGCGGAAGCTCGCAGAGCGGGCGGATGTCGTGGTCGTCGGGTCGGGCTACACCGGGCTCAACGCGGCGCTCGTCACCGCCCGCGGCGGGCGCACCACCGTGGTGCTCGAGGCGGGCGAGCCCGGCTGGGGGTGCAGCACGCGCAACGGCGGCCAGATCAGCTCGAGCGTGAAGCCCTCTCTCACCCAGCTCACCCGCCGTGTCGGACGGGACCGCGCCGAGGCGATCCGGGCGGAGGGGCGGGCCGCGCTCGACTGGGTGGAGAGCTTTGTGGCCGAGGAGGGCATCGCCTGCGACTTCGGCCGCACTGGGCGCTTCCACGCCGCGCACACGCCGGAGGCGTATGAGGGCCTCGCGCGGCGGGCCGAGCGGCGACGGCGGGAGGAGGGCGACGACGCCTTCGCCGTGCCGCGGGCCGAGCAGGGCGCCGAGATTGGGTCGGATTTCTACTGGGGCGGCGTGGTCTTCCCCTGGGTCGCGCGGCTCCATCCCGGCCGGTATCACCGCGGGCTCCTGATGGCGGCCCTGGCGAGCGGGGTTCAGGTGGTCCCCCGTTGCGCGGCCCTCGCGATCGAGAAGCGCGGCGCGGAGTTCGAGATCGCCACGGAGCTCGGCACCATCCGCGCGCGCGACGTGGTGGTGGCCACCAACGGCTACACGCGCGCCGTGACGCCCTGGTTGCGGCGCCGCGTGATCCCCATCGGCAGCTATGTGATCGCGACCGAGCCCATGGCGCCCGAGCGGGTTCGCGCCCTCTTTCCCACCGGCCGGGTGACGTGCGACACGCGCCGGGTTGTCTACTATTACGGCCCGTCGCCCGATGGTCGGCGGGTGGTGTTCGGCGGGCGGGTCTCGGCGGCCGAGACCGATCCCCGGAAGAGCGCGCCGCGCCTCCATGCGGAGATGACGCGCATCTTCCCCGAGCTCCGCGAGACCAAGATATCCCACTCCTGGTGCGGCTTCGTCGCCTACACCTTCGACGAGCTTGCCCACACCGGGGTTCACGAGGGGATCCACTACGCCTTGGGCTATTGCG
Source organism: uncultured Limibaculum sp. (assembly GCA_964467005.1). Lineage (GTDB taxonomy): Bacteria > Pseudomonadota > Alphaproteobacteria > Rhodobacterales > Rhodobacteraceae > Thermohalobaculum. The sequence goes on along the minus strand of CAYXPI010000031.1, from coordinate 1,686 downwards.
GCTCCGGCGTCTCGATGTCGAGCTATCTCGGCTTGCGCACGGGGCAGAAGGTGCTTGGCCGCGCCGAGGGGCGCACGGCGTTCGACGACCTGCCCTTTCCCACCCGCCCGCTCTATGCCGGGCGGCCCTGGTTCCTGCCCGCGGCGGTTGCCTGGTACGCCTGGCGCGACCGCCTCGACTGCCGCCGCGCCGCGCGCGGCCGGAGCTCCCGTTCGGCCTGACCTCCGGCCGGACGGACCGCCGACGGGGCCGAGAAAGCCCGGCCGGCCCACACGACCACAACAGGGAGACAGAGACACATGACCACCCGGATCATCGCCGCCCTCGCGGCGGCCAGCCTGGCCGCCCCCGCCGCGCTCGCGGCCGAAAAAACGGTCACCATCGCCTCCTGGGGCGGGTCCTATCAGGAGGCGCAGTCGAAGGCGCTGTTCGAGCCCGCCGCGGCCGACACCGGCATCGAGGTGAAGCAGGAGACCTATGGCGGCATGTCGGATGTGCGCCTTCAGGTGCAAACCGGCGCTGTCACGCTCGACATCGTGGCCTCGGGCTCCGGCTCGGCGGCGCGCGCGGCCGCCGAGGGCCTCCTCGAGCCGCTCGACTATTCGGTGATCGACGTCTCGGAGTTCTACCCGGGTCTCTACACCGACTATTGCGTGGGCGGCGACGTGTTCTCCACGGTCTATGCCTGGAACACCGAGACCTACGGCGATGCGGGCCCGCAATCCTGGGCGGACTTCTGGGATGTGGAGAGGTTCCCCGGCACCCGGGCCTATCGCGGCAAGGTGGCCGGCGCGCTGGAGCCCGCGCTGATGGCCGACGGCGTGCCGCCCGAGGAGGTCTATGAGGTCCTCGGCTCGGAGGCAGGCATCGAGCGCGCGCTCGACAAGATCCGCGAGCTCAAGCCCCACATCGCCGTCTTCTGGACCTCGGGCGCCCAGCACGCCCAGCTCATGAAGGACGGCGAGGTCGACATGACCACCGGCTGGAACGGGCGCTTCGACAACGCGGCCAAGGACGGCGCGAAGGTGGCCTACTCCTTCAACCAGGCGCTGCTCGACTACGATTGCTTCGCGATCCCGAAAGGCGCGCCCAACAAGGACACGGCGATGGAATTCCTGGCCGTCATCTCCCAGGCCAAGTATCAGGCCAACCTGCCGCTCCACATCACTTACGGGCCCACCAACACGGCGGCCTATGCGATCTCGCCGGCCGACGAGGCGACGCTCCTCGCGCTGCCCTCGCACCCGGACAACGCGGCGAAGCAGCTTCCGGTCAATCTCGAATGGTACGCCGAGTGGGAGACCACCGCCGCCGAGATGTATCAGGAGATGCTCACCGAGTGAGCGCGACATCCCCCGGGGCGCCGCGGCGCCCCGGGCCGAGACAGGGGGGCGAAGCATGACCGGTGAGGCGGGCGAGGCCCTTCCGATTGCCGTGCGCGGGGTAACCAAAACCTACGGGCCCGTGCGCGCGCTCGACGACGTGACCCTCGACATTCGATCTGGCGAGTTCCTCACCCTCCTCGGCCCCTCCGGCTCGGGCAAGACCACCCTCCTCATGGTGATCGCAGGCTTCACCCGGCCGGACTGCGGCTCCCTCCGCTTCGGCGCCGACGAGATGATCCGAACGCCGCCGCATCAGCGCGACCTCGGCATGGTGTTCCAGAACTACGCGCTCTTCCCGCAC
>CAYXPI010000030.1:0-27588 GCA_964467005.1 uncultured Limibaculum sp. | reverse complement strand
CGCCTCCCCGAGATTGACGTAGAACATGTAGGGCGACTGGTTCGTACGCCGGAGCGCGCGGTATAGGGAAACGTGGCTCACCTCCAGCGGCAATGTCCAGCGCTGGGACGGCACGACCTGGAAGATGTCGCCCGCGCGGATATAGGCCTTCGCCCGCTCCACCGTCTCGAGATACGTCTCGCGCGGGGTGTTGGACACCGGGGTGAGCGCGCGGAGCGCCTCGGTGCTGGCGGCGGTGAGGTGGCCCGCCGGAGCGGGCCCCGCGATCCGGGCGAGCGCGTCGCGGAGGCGGGCCTCGGCCCGGTCGAAGGCGGCGCGGGGCTCCTGCCCCGGCCAGACGGGGGCCACCAGCATGACCTCATCGCGGATGTTGTCGAGGATCGCGACGAGCGAGGGGCGGAGGAAGAGCGCGTCCGGCAGGCCGATCGGGTCCGGGTTGGGCGGGCCGAGCCGCTCGACCAGCCGAATCATATCGTAGCCCAGATAGCCGAAGATCCCGGCGGCCATGGGGGGCAGGCCCTCCGGCAGCGCGATCCGGCTCTCGGCGATAAGGGCGCGGAGGCTGGCGAGGCTCTCGCGCTCCTCGGGCTCGAAAGCGTCCCGGTCGGCCTCCGCCCGGCGGTTGATCTCGGCCGCCCCGCCGCGGCAGCGCCAGACGAGGTCCGGCTGGCAGCCGATCACCGAGTAGCGGCCCCGCACCTCCCCGCCCGTAACGGATTCGAGGAGAAAGCTATCCGGCCCCGCGCCGGTGAGCTTGAGGGTGAGGGAGACCGCCGTCTCGGTGTCCGCCACCACGCGGGCCGAGAGGAGCGTGGGCCCGGCGCGATAAGCGGCCTCGAAGGCACGGTAGTCGGGGGCGATCTCGACATCGCCCGAACAATCGTCAGCCACCGGTGCGCGCACCCAAATAATCGAACACCGCCTGAAGCGCGCCGGGATCGACCTCCGCTGTGAAGCTCGCCTCCACCGCCCGGGCGAAGAGCTCTGCCTGATCGCCCGCAAGCTGCGCCGCCATCGCGGCCTCGACCCGGCCCGACAGGTCGCCAAGCGCGTCGGGTTCGAGCCCTTCGACCGCACGCACCTCCACGACGATCGCGCCGGCTTGGCCCGGCAGCCGCGCCGCGACGCCCGTCCCCTCCTCGGCGGCAAACACCGCCTCGACCAGGGCGACCGGCAGGCCCATCGGCGGACGGTCGCGCCCGAAGGCCGGATGCGAGACGAGCCGCAGCCCCTCGCGCTCGGCCCACCCGGCAAGATCGGCCTCGCCCGCGATCGCCCCGGCCACCCGCTCGGCCTCGGCCAGGAGAGCGGCCTGGCGCGCCTCCGCGGCCCAGTCCGCCGCCACCCGGTCCCGCACCGCGTCGAGCGGCTCGAGATGGGCCTCCTCGATGCGCTCCACGAGCACGAGGAAGTAGCCCCCCTCGGGCGTCTCGTGGAGATCCCGTTCCTCATGGTCGAGCGCCTCGAACACCTCGGCAAGGAAATCGGGACGTGCCAGGATCCCCTCGGCCCGGCCGTCCTCCAGCCGCCCGTCCGCCGTCAGCCCCTCGAACCGGCCGAGGGCGAGCCCGGTCTCCGAGGCCACGGTCTCCAGGCTTCGGCCCGCGGCGCGGAGGTCGTCGATCTCGTTGGCGATCTCGGGCGCCCGGTCGAGCGCGGCTTGGCGAGCGAGGCGGGCGGCGATGTCGTCCCGCGCGGCCTCGAGGCTGGGCGTCCCGCCGATCGTCACATCGCGGATGCGGATGAGCACGGCCCCGGTCGGCGCGTCCACGGGGCCGACGATGCCGGGCTCGCTCGCCGCAAACACCGCCTCCGCCACGCGGTCGGGCAGATCCGTCGCCTCGACCCGGCCGAGATCCAGATCCGCCGGATCCTCGCCGAGCTCCCGCGCCGCCGCCTCGAAGGTGATCTCCCCGTCTCGGAGCCGGGTCGCGAGGGATTGGGCCCGGCCCCGGGGAACGGGGAGCTGGTCCACCGTCCGGCTCGCGGGCACGCCCAGGAGATTGCCGTTCTCGGCGTACCAGGCGGCGATCTCGTCGTCGCTCGGCGCCAGCTCCTCGGCCAGCAGGGCGGCGGACACCTCGATATAGAGTCCAGAGCGCCGCTCAGGGTCGGTGTAGGCCTCCGGATTGGCCGCGTAATGGGCCTCCAGCTCGGCGTCGTCCGGCTCTCCGGGGTCGGGCGCGCGCTCTGGCGGCAGGATCGCCGTGTCGATCGCCCGCCGCTCGCCCTGATAGGCCGCGATCCGCGGCGCAAGCCCTGGTGGCGGCATCGCGCCCGCGCTCACGGCCCCGGTCAGGAGTTGCTCGGAGAGCCCCACCCGCGTGAGCTCCTCGAAGGCGGCGGGCGAGAAGCCCTCGCGCTGGAGCGCGAACCGGTAGCTGTCCGGCGAGAAGCCGCCCGCCGAGCTCTGAAAGGCAGGGATGGCGCGGATCGCCTCGGCCACCGCCTCGTCCGGCACCGAGAGGCCGAGCGCCGCGAGTTCCGCCGCCATGGCCCGCTCGCGCATCATCTGGCCCAGGATGAGCTGATCGATCCCGTTGGCGCGCATCTCGGCAAACGAGACCGCGCGACCGGCCTGCTGGCTGAGCACGTTCCGCCGCCGCTGGAGCTCGTTGGCATAGGCCTCGAACGTCACGGTCTCGTCGCCGATGGTCGCGACCGCGCTGGAGGGGCTGTGGGTGAAGACATCCGAGATGCCCCAGACGGCGAAGCTCGCGATGAGCAGGAGGAGCAGCGCCTTGGCCACCCAGGACTTCACGCCTCGCCGCAGAAACTCAAGCATCCGGCCTCTCCATGCGGGTTTTCACTTAGGTAGCGGCGGGCGGCGCGAGGCACAAGGCGCGCCGGCCCCGGCTCAGGCCCGCCAGCCTCGGAGACGCCCGAGAAGATCCGCGATCCCAGCACGGTCGACATTGGCGAAGGCGAGGCGGAGGGCGCGGGAGGGCGCGGCGGGCCCCGCCTCCGGCCCGAACATGGCACTTGGCAGCGCCAGAACCCCACGCTCGGCCAGAAGGGCCTTGGCAAGGGCGGTGGAGGACAGCTCGGGCGCGACCTCCGTCTCCACCCAGGCGAAATAGGCGCCCGCGCCGAGGCAGCGCCAACCCGGGAGCGCGGCGAGCCCGGCCTCGAGCGCGGCGCGGCGGGTCAGCACCTCCGCGCGCTCGTCCGCCACCCAGGGCCCGAGCGCGCGAAGCCCCGCGAGCGCCGCGATCTGCCCCGTGCGGGGCGGGCAGATCGCCACGGTGTCGAGAAACTTCTCCGCCTCCGCGAGGCGCGCCGCCCCCGTCAGCATCGCGCCGGTGCGGTGGCCTGTGAGCCGGTAGACCTTGGAGAAGCTGTAGAGATGGACGAGCGTCTCCTCCCAGCCCGCACGGGCAAAGAGGCCGTGCGCCGGCCCCTCGGCCGAGCGAAAGTCGCGGTAGGTCTCGTCGAGCACCAGGGCGATCCCCGCCTCGGCGCAAAGATCGAAGGCGGCGCCGAGCTCGTCCGGCGTGGAGTCGACGCCGGTCGGGTTGTTGGGGGAGACGAGGGCGAGCGCCCGAACTTTCGGCGTGAGGGCCGCCCGCACAGCGCCGAGATCCGGCCGCAGCCCCGGCCCCGGGGGGATCGGCACGGCGCGGATGCCGCAGATGTCGAGCCACATCTTGTGGTTGAAGTACCACGGCACCGGCAGGAGCACCGCGTCTCCCGGCCCGCAGAGGGTGGCGATGGCCGCGCAGAAGGCCTGGTTGCAGCCCGCCGTGACGGCGACCTGCTCCGCAGCGATCTCGGCGCGATAATCGGACGACCAAACCCGGGCAATGGCCGCGCGGAGCTCGGGGTCGCCGAGAACGGCGCCGTAGAGATGCGCCTCCCCGCCCGCGGCGAGCGCGTCGGCCATCGCGCGGCGGAGGGGCTCCGGCGGCGGATCCGCCGGTGCGGCCTGGGAGAGGTTGAGGAGCGGCACACCCTCCGGCAGGCGTGTCTCCGCGAGCCACCGCCGGGCGGCCATCACCGGCGGTGCGAGGGTGCTGGCGAGCTGAGGGTTGAGGGGCGCGGCGGGCATCGGCGGTCTCCGGAGTTGCGGCACCGCGCTCACGATCAAGCGAGGCGGCGTGAGGGCCCGGCCGGCACGGCGACCGCGCCGGACTGGAGGCACTTCGCACTAACCCGGCGTGATGTCGGGCGAAAGGGTCGCCCGGCGCACACCCTGGAAAGGAGACCACACCATGAACACCTTCGTCTTCACCCCACCCACCTTCGACGTCGCCATACGCGACTTCGACGACATCGTGCTCGTTGCGCCGAGCGAGCGCCTCGAGCCGGCCTTCAATCTCCGCGACAGGCTGATCGATCTCGGCCTGTTCGAGGTCGGCGTGGACGAGGGCGGCGTTGAGACCGTGGATCTGATGTCGCTCTAAGGCGGGCCTTCCGCCGGGCCCGGCGGCCTTGATCTGTGCGTTGCGTATCCGAGCGTGGTGTCGCGTGCCCGGTGCCCTTCGACAGGGGGGGTGCCGGGATCGGACGTCAGGCGCGGATCAGGATCGCGCCCAGCACCGTGACCCGCCCGTCGCCCCCCATCCGGATCACCAAGATCTCACCCGAGGCGACGCCCCGCCCCGTCAGCGCCGTGATGTTGACCTGGTGCGTGACGAGCATCGCCCGGGTCTGTGGCCCGAGCGCGTCGAGAAACGCGCGAAGGGCCGAGGTTTGCGCCGGCCCGTTCGCACGCCGCTCGGCGAAGAAGGAATTGAGCGGCGGAAAGGGCTCCACCGGCCCCACCTCGAGAAGATCCGCGGTCTCTCGGCAGCGGCACCACTCCGACGTCAGCACCCGGTCGAAGCGGATGCCGCGGCTCCGCATCTCTTGCCCGATGCGAGCGGCCTGGGCGCGGCCCCGCGCGTCGAGATTGCGCTGCGTGCGGCAATCCCCCAGTCGGAAGCTGGCGGGGTCTCCGGTGCCGGGCGCGAGGGCGTGGCGCATGATGGCGACGGCCCCCGGGCGGGACAGCGCGGCCCAAGCCCGGTCGTCCGCCAGGGCTGGGAGGGCGATGAGGGGCGCGGTGCCCAGGCTGGCGAGGAGCCGGCGGCGGGTGAGGTCGGACATGGCGGATCTCCTTTCCCCCGAGGAGATGGGCAGCGGCGCGCAGAGGTCGAGGGGTCGGCGGGTCGGCTCTTGACGCGCGCGCGCCCCCGCGCCAACCAAGTGCCATGGCTCCGCCCCCCATCCTCACGCTCGATCAAATCCGCCTGGGCTTCGGCGGGCGCCCGCTGTTCGAGGGGGTGTCTCTCGTCGCGAGCCCGGGGGAGCGGCTCGCGCTCGTCGGCCGAAACGGCTCGGGCAAGTCGACCCTCCTCAAGGTGATGGCGGGGATCGTGGCGCCCGATGCCGGCGAGCGCTTCGCAAAGCCGGGGGTCCAGGTCTCTTACCTCCCGCAGGAGCCCGATCTCTCCGGGTTCGAGACGCTCGGGGACTACGCCGCGGCCGAACTCGAGCCGGCGGAGCGCTGGCGGGCCGAGGCCGCGATGGAGGGGCTCAAGATCCGCGGCCATGCGAACCCGGCCGCAGCCTCCGGCGGAGAGCGTCGCCGGGCGGCCCTGGCGCGGCTGATCGCGGGCGCGCCCGATCTCATGCTGCTCGACGAGCCGACCAACCACCTCGACATCCAGGCCATCGAGTGGCTCGAGAGCTGGCTCGGGCAGACCAAGACCGCCTATGTGCTCATCTCGCACGACCGGGCGTTTCTCTCCGCCCTCACCCGCGGCACGCTGTGGGTGGATCGGGGCGTGGTCCGCCGCTCGCCGGAGGGATTCTCGGGCTTCGAGGCCTGGCGCGATGCGGTGCTGGCCGAGGAGGAGGCCCAGCGCCACAAGCTCGATCGGCTGATCAAGGAGGAGGCGCGCTGGGCGGTCGAGGGGATCTCGGCACGCCGGACGCGCAACCAGGGCCGGCTCCGGCGGCTGGCGGAGCTCCGAGAGGAGCGGCGCGCCCAGATCCGGGTGACCGGCACCGCGGCCATGGCGCTCGAGAGCTCCGGACAGAGCGGCAAGCGGGTGATCGAGGCGGAGGGGATCGAGAAGCGCTTTGGCGACCGGGTGATCCTGCGGCCCTTCTCGCTCCGCATCGGGCGCGGGGAGCGGGTGGCGCTGGTGGGCCCCAACGGTGTGGGCAAGACCACTCTACTCAAAATGCTGATCGGCGAGGTGGCCCCGGATGCGGGCCGCGTGCGTCACGGCACCGGGCTCGAGATGGCGGTGTTCGACCAGACACGCGCGGCGCTCGACCCCGAGAAATCGCTCTGGGAGAGCCTGACGGAGGACAAGCTCCTCGGCCTCAAGGGATCGAACGACCAGGTGATGGTGCGCGGCCGGCCCCGCCACGTGGTCGGGTATCTCAAGGAGTTTCTGTTCGACGAACGCCAGGCGCGGGGCCCGGTGTCTCAGCTCTCGGGCGGGGAGCGGGCGCGCCTCCTCCTCGCGCGGATCATGGCGCGGCCCTCCAATCTCCTGGTTCTGGACGAGCCGACCAATGACCTCGATGTGGAGACCCTCGATCTCCTGCAGGAGCTTGTGTCGGAGTTCGACGGCACCGTCCTTCTCGTCTCCCACGACCGGGACTTTCTCGACCGGGTGGCGACCACCACCGTCGCGATGGAGGGGGACGGACGGGCCACGGTCTATGCCGGCGGGTGGACGGACTATCGCACGCAGCGCGGCGCGGCGGCGCCGGAGCCCGAGACGCGGGCCAAGCCCGTGGCGAAGCCGCCGCAAAAGCCCGCCGGCCCGCCCGCGGCCGCCAAGAAGCTTTCCTTCAACCAGCAAAAGCGGCTCGACGATCTGCCCGGCGAGATCGCGCGCCTCGAAGCCGAGATCGCCAAGCTCGAGGAGCTCCTCGGCGATCCGGAGCTCTTCGCCCGCGAGCCGCAGAAGTTTCACAAGGCCACCGCCGCGCTCACGCTTCGCCAGGAGAAACTGGCGCTCGCCGAGGAGGAATGGCTCGAGCTCGAGAGCCTCCGCGAGACGCTGGCGAGTTGATTTGACCCCCGTCCGGCGCCGTGGTGATCTAACGATCAGGCGAGCCGGGTCGAATCGCCGCTCGACACCGGATCGCGGCGCAGTTGGAGAGTGTGGATGACGTCGGTTTACAAAGTCGAAGCGCTGGTATTCGAAGCCTTGGCGCCGGGGGTCGAGCGCTATGTCGGCCAGCAGACCCTGCGGCTGGAGACCGATTTGGCAGGGTTCATCCTCTTCTTCGACGATGAGGGCGATGACGGTCTTGGCCAGACCGTCGGTTACGAAAACTTGAGCACCGGTGGCACGAACACAGGCAACTTCATCGATGTGGTTCAATTCACGGTCGGCGGGGAGTCGGTTTTGGCCGTTGAGATCGGCGATGACGACGACTACCAGGCGACGACCTTTCCCGGCGCCGAACTCGGCCGATTCATCGTGAGCATGGACGGACCTCTGCCGCCGGAGCCCGGGTTGAACACGCTCCGCTCGCAGTGGACCGCTCAGAACGGGCACGAACCGCTCTCGTATCTGTCGATCGGGAACGAGGTGCCGCGGACCGACAGCGACTATCCGGCGGGTGCCGAGATCACCATCCGCGAGGTGCGGGACTCGAACGACCCGCTTGAGACCGGGATCGACGGCTTCCAGTATCTCGGCGAAATCGGAGAGAGCCTTCTCACCAACGAGGTGCGCGATGTGCGCGAGAACGGTCAGATCGTCCAGCGCACCTTCACGCCGGACGACCGGGCCAAGGAGGTCGCACGGCTCTACGAGGCCGGCCTCAATCGCGACGGCAACATCGACGAGGCGGGCCTCAATTTCTGGATCGACGCGCTGGCCGAGGGGCAAACCCGGACCCAGCTCTCCAGCGCGTTCCTCACCAGCGACGAGTTTACGCAGGCCTTCGGCGCGGTCGACACCCTCAGCGATACCGAGCTGGTCGAACAACTCTATCTCAACGTGCTCAACCGCGCGGGCGAGCAGGCGGGCATCGACTTTTGGGTGGAGGTCGTCGGCCGGCCTAGCTTCTCGCGCGAGGATCTGCTGATCGCCTTCGCCGACAGCCCGGAAAACCTCGAGGGCACCGAGTTCGTCGAGGACCTGTTCCGGAGCGATCCGGGGATTTGGGAGTTTCCGGTGGCCTAAGGGTCAGAGCCCGATCTCGGCCATCAGCGCCTCGGCGTCCTCCAGGATCGCGTCCTCCGCCGCCCCGCCCTCGATCGGCACGCGCCCCATCTCGAGGAGAAGGGGCACCGACAGCGGCGTGGCGCGCGGGGCCTCCACATGCTCGAGGCGCCCGCCGGCCCGGGCCAGCATCTCCTCGATCCGCCCGAAATCGACGAGCCCCCGCAGCGCCTCAATCCGCGTGATCTCGAGGAGGAGGTGCCCGGGGTCGTAGCGGCGAAGGGTGTCGTAGAGGATGTCGGCCGAGAAGCTTACCTGCTTGCCGGTCTTGCGCGCGGCCACCACCTGGCGCTCGATGAGGCCCGCGACCACGGCCACGTTGCGAAAGGTGCGCTTCATCACTGCGTTGGCGGCCAGCCAGTCCTCGAACCCCTCTTGCAGCCCCTCGGCGGCGAGGAGGGGGCCGGGATCCTTCACCGGGCGGAGACCCCAGAGCATCACCGCGTAATCGGTGGCGACAAAGCCCAGGGGCTCGAGACCCGCCACCTCCATCCGGCGCGAGAGGATGAGGCCGAGGGTTTGGCAAGCGTTTCGCCCGGCAAAGGCCCAAACGACCGTGTGAAAGCGCCCGCCTCGGGGGAAGGTCTCGACGAGGAGCCGCGCCCGCGAGGGCATACGCGAGCGCTCGCGCTGGAGCTCCAGCCAGTCCCGCACCGGGCCGGGCAAGGCGGCCCAGGCGCCGGGCTCCGAGATCATGTCCATCACCCGGTGGGAGAGCTGGACCGAGGTGGCGAGCTTGGTGCCCATGAAGACCGCGATCTTGGGCTCGCGCCCCTCCGAGGGGGAGACCTGAAGGGTCATGTCCTTCATCCCCTCGTAGCGCACCACGCGGCCGCCGATCAGGAAGGTGTCGCCCGGCGTGAGTGTGGCGGCGAAGGCCTCCTCGACCTCGCCGATCTTGGCGCCCCCCCGCCGGCCCATGCGCACGCCCAGCGTCTCGGGGCCGACGATGGTGCCCGCGTTCATCCGCAGCCGCGCGGCCTGGCGGGGGTCGCGGAGGTGCCAGCGCCCGTCCGGCCCCTGGGCGAGGCGCCGCCACTGGTCGTAGGCCCGGAGGGCGTAGCCCCCGGTCGCGCAGAACTCGAGGCACCGGTCGAACGCTGCACGCGAGAGGCCCATATAGGCGCCGGCCTCCCGGATTTCGTCATAGAGCGCGTCGGCGCCGAAGGGCCCCGCGCAGGCCATGAGGAGGAGATGCTGGCAGAGGACATCGAGCCCCCCCTCGGGCAGCCGCTCGCCGTCGAGCCAGCCCTCCCGCACGCCTTCGAGCGCGGCGTGGCATTCGAGCACCTCGAACCGATTGGCGGGGACGAGGACGGCCTTCGAGGCCGCGTCCCACCGGTGGTTGGCCCGGCCGATGCGCTGGACCAACCGCTTCACGGCCTTGGGCGCGCCGACCTGGACGACGAGATCCACATCCCCCCAGTCGAGCCCGAGATCGAGGGAGGAGGTGGCGACCACGGCGCGGAGCTCGCCCGCCGCCATGGCCGCCTCCACCCGCGCCCGCGCCTCACGCCCCAGCGAGCCGTGATGGAGGCCGATCGGCAGCGGCGGGTCGTTCTCAGCCCAAAGCGCCTGGAAGAAGAGCTCGGCCTGCGCGCGGGTGTTGATGAAGACGATGGAGGTGCGGTGGGCGCGGATCATCCCCATCACCGCCGCGGCGGCGTAGCGCCCGCCCATCCCCGCCCAGGGCGGGTCGCCCGCATCTTTGAGGATCGTGATCTCCGCCATCGGCCCCGGGTTCGCATGGGTGATCTCCGTCTCGGGCGCGAGCCAGCGGGCGATCTCCTCGGGGTCCTCCACCGTGGCGGAGAGGGCGATGCGCCGGTGCCCGGGCGCGATCCGCGCCAGTCGCGCGAGGCCGAGGGCGAGCTGGTCCCCCCGCTTGGTGCCGGCGAGGGCGTGGACCTCGTCCACCACCACCCGCGCGAGGCCGCCGAAGATCCGCGCGCCGTCGGGCTGGGAGAGGAGGAGGGCCAGGCTCTCCGGCGTGGTGAGGAGGATGTCCGGCGGGTCGCCCCTCTGGCGGGCCTTCCGGTGCGAGGCCGTGTCGCCGGTGCGCTCTTCGATCCGGAGATCGAGCCCCATCTCCTCGACCGGCCCGCGGAGATTGCGCGCAATGTCGACCGCGAGGGCCTTGAGGGGGGAGACATAGAGGGTGTGGAGCCCGCCGCGCCGGTCCGTCGCCAGCTCGACGAGGGAGGGGAGAAAGCCGGCCAGCGTCTTTCCCCCGCCCGTGGGCGCGATGAGGAGATGGGCTTTGGCCGCGCTCTCGAGGAGAGAGATCTGATGCGGATGGGGCCGCCAGCCGCGGCGCGCGAACCACCCGGCAAAGGGCTCCGGCAGGCTCATGCGCACCCGCATCGCCGCGCGGGGCCCGGCCGGCCCGGCGGAGGCCGATGGGGGGCTGCGGCCGACGGGCTCGTCCCGGCGCCGGCCCGGGTGGGCGGGGCCTCCGACGGGCCGGCCATATCAGACCGCCACGAGCCCCAATGGCATGGTCGAGAGCGGCTCCGCGCCCGCCTCCCCCACGATCGAGGTCCGGCCGAGGCACATCGCCGTCTCCGTCGGGCTCTCCATCAGGATCATGTGGAGGAACACGACCATCCCCGGCACGATCTCCGTGGTCGCGCCCTCGTAGATCATCCAGTCGTCCATCCAGGAGGGCGCGTAGCGCGCGCCCAGGGAATAGCCGCAGGCGTTCAGTCGATGCTCCGAGAGGCCGTGGCCGTCGAGCACCTCCGCATGGGCCGCGAACACGTCGCCGAAGCGCCGGCCCGGGGTCAGGGCCCTCTCGCAGGCCGCCAGCGCCTCCTCTGCCGCGGCCTGGAGCGCCCGGTGCCGCAGGGTGGGCTCGCCCACCACCACCGTCTTCATGAGGGCCGCATGATACTGCTTCGCGACGCCGGCCCATTCGAGGGTGATCTGATCCGCCGCGCCCAGGCGCCGCCGTCCCGCCTGATAGCGGCAGAGCAGCGCGTTGGGCCCCGATCCGATGACGATGGGGTTCGCTGGGTAGTCCCCCCCTCCCGCGAAGACGGCGCCCTGCATCGCCGCCAGGATCCGGCCCTCCTCAGCGCCCGGTCGGATTTCCGCCAGCGCCGCCTCCCAGGCGAGGTCGCCGAGCCGAGCCGCCTCCCGCACATGGACGAGCTCGGCCGCGGACTTCACGAGCCGGAGCCGCGAGACGAGGTCCGACGCCTCCACGAGCCCCGGGATCTTGGCCGCGACCCGGGTTCCGTTGGCATGGGTCAGCCCGTGGGTTCGCGTCTCCCACCCGATCCGCTTGGCGCCGAGCCCGAGATCCGCGAGAAGGGCGGCGAGGTCCTCCGCCGGGTCGGCGCCCGCCCGGTCCCGCCACACCCGAATGTCCTCGATGGTCGAGGTGAGCTGGGCCTGGCGCAGATCGGCCGAGCGCGTGAGCAGCACCGGCGCGCCCTCCCAGACGACGAGGCACTGGAAGAAGCAGAAGCCGAAGGTGTCGTAGCCCGTCAGCCAATAGTGGCTCTCTGGGGCGAACAGAAGGAGGGCGTCGAGCCCCCGCCGCGCCATCTCCTCCCGGGTGCGGGCGAGGCGGTGGTCGAACTCGTCGGTGGTGACGTGCAGCATGGGCGCGGGGTCTTTCAAGGCTTGCGGCCGCGCGGGCCTGGGCGGGCGATTATCGCGGGGCCTCTTCGAGCGCCACGGCCGAGACGAGACGGCCATAGTCCCCCTCCCCCGCATGACAGGCGCGACGATAGGAGAAAAACCGCGCGGGGTCACGATAGGTGCACTGCCCCGTCCAGCGCGCCTCCACCCCAGCGGCACGTAGCCGCGACAGAGCGTATCCGGGGAGGTCGAACTGCGCCCGGTCGCCCCGCCCGCCGGCGAAGAACCGCGCCGTGTCTGGGTCTGCGTCGAGGAAACGCGCGACGAAGTCCGGGCCCACCTCATACGCCGCCTGGGAGATCGTGGGGCCGATCGCGGCGCGCACCCGCTCTGGCCGGGCGCCGAGCCGGGCCATGGCCGCGACGGTCGCCTCGAGCACGCCCGCGAGCGCGCCCTTCCAGCCCGCATGGGCGGCGGCGACCACCCCGGCCTCGACATCGGCCATCAGCACCGGCGCGCAATCCGCCGTGAGGACGGCAAGCGCGAGGCCCGGGCGGTCGGTCACCATCGCGTCCGCCTCTGGGCGGGGGCCGCGCCAGGGCGCGGTGACCATGCGCACCTCGGCGCCGTGCACCTGGGCGACGGACACGAGCGCGGAGGCGCCGAGCGCCGCGGCGATGCGGGCCCGGTTCTCGGCCACCGCGTCGGGCCGGTCGGCCGAGCCCGGGCCGCCATTGAGCGTGGCGTAAATCCCCGTCGAGACCCCGCCTTCGCGTGTGAAGAACCCGTGGCGGACTGCGCGTAGCTCGGCCGCGCCGATGGGGGTCAGGGCGGTGTCGCTCGCAGGGGCGGTCATGGGCGCTCCGGCTCCGGTGGAAACCCTGGGGGCTGTGGGGCGCCCGGCGGCCGCGCCGCGAGCACGCGAAAGTGCTCGCCCATCCGGGCAGGGTCGGTCAAGCGCTCGAGCGCGTCGGCCAGATCGCCCGCCCGCTCCGGCGCCGCGGCGGCAAGCTGCGCGGCCCGCGCGCCGATGCCGAGCTCGGCCAGGAAGGCGCCCTGGGTCGTGTGCCAGGTGGCGAGGGGCCGGAAGGCCGCCGCGAGCGCCCTCATGTCGACAAGCCAGGTGAGGTCCGCCTCGCCAGGGCGCTCCAGCGGGTCGGCGCGGGCATGGGCGCGAAGGGCCTGGAGCGTCCAGCCCGGAGGCCGGTCGGCGCCATAGCCATAGTCGATGACCAGCGCGGCGCCGCCATGAGCTTCGATCCGCCGGGCAAGGGCGCCGGCCAGCGCCTCCGCGGTCTGGCAGCGCTCCACCCACGCGCCAGGCATCGGCGCGGGCCCCAGTGGCGGCGAGAGCCCCCAGGCGAGCGCCCCCTCCGAAAGCCCGACGAGGCGCTCCCGCCAACCCTCGGCGCTGGCGAGGAACTGGCGGACGGGCAGGGCGTCGAAGAATTCGTTGGCGAGCGCGAGGGTCGGGCCCTCCGGCACCTCCGTGAGGTCCTCGGCCCAGCGCGCGGCGGGGAGGCGCGCGGCCTGCTCGGCGCGGAGAACGGGAGAGGTCTCGACCAGCCAGAGATCCGCGGCCTCGGCGAGACCTGTGCGCGCCGCCGCCCGCAGGGCGTCCGCCATCAGCGTGCCGCGCCCGGGCCCCAGTTCGACCAGCCGCACCGGATCCGGCCGGCCCGCCGCCTGCCACACCGCCGCGAGCCAGAGCCCGACCATCTCGCCGAACATCTGGCTGATCTCGGGGGCCGTCACGAAATCCCCCCGCGCGCCCAAGGGATCGCGGGTGCGGTAATACCCGTGCTCGGGATGCCCGAGGCAGAGCGCCATGTACTCGTCCACCCGCATCGGCCCGTCGGCTCGGATACGCGCGCCGATGAGCGCCTCGAGCGGGGTCACGCGGTCTCGGACGCCTCGGACCGGCGCGCCATCCGCCAAGCGTAGAGGAGCACCAGGATCCCCACCGCCACCATCGGCAGCGAGAGGATCTGGCCCATGGTGAGGCCGAGGGCGTCCGGTCCCTCGCCGAAGCGGATGGACTGGCCGTTGGGGTTGTCCGGCGTGATGTATTCGAGATTGCCGGAGCGGAAGTTCTCCACGAAGGTCCGCGCGAGCCCGTAGCCGATGAAGAAGACGCCGATCATCGTGCCCGGCCGCTTGAGCCCGCCGCGGAAGGCCATCCACCACATGACGGCGAAGAGGAGGAGCCCCTCCGTCGCCGCCTCGTAGAGCTGTGAGGGGTGGCGCGGCTGGTCGTCCGCGCCGGGAAAGACCATGGCCCAGGGCACCTCGGTCGGCCGACCCCAAAGCTCGCCATTGATGAAATTCGCCATGCGCCCGAAGAAGATGCCGGGGGGCGTGGCCAGCGCCACCGCGTCGCCCACCTGGAGCATCGGCAGCCCCTTCATGCGGGAATAGACCACCACGCCCAGGATCACGCCCAGAAAGCCGCCGTGGAAGGACATGCCGCCCTCCCAGATCTTCAGCGCCTCCAACGGATGCTCGAGATAGTAGCCAGGGTTGTAGAAGAGGACGAACCCCAGACGCCCGCCGAGCACGACGCCCAGGACCATCCAGGTGAGGATCTCCTCGGGCTGGGCCGTGGTCATCGGCGCGCGGTTGCCGGGCCAGAGCTGCGGCCGCTTCATGAGCTGGACCATCAGCACGCAGCCGATGAGGAGACCCGCGAGATAGGCGAGCGCGTACCAGCGAAGCGCGAACTCGAACCCGCCCACCGAAATCTCGAAGAGGGCCGGGTCGATCTCCGGAAAGGGCAGGACGAAGGCCATGGCCCGCTCCTCGTGGTGGTTTGGCGTGCTCGGGAGTGGTGTGGGGGCGGGGGCCCGCGCTGTCAAGCGCGCCCGGAGGCCGAGCCTCCTGCCTTGCCGCGGGGCCCGTGCGCGCCTACTAGGGGAGACGGAACCCCGAGAGGTGCAGCGATGCAGACCACAAGCCGTGTGTTCGACGATCTTGCCAAGCTCCTGACCAACGCCGCCGGCGTGGCCCAGGGCATGCGCGCCGAGGCGGAGACCGCGATCCGCGCCCAGCTCGAGCGCTGGGTGGCGGAAGCCAACCTCGTGACCCGCGAGGAGTTCGACGCGGTGCGCGAGATGGCGGCGCGCGCCCGCGAGGATGCGGAGCGACTGGAGGCGCGGCTCGCCGCGCTCGAGGCCAAGCTCGCGGACGGCCAGGGCGGCTGACCCCGGTCATGGCGGGGAGCGACCGGGCGCTCTCGGAGATCGCCCAGGCGGAGGCGCTGCGCCCGGCGCCGGTGAGCGTGCTCGTGGAGCCCCAGCTTGGCGAGAACATCGGCGCGGCCGCCCGGGCGATGTGGAACTTCGGGCTCGCGCGGATGCGCCTCGTCGCCCCGCGCGACGGATGGCCGAACCCCGCCGCGGTCGCCACCGCCTCGGGCGCCGGCCGGGTGCTCGAGGACGCCCGGGTGTTCGCCGACACCGAGGCCGCGATCGCCGATCTCACCACCGTCTACGCCACCACGGCCCGCCCGCGTGAGCTGACCAAGCGGGTGCTGACGCCCGAGGCCGCCATGCGCGAGGCCGCAGAGAAGATCGCGGCCGGCGAGCGGGTGGGCATCCTCTACGGCCGAGAGCGCACGGGCCTCGAGAACGACGACATCGTCCGCGCCTCCGCCATCGTCACGGTGCCGGTGAACCCGGCTTTCGGCTCTCTCAATCTCGGGCAATGCGTGCTCCTCATGGCCTATGAGTGGCGGCGCACGCATGATCGTCCGGCTCCCGAGCAGCTCGCCACCGGGCGCTCGGAGGTCGCCGCTGCGGAGGACGTGGCGCGGATGACGGCGCATCTCGAAGCGGAGCTCGACGCCGCGGGCTTTTTCTGGCCCGAGCACAAGCGCCCCTCGATGGTGGCCAATCTCCGCAACCTTTTCCGCCGCGCGCCGCTCACCGATCAGGACGTGCGCACGCTCCGCGGCGTCATCCGCGCCCTGGCCGAGGGGCCGAAGCGCCGCGGCGAGGGCTGAGGGCGGCCCTGCGCGGCGGTCCGCCGCTTGTTCCCCGGCCGGCGCGGGGTTACCTCAGCGCCAACATCGGTCAGGCTGGGAGGTGCAGGCATGTCGAAGCGCGCGATCTTCGAGGAGGTGGGAACGGCCACGCCCGCTCCGGCACGCGCCCATGCGGCCGCGCGCCCGCCCGCCCGCGGGGCCATCGCCGTCTGGCTCTGGGCGCTGGCTGCGCTGGTCGCCGCGATGATCCTCATCGGCGGGATGACCCGGCTTACGGATTCGGGGCTGTCCATCACGGTGTGGGACCCGGTGATGGGCGCCGTGCCGCCGCTCTCGGAAGCGGACTGGGAGGCGGCCTTCGCGGCCTACCAGACCACCACCGAGTTTCAGGAGCAGAACCACTGGATGACGCTCGAGGACTTCAAGCCGATCTACTGGTGGGAGTGGGGTCACCGGCAGTTCGGCCGCCTCATCGGGCTCGTCTGGGCCGTAGGGCTCCTCGGGTTCCTGGTCGCCGGCGCGATCCCCAGGGGCTGGACCTGGCGGCTCGTGCTTCCGGGCGCCCTCGGCGGCGTGCAGGCGGCCGTTGGCTGGTGGATGGTGGTCTCAGGGCTTGACCAGCTCGATGTCGCCTCCTACCGCCTCGCGCTCCATCTCGGCCTCGCCTTCGTGATCTTCATGCTGCTTGTCTGGTACGCGCAGCGGATCCGGCTCGAGCCGGTGGCGCTCCTCCAGGCGCGGCGCGCCCGCCCGCCCGGCGCCGGGGCCTGGACACTGGTGCTCGCCGTGGCCCTCTTCGCGCAGATCCTGGTGGGGGCGCTCGTGGCCGGGATCGACGCGGGCCGCGGCTATGTGGATTGGCCGCTCATGCAGGGCCGGTTCTTCCCGGAGGGCGCCCTCGCGCTCGAGCCCTGGTGGCGCAACCTTTTCGAGAGTTCGGGTTTCGTGCAGTTCGTCCACCGGATGCTGGGCTACGCGGTGCTCCTCCTCGCGCTTGTGGTCGCCTGGCGGCTGGCGCGGATGGGGCTCGTTGCGCTTCGGCGCCGGGCGCTCTGGGTCGCGGCGGCCGTCCTGGCGCAGGTGGCGGGGGGGATCGTCACGGTGATGCATGCGAGCCCCTGGGAGATCGCGATCTTCCACCAAGGGGGCGCGGTCCTTCTCGTGCTGCTTCTCTTGCGGGCCCGCTTCGCCGCCCTCTACCCCGCCGGCCAGAAGATCACGGCATGAGCCCGCTCGAGCGCGCGCCGCAGCTTTCGGTCGCGGATCTGGCGGCGTTTCTCGACGAGGTGTTCCCTCAGATCCGGGGCGAGGTCGCGCTCAGCTTCGTTGCGCCCATGGCGGCCGGCATGCGCCTCGCCGTGGACGAACGGCATCTCCGCCCGGGCGGCACGGTCTCGGGCCCGGCGATGTTCATGCTCGCGGATGTGAGCTTCTACGCCGCCGTTCTCGCGATGATCGGGCGAGAGCCGCTGGCGGTCACCTCCGGCCTCACGATCAACTTTCTGCGCAAACCCCCGGCCGCCGACCTGATCGGCACCGCCCGGATCCTGAAACTCGGGCGCCGCCTCGCCACCGGCGACGTCGTCATTGCCGCGGTGTCGGATCCGACACCGCTCGCCCATGCCGCGGTCACCTACGCGCTCCCGGAGCGCTGAGGCGCCCGGTCGCCTCGGCCTGGCCGCTGCGGTCGTTGCGGTGGGGGTCGTCCTTCTGTGGGCCGCCTTGGCGCCGCGAGATCCCGCGCGCTTTCCCGAGGCCGGCGGCACGCGGATCGTGCGCGTGGTCGACCATGGGTTCCACACCGGCCTTGTCCTCCGCGCCGGGGATCTCCGCGCCGCGGCGGTGCGGCTTGGGCGCCAAGACCCGGAGAGCGCCGCGCGCCTGCGCCGGCTGGCCGCGGAATGGCCCCATGCCAGCGCGCTCGAGATCGGGTGGGGCGACGCGGACTTCTACCAGGCCACCCCCCGCCTGCAGGATGTGGATGTCGCGCTCGGCCTCGGCGCGCTGTTCTGGCCCACGCCCTCGGTGGTGCAGGTCGTGCCGATCTGGGGTCCGGGCGCCGCGGTCTTTGCCGGCATTCGCCACCGGGATCTCGCGCTCTCGGAGGCGGGGTTCGCGGCCCTCGCCAGGGCGGTCGCGGCCACGTTCCATACGGACCCGGCCCGACGCTTCCGCCCGACGGGCCCGAGCCTCTACGGCGCCGGCCGCTTCTTCCCGGCCACGCCGAGCTATCACGCGCTGCGCACCTGCAACCACTGGACATCCGCAATGCTTCGCGCCGGAGGCGTGCCCTCGTCCTGGATCGCGTCGGCCACGAGTTGGGGACTTATGACCGAACTCGCCCTTCGCCTCTGATCCCGCTCTCAGCGCAAGCGAGACCGGGCGGCGCGAGGGATGGTGGAGCCAAGGTCCGCCATAGTGGCGTTGCAGGACGACGCACCCCGTCGCAATTGAGCCGCTGTTTCCTATTATAACCAGACGTTTACCGGTCTGCCTCGACGCAGCCTGTTGGATCCGACCGCGAGCTATCGCACATTCTTCGGTAGATCAATAGGTGGATCGGAGTTCGACTCCCGGTGCCGAAGATAGTCCAGAACCAGCTGTCCGCTGCGGCCGTGCGGAACACCAGGGCACCCGGCCGCTACGCCGACGGCAACGGCCTCTACCTCCATGTGAGCGACACCGGCGCGCGCTGGTGGCTGTGGCGTGGCACGGTGCGCGGCAAGCGGGTCGAGCGCGGCCTCGGCCCCGTCCGGCTCATCGGCCTGAAGGAGGCGCGGGAGATTGCCGTCGGGTGGTCGCGGGCAGCACGTGAGGGCACCGACCCGGCACGCGTGCGCGACGCTGACAGGGTGGCCGCCGTGACCCTCGAGGACGCGTCGCGCACCGTCTTCGCCGAGCACATCGAGCCCCACGCCCGCAACCCGAAGCATCGGCGCGACTGGATCTCGAGCCTCGAGAGGTACGCGTTCCCGAAGGTCGGCAGCACGCCCGTTGCCGAGGTGGGCGAGGCCGACGTGCTGAAGGTGCTGGCGCCGATATGGACCGAGCGCCCCGAGACCGCGCGCCGGGTGCGCCAGCGGCTGCGGACGGTGTTCGACTGGGCCAGGACGGCCGGCCACCGGCCCCCGGACAGCGCGAACCCTGCCGACCGGGTGGCGGCCGGGCTCCCTAAGCAGCGCGATCGCGTGAGGCACCACACCGCCCTGCCCTACGCCGACTTGCCCGCCCTCTACGCGCGGATCTGCGAGGCCGGCGGCGTCGGCGCTCTCGCGCTGCGCTTCACCATACTTACGGCGGCCCGATCGGGAGAGGTCAGGGGCGCCTTGTGGGCCGAGATCGATCCAGACGCAGCGGTCTGGACGGTGCCGGCCGACCGGATGAAGGCGAAGACAGAGCACCGGGTGCCGCTCTCGGATGAGGCCCTCGCGACGCTCGAGCTGGCCCGCGGGCTGGACGCCACGCTCGTCTTCCCTGGCGCGCGACGCGGCACGCAGATGTCCGACATGACGCTCGCCGCGGTCCTGAAGCGGCTGAAGGTGCCAGTGACGGTCCACGGGTTCAGATCGACGTTCCGCGACTGGGCCGAGGAGACGACGGACTTCTCGCGCGAGGTCAAGGAGGCCGCCCTGGCCCACCAGGTGGAGAGCGAGGTGGAGCGCGCCTATCGGCGCACGGACCTGTTCGACAAGAGGAGAGAGCTGATGGCCGCGTGGGGCGAGTTTTGCACTGCGGGGTGCTCATGAGTGACGATCGCCCCCGCGGAATGAGCGTCAGCATCAATGACGGGCTCGAAAGACGAGACGCGCTGGAGTATGCCGCGCAGGCGCCAAACAACACCGACTCAAAAACGTGGCGTAATTGGTACTTATCCGAGTTCAAGATGATGCTGAACAATCGCCTAGAGTATATAGATACAGTAATATCTCATCTGACCAAGGGGAATCATACGATCGAGCATATTTCAGAGGGCATCACAAGATATGTGCCCGGGAGCTATGAGTACTACGCAATCAAATATAAGCTGCACGCACTTATGGCAGACGAATTCGAGGCGTCGGGGGACACGCAATCTCGGGATCGCGAGATTTACCTTATGGGCCAGACATGGGCCGATGGTAAGTTTGCTTCAAATTACAAAGAGGAAGTGATCAAGCTCAGAAGTTCGAGAGCCAAGGGAGGTGATGGCTTTCGCACCGTAAATGCAGACCGCGCCGACGACGCTCGAAAAGCCACCGCGGAGTATCAGCGCCTGGCGAACCAAATCTGGCGAAGAAACCCGGATTGGAGCGCGGCGAACGTCGCCCTCGAGATCGTGAAGAAGAACCCAGGTATCGGCGCCAAAGCAGACACGATCAGAAGAAAGATTTCAAAGCCCGAAAAGTAGTTGGCACGGCCAGCGCTGTCGTGACAGCGCCCCCGTGCTACACCGCTCCCCAACGCAACTTGGCACCCCCCGGTGCAGATCGTTGGAGCGAGAAATGACCAAGCAAGAATTGAAGGAGCGCGCGGAGGCTCAAGCCGATTTGCCGCTGATCGACGTCTACGCCGTGGCCTACGCGAACGGCGTGCACCCGGCGACGATCTGGCGGAAGGTGAAGGCGGGAACGTTCCCGCAGCCCCGCCGCTTCGCGGGTCTGCCGCCCCGCTGGCGCCGCGCCGAGGTCACCCCGGCGGCGTCGTAACGGAATGTTCAACAAGCATACGCCGGGGGCGGACCCCCGGCGCCTGACGTCGTCCACCACCAAGACGAAAGAGGGCGCACCGAGTATAGAATCTCAAACTTTTGACCTCGTCATCTTAGAGGAGGACGCGTGTGCTCTCCGTCCCGCTCGCATCCTCGTCTCCGGCGTGCCCGGAGACTGGCTAGTCCGCGCCACGCGACGGCTCGAGTCGGGCGCCGTGCTGTGCGTTGACATGCCGTACGGATTTAACGATCGCCGTTTCCAACGGGTCGAAGACGCGGTGATCGTGGCCCAATTCTGGTGCAAGCGCTCTGGTACAGAGTTCGGCGGCGTGAGCCGGGCGGCGGCATGATGGACGGCGCGCCTACCCTCCCGCGGCCCGAGCTAGCCGAGATGCGCCGACACCTCAAGGCGATCTTCGCGGCCTACGGGGACAGCGCGCTGATTGAGGTGACCGCCATCTCGCCGGACGGCGCTCCGGCCATCACCGTCCGGCGCGAGGAGCTGGACCGCGCGGTCGAGTTCCTCGACACCCGCAACGCAGAGCGGCGCGGGTGCTACTTGAGCCCCGCCCGGCGGAAGGAGGACGCCCCCCGCGAGCGCCGGTGCAGCGGCCGCGACGTCGCCGGGACCCGATGGCTCTGGCTCGACTTCGACGACGAAGGGGCCGCCGAGGCGGCCGAGGCCGCGCTCGCGGACCTCGACCTGGAGCCGACGTTCTGGGTGACGACCGGCACTCAGCCGTGGCCGCGCCGGCAGGCGTGGTGGCGCCTCGCCCAGGAGATCCCGGCGCACAAGATCACGCGGGCGCTGCGGGCCATGGCTCAGGCGCTCGGCGCCGACCGCAGCGCCGTCGATCCGTCGCGTGTCATGCGGCTCGCCGGCTCAATCAACTGGGCCAAGCACGGCAAGCCGGAGCGCACAGACGAGGTGGTGGTAATGGGTCCCGTCGCGAGCGGCTCCTACGACGTCGCCGACTTCGAGCGCGCCTTCGGCCGCGGCGACGCGATGGAGCGCGCCAAGGCCCCGCCTGCGACCGCGACGGCCGAGGAGATCGAGGAGGTCCGGCGCCTCCTCGAGACGCGCGACAACACGCTCACGCGACAGGACTGGGTTCGCCTCGCCATCGACCTCCGCGGTGCTTGCGGTGACGCCGTCGAGGCCGAGTTCATGGATTACAGTTACCAGTGGCCCGGCGCCGTCGACGGTGCGCCCGAGAAGCTCTGGCGCTCCGCGCGGCCCCGGGGCGGCGTCACCATCGCAACCGCGCTGCACCTGCTCAGGGGCGAGCCGATCAGGCGGGAGGTCGCCGCGGCGGGCTTCGAGGTCAAACAGGGCAGCACCCAGAAGGCACGGCGCAACCACCGCGACCTGAAGGTGCGAGCCTTCGCCGACGACCTTGAGCCTCTCCTGGACGACGCGTGGCTCATACACGACGTGCTGCCTGACCAGGGGCTGGGCTGCGCGTACGGCGCGCCGGGCTGCGGGAAGACGTTCGTCGCCCTCGACATGGCGTTCGCGGTCGCCGGGGCAGCGTCGACCTGGAGAGGGCGGGAGGTGGAGCCCGGCGCGGTTCTTTATCTCGGGATGGAGGGCGGACGCCTATTCCAGAACCGGGTGGCGGCCTATGCGCGCGAGAAGGGTGAGGCGCCACACTTCTACCGATCAGCCGAGAACCTGAACCTCCGGTCGACGGACGACGACGCGCGAGCCGTGGTCGCTGAGTGTCTGGTGATTGCAGAGCGTGACCGGCCGGTCAAACTCGTCGTGGTCGACACTCTCAGCCGGGCCCTGCACGGCGGCAATGAGAACGCGCCCGACGACATGGGCGCCCTAGTGGCCCAGTGCGAGGCAATCCGAAAGGCGGTCGGGTGCTACCTGTTGCTGGTCCACCATAGCGGCAAAGATGAGGCCAAGGGGATGCGGGGGCACACGGTGCTCCTTGGCGCCGTCGACACTGAGATCCACCTCAATGACGGCGTGATGCGCGTTTGCAAACAGCGGGACGGTGAGAGCGGCACGGCGTTCGGTTACACCCTGCGGCGCGTTGAGCTTGGCCTCACACCGAAGGGGCGGCCGGTGACCAGTTGCGTGGTGGAAGAGGTGGCCGCGCCGACCGGCCCGCAGCTCACCCCGCACCAGCAACTCATGCTGGAAATCATTCGCGAGATCGTGGCTTCCGACCCCGTTCCGGTGCCAGCCGGAAAGGGCTTCGAAGGGCAGTTGGGGGCGGACAATCGGGGTGTCCGGGCGCTCATGGCCGAGCGTCTGACCAATGGCGACCTTGAGACCCGCAAGCGGACAGCCCGGCGCGTCCTTTCTCAGCAAAGAGAAGCCAGGATAGTCTATCAATATCATGAGGTTATTTGGATGGACGGATCTTAACCCGGACACCCCGGACAGGGGCGGACACCCCCCTGGTGTCCGGGTGTCCGCATAGCGTCGGAGGGCCCGGACACCCGGACACCTGTATACTAGGTGTCCGGGGTGTCCGGCCCCCGATGCCCGCCCTGCACGGCGGTGCCAATGCCCCCGATGTCAGCGGGCCCCAGAACCGACACCGCACTTTTGCTCTCTCTCTCGCTTTGGAGAGGCGCGCCGGTGCAGGACCTGCGCCCGCCCAGCAGCAGGGGGGTGGGTCCGATCTGCGCCCCGTCCGCGTCGAAACCGACACCACCCCAAACCCCTCCCTAAATGGCAAGTTAACGAGTGGGTAGAGAGCCGGCGAGAGACCGTCCGTGAGATCGTCCGCATGAACGACCGCGATCCGAGCGTGCTGCCGGCTTAGCGGGACGTCCCACCGGTCGACCGGTGGGACGCTCTCCTCTCAGTCGGCGGCGACGAGGTCCGCCTGCATGTCAAGGCGGCTGCGGATCAGCAGCCCGTCCATCCGGCCGCGCATCAGCCAATTCAAATCGACGCCCCACCGCAGCATGAACGCCGGAGCGATCCATACGCCATGGGATCACGGCCACAATTCAAGTGGTTCGGCCGAAACAGATGAGTCCGCTCTGGGTCCCGAAGCAGTCGTTCGGAGCAATGCGGTTAACGGCCCCGAAGCGCGAGAATCGAAATCTTTCTGCATGTGCGAGCTAGTACGTAAGCGAGGGTTCCTCCCCAATCGTTGTACTCTGTGCTCGCCTTAGCCGGTTACCTGAGGTGGCCCGCCATCTCCTCGCGAGTTCGCGGGCGCGTCTGCGGTCCGGATGAAGAACGAGTCGCACGACGGCGCCGCGATGGGCGCGCGGCCGAGGGCATCGGCCGCACGCCGCGGGGAACGCGCCCGCGGTCAGGCGAACCACCAGCGCTCGAGGCACTTGATTCCGTCAAGATCCCAGGCCCCCGACATCCGGCCGTGCCGGACCCCCTCGCGCATGGCGAAGACGTAGTTCGCGAAGAGCGGGATGATCGCGCCGCCGTCGTCGCGGCAGAGGCGCTGCATCTCGTGATACATCTCGCGGCGCTTGGCCTCGTCGAGCTCGGCGCGCGCCGTCTTGAGGAGTTCATTGAAGCGCGGATTGGCCCAGTTGGTCTCGTTCCAGCGCAGGCCCTCGGCATAAGTTTGCGAGAACACCCAGTCCTCGGTCACCCGCCCAGCCCAGTAGGAGGCGAAAAAGGGCCGCTTCTTCCAGACATTGGCCCAGTAGCCGTCGTTCGGCTCGCGCACGACGTCAAGCGTGATGCCCGCGCGCGCAGCCTTCTGCTGGAACAGGACGGCACCGTCGATCGCCCCGTCGAAGGCAGTGTTCGCCGCGTGCAGCGAGACCTCAAGGCCTTCGCGCCCGGCCTTCCTCAGATGGTGGCGCGCCCGATCCGGATCGTAGGAGTGTTGCTCGAGATCGGCGGCAAAGTAGCGGTTCGACCGGCCGATCGGATGGTCGTTACCGATATAGCCGTGGCCGAACAGCAGCTTGTCCAGAAGCTCCTCGCGGTCGATCGCGTATTTGAGCGCGAGCCGGACGTCCACGTCGTCGAAGGGCTCGCGGTCGATCCGCATCGAGTAGGCGTAGTGCAGCGTTCCCTGCGTCTCCTCGAGGCGCAGCCCCGGCGTGCTCGCCAGCCGGTTGGCGGTCTTGAGATCGACCCGGTCGATCACGTCAACCTTGCCGCCCGCGAGCGCGCTGGTGCGCGCTGCCGTGTCGGGCAGAGCCAAGATCTCAGTCTCGTCGAACCATGCGGCGTCGGGCTTCCAGTAGTTCGGGTTGTGGGTCATGAAGGCGCGAATACCGGGCTCGAAGCTCTCGAGGACATAGCCGCCCGTCCCGTCTCCGGACTGCCAGTCGAGCTTGCCGTTCTTTACCGGGCAGATTGCCAAGTGATAGTCGCTCATCAGGAAGGGGAAGTCGGCGTTGCCCTCGTCGAGGCGGAAGATCACCCGGCGCGGGCCGTCGGCCACGACCTCGGCGACCGGGGCGAGAATGCCGCGGGCGGGCGATTTCGACTCCGGGCCCATGTGGTGCAGGATCGAGGCGACCACGTCGCCAGCGTCGAGCGTCTTGCCGCTGTGGAAGGTCACACCCTCCCTCAGCGTGAAGCGCCATTCCGTGGCGTCGGGCGAGGCCTCCCAGCTCTCGGCGAGCTCGGGGACGAGCTCGTCCTCGCCGCTGATCTCGGTTAGGCAATTGCGCAGGCCAAAGCCCGTCACCTGCATGAAGGTGTCCTCGTAGGTCGCGGGGTCGAGCGAGTCGGTGCTGGACCCGAGCTGGGTGCCGAGGCGCAGCCGCCCGCCACGCTTCGGTGTGGCGGCAAGCGCGCGGTCGGCCAGCGCCGTCGCGGCCGGCGCGGCGAGGCCGGCCGCGAGCGCGCGGCTCATGAAGCTCCGGCGCGAGATCCGCCCCTCGCGCAGCGCCGCGGCGATCCTGGTGATGTCGGTCATGATCTGTCTCCCTGTTGTGTGGTTGTTGCCCCCGGATCCGACGGGGCGACGCCGCTCAAGCCCGGCGCGCCGGCCCCGCCGGCCGGGTCGCGCCTCAGCGCCTGGCAGAGACAGTGGACCCCGCCCCCACCCAGCGTGAACATCGACATGTCGGGGTCGTAGACCTCGAAGCCGAGCGCGCGCATCTTCGCGTTCAGCGTCGCGCTTTGCTTCATCGAGAGCACCTTGTCCTCGCCGAGGGCCACGAGATTCACGCCCAGATCGCGCGCCTCGCGGTAGCCGACCTCGACGAACTCGAAGCCGCGTGCGCGCAGCCGGTCGACCAGCCAGTCCTCCATCGCGTCAAGGCAGGCGACGAGCAACTTCGGCGCGAGCGGCACGACCAGGCCGTCCATATGCACGAACTCGCGGCTGATAGGGGCGACCTCGGCCTCCCAACCCTCGGCGCGGACCCAGGAGGCGACCTGCTCGGCGCCCGCCTCCTCGCTGCGCTCGCCGCAATGGCCGATCAGCACGAAGCCGGGCTCGAGGATGTTGAAGTCGCCCCCTTCGAAATGCCCGGCGGTCACGTAGCGCCAGATCGGGATCGCGTTCTCCTGATAGAACCGGATCGCGCTGACATAGTCCGCGCGCCGGCATTTGAGCTGCATATGGCAGATGAGCGCGCCCCAGGGTGTCATCGCGCTCGAATCGCGGGCGAAGAAGTTGCGGTGGAGTGTCTCGTCGGGCGCGAGATAGTGGCAGCGCACCCCGAGCCCCTCGTAGATCGAGACCATCTCGGCATGCTGGGCCATCGCGGTCTGCAGATCGAAGCGGACCCCGGTGCGGTGCTGGTTGCCGAGCGTGCGCCCGATGATCGGCCCCGCCTCTACCCAGCGATAGAACTCCGGCCGCCCGAGGAGGACGTCGCGCAGCGCCGCATAGTCGTTGTCGATGCCCCAGCGCCGCTCGGGCGCCCGCATCTCGACGGCCTGTCGCATGTCGGCTCCTCCAGATTGGCCAGCGTATCCATTGGCGAGCTTACACGGCGGGAGGGCGGGGAAGAATTTCAATCCTCGCATATTCACTTGCAGCTTGACGCAAGTATGCTGCCTGCATGCAGCCCTGGAGCAAGCTCTCGCGGACCGATCTGCACCTGCTCGCCGTCTTCATGACCGTTGTGGAGAGCGGCGGGTTCGCGCCCGCGCAGGTCACGCTGAATCTCAGCCAGTCGACGGTCAGCCGCCATGTGGGCGATCTGGAGCGCCGCTTCGGCCTGAGGCTCTGCCAGCGCGGGCGCGTGGGGTTCCGGCTCACGGACAAGGGCCGAATGGTCTATGAGGCCTGTCAGCGGCTGTTCCGCGCGCTCGAGACGTTCCGTGGCGAGGTGGGTGCGCTGCGCGGCGAGCTGGTCGGCGAGCTCTCGCTCGCGATCATCGACAACTGGATCGACGGGACCGGCGAGCCGCTGGCCGGCGCGCTTCGCCGCCTACGCGCCGAGGCGCCGCAGATCACAATATCGCTTTCGAGCCTCGCGCCGGACGAGATCGAGCGCGCGGTGCTCGACGGGCGCGTGGCGCTCGGTGTGGGCGTCTTCCACCAGCCCCGACCGGGCCTCGCATATGAGGCGCTCTACGAGGATCCGGTCGAGCTCTATTGCGCGCGCGGGCATCCGCTCTTCGAGCGCGCTCCGGACGGCCTCACCCTCGGCGATCTCGCTGAGATCGACTACGTGCGCCGGGGCTATCTCTCGGAGGAGCAGGTCGCGCCGACCACTGCGAAGCTGCCCTCGAGCGCCACCGCGCATCAGATCGAGGGCGTGGCCTTCATGATCCTGACGGGGGCCTATGTGGGGCACCTTCCGGTCTCCTACGCCAAGCGATGGGTCGCGGTCGACCGGATGCGCAGCCTGCTGCCCGCGCGCCTGCGACGCAGCACGCGGATCGAGATCGTGACGAAGAAGGGCCAGCCGCCGACGCTCGTCGCCCGCCGGTTCGTCGAGACCCTCAAGGATCAGGCGCACGGCCTCGCGTCGCAGCGCCGCACATGAGCGCGCCCGGATCCGCCACGCTCTTCCAGCTCGGGCAGATGAACGCCACCGGCTCGTCCTTGCGCGGCACCGCGATGCGCTCGGCGCTCGCGGCGAAAGGCGGAGACGGGTGAAGGCGACCGCAACATCCTCTAAGCCGGCCAACGGCAGATATGTGTTCACCGGCGGACTGCGGCCCGATGACAGCTCTGTCCGGATACCGTTGAAAAAGGCCGCTTGCGCAGTCGGTTGAGTGCTGATTCACTTCT
>CAYXPI010000029.1:0-27673 GCA_964467005.1 uncultured Limibaculum sp. | reverse complement strand
GGTCATGGGCTCAGCCTCGCCCGCCGGCCGCGGAGGCGGCGCGCGGGGCGTCGCGCCCGGCCTCCCAGCGCGCGGCGAGCTCGGTCAACCGGCGGGCCGCGGCGGAGATGTCGACCTCCGCCCAATCGAAGCGCGGATCCGGGTAATGCCCCGTCCAGTCGCGATAGCGGGTGAGGCGGTAGGGCAGCGGGTGGTAATTTCCGAAGGCCGGGCCGTATTCGGCGTTGGCCGAGAAGTCGGTGGCGAGCACCTCCACCCCGGCCTCGAGGCATTCGCGGATGTTGAGCCCGTAGCCCTCCGCCCGGTGGAGCGAGAGATAGACGTCGGCGGCAGCCTGGAGGCCCGCGATTTCGGCCGGCTCCATCTCCTTTTCGAAGGGACGGATGTTGACGGCGCCGCCGATCATCTCCCGCAGTTCGTCGACCACGCAGCGCGTGCGCTTCGAAACCCGAAGCTTGAGGAGGAGGACGCGCGCAGGGTCGTCGCCGAAGGCGGCTTGCCAGGCCGCCACATGGGCCCATGGGTTCTTGCGCGCTGGGCAGGAGCAAAGATCCATGATGGCGACGCCCAGAAACGCCTCCTCCGGCACGCAATGGGCCGCTCGGTCGAGCGGGCGAACCCGCGATGGCCGCGTCACGGCATGCGGCCGCAGATGCACCGGAATGTCGCCCGCGACGGGCAGGATGGCCGCGCGGCTGTACTCGGACGGGGTCCAGACCTCATGCACGAGGTCGAGGCCGAACCGCCAGTCCTCTGGGAAGATCGGCGTCTCCCACACCCAAAGCGCCACGCGCCGGGCCCGGGCAATCCGCTTGGGGCAGAGGACGGCGCGGAGCTGGGCGTAACTGTCCGGGGGCGAGAGGAGGAAGAGCGTGCCGACCTCCGCTCCCGCCCGCGGGTCGCGCGTGAGCCCGGCACGCCGGAGGTTCGACAGGTCGATGGTCTCGATCTCCGGCCAGTCCTGGCGAAGCCGGTCGAGTTCGTAGAGAGCCGCGCGGCTGAGCCCGCTCACGCCGGAGAAGTCGCCGATGGCGAGCGCAGGGCCGCCACCGGTCGGGCAGGCGGCCTTGGCATAGGGCGCGAGGGCCAGCATGTTCTCGCGGAGCCACCGGCGGCGGCGCGCGGGCATGCGCAGGCGGCGCCAGAGGGTGGTCAGCGTCCAGCGCGCGCGAACGCGCGGCCAGCGTCGAAAGACGCGTTCGGGATCGTCGGCGATGGCGTCCAAGCGACCGGTTCCTGCTCGGCCTCTGCAATTTCTGTGGGTCTTACTCAAATCGGCCAGGCAGGTCCAGCGGGGTGTCCGAGGCGGCGAGGCGCAGGAGCCGGGCGGCCATGAGGTCGAAGGCCACGACGGAGCGGCCGAGGTCGTAGCGCTCCTCCACCCGGCGCCGGGCCGCCTCGCCGAGCGCGCGGCGGCGCTCCGGCGCATCGATGAGCGCCTGAACGGCGGCCTGGATCTCCTCGGCCCGCGGCGCCTCGAGCAGGACCCCGGCATCGCCCACCACTTCGACAAAGCCGCTTGCCCGCGAGGCGACGACCGCCGTCCCGCTCGCCATCGCCTCGACGGCGACCCGGCCGAAGCTCTCCTCGCCCTGGGTCGGCGCCACCGAGATCGCGGCCCGTGCCATCCAGCGGCGCACCTCGGCATGGGGCGCGTCCTCGACGAGCTCGACCCGCTCCGGCGAGCGGGCGAGCACCGCGCGCACCTCGGTCGCATAGGCGGCGTGCTCCTCTGAGGACGCGGTGATGAACACCGCCCGCCACCCCGGACGTGCGGCCAGGACAGCCTCGAGCCCACGAGCGGCCTCGAGCACCCCCTTCTCGGGCGCCATGCGGCCGACGAAGAGGACGATGGGCTCTTTCTCGGGCGCGGGCGACCAGGCGCGGCTGTCCACGCCGTTGGGCGTCACGAAGACCGGAGGGCGGATCCCCGGCCAATGCTCCTCGAAGCTCTGGCGGCAGCGTTCGCTCACGAAGGCGATGGCGGAGAGGCGGTTGAAGGTCTGGCGCTTCCACCAGCCGGAGAGGCGGTTGCGCGGCGGGTTCTGGAAGTTGTGCCGCACGAGGGCGACGGGCACCCGCGGAAACCGCGCGGCGAGGCGGGCCGCGGTGGGCAAGTGCTGGTGGGCGACGATGAGATCCGGCGCCTCGGCGGCGAGAAGCCGCTCGAGATGGCCCTTCGAGCGGCCCTTCGGCCAGAAGCGGGCCCGGACATCGTCGAAGGGCGCCGCCACCTCCTCGGCGAACACGACGATCCCCGCGCGGAAGCGGCTCCAGCAGGCGGTCTCGTGGATGTGGAGGTCGATCGAGGTGGCGGCGGTGGGGGTGAAGCGCATGTTTCGGGGCGCGACGAGGGCGATCCGCGGCATGCGCCCGGCCCCCGGAGCCTCGGCGCGGCGATCGGCCGGCATGCTGTGCCGGGTCATCACCGCGGCGGGTGGGCGCGGCCGGCGCGCCGCGCGGGGCGGGCGGCCCCCGGGGATCGCAGGGGTCTGGTGGTGAACGGCGGGCTCTGCATCGTCTCGCTCTGCCGGTGGCACGGGCGCAGCGGCGCCCCGCCACTACAGGCCGCGCCGACCGGGCTGTCAACCGCCGCAAATGTGGCGGGCCCGCGCCTCACGGTCTCCGACCGATGACGAGATGGGAGCGGAAGGGGCCGTCGCGCCCGGCGGCGAAGTCCTCCTGGACCTCGAGAGGCACGACCCCAGCCTCCGCCATCAGCCGGAAGATCTCGGCCTGCGGCAGCACGTGCATCTCCATCGCCCCCGCCTTGGCCCGCAGGTCGTCGGCCACGCGGTAGGTGTAGTGCCGGCCGTAGGTGACGACCTGGAGAACCGCCAGCCCGCCCGGCGCGAGGGCCGCGAAGACACGCGCCAGGATCGCGGCCTGGATGGGCGGCGGGTTGTGCTGGAGGACGAGACGGGAATAGGCGAGGTCGACCGGCCCCAAATCGCCGTAGTCCGCCACCCGCGTGACGTGGCGGAGCGTGACATGGGCGTGGCCCGCCGCGGCGAGTTCCCGGGCCGCCACCGCGAGATGGGGGGCGGAAATGTCGACCGCCGTCACCCGGGCGACGCGCTCGGCCAGGGCCCGGGTGGCGCGCCCCACACCGCAGCCGATCTCGAGCGCGTGGAGGCCGGAGGGGTCGATGCCCCCCGCCCGCTCGAGCGCGGCGTCGATCAGCACGCCCTCGACCGCGGCGGTCGCCTCGAAGGCCGCGCGGTTCTCCTCCAGCCGCTCGGGGCGGAAGAGATCGTGGGTCAGCACCGACCAGTGGGCCGCGTCCTCGCCCATGCGCCGCCAGCTCGCCTCGACCCGGGCCCAGAGCGCGGCCTCGGCCTCCGGCGCCGCGGTCGTCTCGACCGGGCCCATCTCGGGCAGGATCCCGCGAGCCAGGAGGAGCGGCACGGTGCCCGGGCGCTCGTCGGCATGAGCGGCGGCCTTGGCGGCCTCGGGCTGCGCGGCCTTCTGCGCGATCTCCTCGGCCGACATCCGCGCATAGAGCGTGGCGAACTCCCGGCTCTTGAGAAGCGCACGGCGGAGCGCGGCCTCGGAGGGGAAGCGGCGGTGATGCGCCAAAGTCTCGGGAGATTCGGGCGATCGGCCTAGGATCAGGCGGAAGGCGGCGGTCACGACCTCCTCCGGCAACATCGCCTCGTCCGCCAGCATCTCGGGCCTCCTCCTGCGTTTCCCCTTCCTCTAGCCCGTCGAACGGGCAAGCTCAATGCGCGCCGGTACGCGGTTCGCTGCATAGAGTGAACTTTACACCAATTCGGAACCGTGTAGCATGAGTCTCTAACGGATCGGACCGAATCCTCTGACAACGGACCTGTTGCCATGTATGTGCACAACCAGAAGACCAGCGACGCCGACGTGCAGGCGCTGCGACGCGCCGGCGGCCAATGGCTGAAATCGCTGCGCACGAGCCGCGGCCTCTCCCAGCGCGAGCTCGCCTCGGCGGTCGGCGCCGAGTACTACACCTTCATCTCCCAGCTCGAGAACGGGCGCGGCCGCATCCCGCCCGACCGCTACCAGCTCTGGGCCGAGGCGCTGGGTGTGCCCGTTTGGACTCTCGTGTTCAACATTATGCGGTTTTACGACCCGGTGACCTTCGAAATCCTGTTTGGAAAAGACGCCGAACACGCTAATCAACCCGGGCGGTTCGAGCTGATCGACTGAACGGGGAGGCCCGGGCCGGAGGATCTGAGGGGACGCCGACCATGACCGCATCGCTCGTTTCGCTGTTCCGCGCGCGCCCGGGCTGGACCAACGAGGAGCGGGCCCAGTTCGCTCGGATCGAGCGGCTGCTGGAGGATGCGGGCTTTGCGGTCGATGTGGAGCACGGGCTCTCGGACGAGGGCGAACCCTGGTGCGTCTTCTGCTCGCGCGCCACGGGGGATGTGGTGATCCACGTCGCCTGCATCGACGGGCGGTTCATGTTCGACTCGACCACGCTGCCGCGTCCCATCGAGGGCGCGAGCTTCCAGCGCTGCGCCGAGCGCTTCTTCGAGGACGTGTCGCTGCCGATGCCGCTCGCGGAGCGGCGGAGCCGGGTCTACCTCCATCCAAGCGCGATGCTCGCGAGCCTCTTCATCACCATTCTCCTCTACGCTCAGGCGACGACGGAGCAGCCACTCTTCGCGGAGGAAGCGGTGGATGTCGACGATCCGGACGCGCCGCTCACGCCTGAAAACCCGCTCGCGGTGCGCTTGAAGGCCATCGCCCAGCAGGTGGCCGATCTCGTGCACGGGCCCGAAACCGGCCAGCCCGCACAGCCTTACGTGAACCCCGCGATCTCGGCGATCCCGGCGGGCATGGCGCTGGCCGTCATCGCCATCGCCCAGGACCTCGCGCAGGCGGGAGAGGCGGCGCAGCTTCTCGACGACGAGACGGCGATGGCCCTCGCCGCCCTGGTCGACGGGACAGGCGAGACCACGGCCAGCCTGCAAGCGCCCGACCTCGCATCCGAGGAGCCGGAGGCGGAGGCCGAGCGGCGCCACGCGGATTATGCGCGCGTGGTCCCCGAGGGAGAACGCGAGGAGACGTCCGGCGCGCCGAGCGGCGAGACGGATCTGGGCGCCGAGGTGGCGGCCCTGTTCGCCGAGTTTGCCGATTACGCGGAGGCGACGACGGAGACCGCCCTTGAGGCCCTCGGCCGCCTCGCCGATTTCGACGTCGTTCGGGACGACGACATGGCCGCGCTCGCGCAGGCGCAGGAGACCGAGATGGAGGAGCCGGGGCCGAGCGCGGTTGCCGCGCTCACCGATCTCTTCGTCGACGCGCTCGAATTGGCGCGGGCGCCCGCGCTCGACAGCTTCGTGTTCACGCTGGAGGGGCAGTCGGTCGGGATCGACCTCGTCCTCCTGGCCGACGGGGCGTTCGACCGGTTCGCGACGGCGCTTCTCGCCGAGTTCGCCGAGGGCGAGGGGGCGGTTGTCGTGGCGAAAGCTCGGGTTGAGGGCGGCGGGGCGGAGGGCGACGCCCTGGCCCCTGTCGCGATCCCGGACGCGCCGTCCTACTCGGTCTCCGGCGAAATCGACATGTCGGCGGGCGGATTGGGAACCACCGCCAGCGCCTCCGGTGAAGACCCCG
Source organism: uncultured Limibaculum sp. (assembly GCA_964467005.1). Taxonomy (GTDB): domain Bacteria; phylum Pseudomonadota; class Alphaproteobacteria; order Rhodobacterales; family Rhodobacteraceae; genus Thermohalobaculum. The sequence goes on along the minus strand of CAYXPI010000029.1, from coordinate 22,081 downwards.
ATCTGAGCGACCGCACGCCGACGCCGGCGCCCGCGCCCGCGCCGCCCTCGGACGCGACGGTGGTGACACTCGAGGAGGCCAAGGACCTTGCCATCGCATTCGTCGCCGCCGTGGGGGACACGCGCGTCTACGCCCGCGACGGCGTGGCCATGCCCGAGGCCGACGATCTCGACACGATGCTCGACAGCCTTCTCGCCGCCGGCCGTGACACGACCTTCTTCGACGCAACGCTGACTGACCGGGGGAGCGTCGATTTCGGCTCGCGCAACCTCCATGTCGAATACCTCTATCTCGAGGATCAGACCAAGCTCACCTTCTACGCGCACGCGCCGGAATTCGACGGATTCGCCTGACCGCTGCGGGGCGGCCGGCGCGCGCGAGACCCTTATGTCCGAGCCCAGATCCGAGGACGAGGCCCCGGTGCTCCGCGTTGTGCGGCCCGGTTTTGCCGCACGGCTCTCCGCCGGGCACAGGCCGGGCGCCGCCCAGCGCGCGCCGGCCGCGGGTCGGGCGCCGGCGGCCGCCACCCCGCCGCACACTGCTTTGGGAGGACCGCCCGTGAGCGTTGTCAAACGGATCGAGCGTTACGTCTCGGCCATCTTCAAGCTCGGCCGGACCGCGCGGTCGGCGAAGGCCGCGGCGCACAGCGTTTCGGTGATCGAGCCGCGGGTGGACGCGCTCTTGCATGACCACCACGAGCTCGGTGCCCGGGTCGACGATCTCGGCGCCCGGGTCGACGATCTCGGCGCCCGGGTGGACGGGCTGGAAGCCGAGGCGGGGGGCGCGGCGGACGAGCGGCTGACCCGGCTCGAGGACGCGGCCGCACGAACGGCGCCGCTCGCGCCCCGGCTGGAGCAGATGGAGGGCCGGCTCGAGGGGATCGACGGCCGGCTCGACACGGCGGATGGTTGGTTGCAGACCGCGGAAGCCCGGCTCGACAGCTTCGAAGTGTCCATGCCCAAGATCGGCGCGGCGGAGAAGCGGCTCGACCTCGCCGAGCGGAGCCTCGCGACCTTGCGCTCCGAGGCCGAGGCGCTCCGCGCGGACCGGGACCGGCTGCGCGTCGAGGTCGACGCCCTCACCGAACGCGCGCAGACCTGGGAGGGGTACTTCAAGGCGCTGGAGGAGGATTACCGCGCGTTCAAGGCGCGGACGGAGGGCCGCCTCGGCGCGCTCGAAGCGGGCGGCGGGCTCGAGGAGATGCAGACCCGGCTCGACACCTCAGAGGCGAGGCTCGACCGGGCGGCGGGCGACATCGCGCAAACCGGCCGGGCCTACTCCGACCTCTCGCGGCGGCTCGACCTCCTGCGCTTCGGCGCCTCGGCCGGCGGGGTCGATCGGCCGCCGACCGAGCCCGTGCGGCGGGAGGGGCTCGACGCACTTATGGACGCTTTCTACGGCCGGCTCGAAGATCGCTATCGCGGCTCGCGCGAGGAGATCAAGGAGCGGCTCCGGGTCTATCTGCCTGACATTGCGCGCGCGGCGGAGGCGGCGCCGGAGCGCCCCGTCCTCGATCTCGGCTGCGGTCGGGGCGAGTGGGTGGAGCTCCTGACCGATGAGGGGCACCTCGCCACGGGGATCGACCTCAACGCGGTGCAGATCGCCGAGGCGGAGGCGGCGGGCCTCGATGTCCGGCAAGGTGACGCGCTCGAGACCCTCGCCGAGGCGCCGGACCGGGCCTATGCCGCGATCACCGCGCACCACCTCATCGAGCATCTGCCCTTCGAGACGCTCACCTGGATGACCCGGGAGGCGCTCCGCGTCCTCGCCCCTGGCGGGGTGCTGATCTATGAGACGCCGAACTGCCAGAACCTGATCGTCGGCGCTTCGACCTTCCACATCGACCCCACCCATATGCGGCCTCTGCCGCCCCAACTCCTCTCGACCCTCCTCGACACGCTGGGCTTCCACCCGGTGGAGCTGCGGCCGCTCCACCCATCGGGCACGCTCGAGCCTTTCCTCCGCGACCATAGGGCCGACCCCTATCTCGCCGAGCTCCTCTTCGGGCCACAGGATCTCGCCGTGATCGCCCAGAAGCCGAGGCGCGGCTGATGCGGGTGGGCGTCGTCACCACCCAGGCACCCTTCATCGTGGGGGGCGCCGAGCGGCACTCGGCCAATCTCGTGGCCGCGCTCAAGGCCCGGGGGCACGAGGCGGTGGAGATCTCCATCCCCTACAAATGGTATCCCGGCTCGGCGCTGGTGGACCATGCGATGGCGGCCAAGCTCATCGATCTCGAGGGCCTCGGCTACCCGGTCGATCTCATGGTGGGGCTCAAATTCCCCGCCTATCTCGCCCAGCACCCCAACAAGGTGCTCTGGATCCTGCACCAGCACCGGCAGGCCTACGACATCTGGGAGGCCGGCGCGTCCGAGCTCCAGCGGGATCCGGACGGGGCCGCGGTGCGCGAATTTATCCGGGCCGAGGATCGGGCGGCGATCGGGGCGGCGCGGCGCGTCTTCGCCAACAGCGCGAATGTGGCCGGGCGGCTCCGGCGCTATCTCGGGCTCGCGGCCGAGCCTCTCTACCACCCGCCGCCCAACGCCGAGCGCCTGCGGCCCGGGCCCTATGGCGACTATCTCTATGCGCCGTCGCGCCTCGGGCCGACCAAGCGCCAGAGCCTCATGATCGAGGCGCTGGCCCACGCGCCGCGCGTGCGCCTCAAGATCGCCGGCCCGCCGGACGCGCCGGGCTTCGACGTGGCCCTGCGCGACCAGGCCCGGGCCCTGGGGGTGGAGGACCGGTGCGAGGTGCTGGGCCCGGTGAGCGACGCCGAGATGATCCGCCTCTACGCCGAGTGCCGGGCGGTGGTCTTCGTGCCGGTGGACGAGGACTACGGCTACATCACGCTCGAGGCCATGCTCTCGGCCAAGCCCGTGGTGACCGTCACGGATGCCGGCGGTCCGCTCGAATTTGTGCGCGACGGGCGGGAGGGCTACGTGGTCGCGCCCACGCCGGAGGCGCTTGGGGCGGCCTTCACGCGCGCGATGGAGGAGGACGCCGAGGCCCTGGGCACCGCCGCGCTCGCCGCTTATCGGGAAAAGGAGATCGGCTGGGACCGGGTGGTGGAAGCGCTGACCGGCGAGCCCTTGCCCCACCCGGCTGAGCCCGCGGCGGTCCCACCCCCGCCGCCCAGTGTCGAAACCCTCGCGGCGGAGATCGCCCCGTCCCTGCCGCGCACCGCGCCCTTCGAGGGGCTCGACGGCCTCCTCGCAGCCTATGATTTCGGCACCTACCCGGGCGATTGGGCGGCGCAGGAACCCCTCCACCGCCCCTATTTCGAGAGCCACTGGACCCGTTATCTCGCCACCCTCGCGCTCGTGGAAGATCTGGCGCCCGCGCATGTGCTCGACCTTGGCATCGTGCCGCCCTGTCTCTTCCAGGCGCTCTTCGCCGCCGCCCATCCGGGCGCCGAGATCACGGGTGTCTGGGCCGAGCCCGGTCCCTTCGCCCAGACCCTCCGCGCAACCGCCCCCGAGCGCGCGGACATCCCCCTTCGCCTCCACCCCTGCAATGTGGAGCGGGATCCCTTGCCGCTGGCGGACGGCTCGATGGACCTCGTCCTCGCCATGGAGATCCTCGAGCATCTGGGGACGGACCCGCTCTTCGCGCTCGAGGAGGCGGCGCGCGTGCTCGCCCCCGGCGGGCACCTTGTCCTCACCACACCCAACATCGCCTCCCACCGCAACGCGGTGAAGCCGCTGGCCCTCGCCGCGCCCTACTCCTTCGGCCTCCATGTGCCCGTGGGCGGGATCTATGGGCGGCACAACCGGGAATACGTGCCGGCGGAGGTGCAGGCGCTCGGCGAGGCCGCGGGCTTCGAGACCGTGCGGCTCCTCACGGCGGATGTCTACAACCGCCAGATCGCCCCGGAGGCCGCGACGCTCCTGGCCGGGCGGGGGCCCTTCCGCCTCCGGGGCGAGACGATCTTCTGGCTCGGGCGGAAGACCGGCCAGGCCGGCCCGGTGCCGGACGGGCTCTATCACGGCAACCCTCGGGCGCTCTCCGGCCGCCTGGTGCTCGAAAGCCGCGTGGCAGGGCGCGCGTCGGTCCGGGCGGAGAACCGCTCCCGCGCGCCATGGGCCGCCGACGGGCCCGGGGCGATTTCGCTGGCCCTCGATTGGGCGGATGCGCGCCACCGTCTCGTGCACAAAGGCGCGCGGCACGGGCTGGGCCGGGATCTGGCCCCCGGGGAGGCGGCGCGGATCGGCCTTCCGCTGTCGGGCACGGGGCCGCGGGGATGGCTCACCGTCGGGCTCTTTCAGGAGGGCGCTGGGCCAATGGCGGGGGCGGGGCGCGCGGGCACTCTTCTCCTCCCCTGCCCCGAAGACGCATTTCTGACGCTGGCGCGGCGATGAGCCGGCCACGGCTCCATTGGGTCGGCCCCCTCCCGCCGGCCGAGACCGACATCGCCGCCTTCACGGCGCGCATCCTGCCGGCCCTGGCCGAGCGGGCCGAGGTCGTCCTCTGGACCGATGCCGAGAGCTGGGACCCGGGGCTGGAGCGCCACGCCACCGTTCGCCGCTACGACGCGGGCGCGCACGAGCCCCTGCCGCTCACCGGGCTCCCGCCGGTCGACGGACCGGAGATCCCGGTCTTCCAGATCGGAAACTCCTGGCTCTATCACGCCGGGCCGCTCAACCTCGCGCGGCGGGTTCCGGGCGTGGTCGCGCTCCACGATCTGGCGCTGCAGGACCTCTTCCGCGGCCTCATCGAGCACGGGCATTTCGACCCCGCCGTCTACCGCGCGGACATGGCGGCCTGGTATGGCAAGGCCGGCGCACGCACGGCCGAGGACGTGCTCGCCGATCGGGTGCGCCCGCATGTCGTCGCGCCGCAGATGCCGGCCTTCGAGCTCGCGCTCCCCCGGGCCGTGGGCGCACTTCTCCACACAGAGGCCGGGATTGAGGCGGTTGCCCGGCGCGGCCTCGTGCCGGCCTACGGGCTCGACCTGCCGTTCCCCCCCGGCGCGCCCGCCACGCCCGAGCGCGCGGCCGACGGCCCGCTCCGGCTCGTGCAGTTCGGCTACATCGCACCCAATCGTCGGCTCGACCAGGTGCTCGAGGCGCTGGCGGCGGTGCGCGACCGGCTCGACTTTCGGCTCGAGGTGTTCGGCACCCTCTGGGACGAGCCCCATGTGCGTGGCAAGATCGCCGAGCTCGCCATCGCGGACCGGGTGACATTTCGGGGCTTCGCGCCGGAGGCCGAGCTCGACCGGGCGCTCGCGGCGGCGCATCTCGTCTTCAACCTCCGCCACCCCACGATGGGCGAGGCGTCGGGCAGCCAGCTCCGCATCTGGGCCCGGGCCGCAGCGGCGGTGGTGAGCGACACGGGCTGGTACGCGGATCTCGACCCCACGACGGTTCACCGCGTGCCCGTCGAGGGGGACGTGGCCGCGCTCTCGGAGCTTCTTCTCAGCATCGATGGCGACCGGGAGGCGTCGGCGCGGATCGGGGCGGCGGGCCGTGCCCGGCTGGAGGCGCGCCACACGCCCGAGCGCTACGCCCGAGGGATGATCGAGATCGCTCGGGACTACGCTGTGGATGCACGCGACGCGTTGGTCGCGGCCCGCGCCCGGCGTCTCCTGGCAGGCGCTCCCAAGCCGGGGCTCATGGCCGCGCGCCTCGCCGAGCGTTTTGGGGCAGGGTGAGGAGCCCCGCCCTCAGCGCCGCGGCCACGGCCATCCGGTCGCCCGCGATGTGGAGAAGGTGCGCCGCACGCTGGGGCGGGATCCAAACCGGGCGGTGATCGGCCTCCGTCGGCGGCCCGAGCCGCGCAACCGCCCGGGCGAGATAGACCGCCTGCACCTTGCGCGCCCAATACGCATAGTCCGGCAGCCAGGCGAAGCGCTGAAACGCGCCGAGACGCCGCGGCGGGCCGCCGCGAGGCCCCGCGATGCGCCAGCCCGTCTCCTCGCGCACCTCCCGGTGGAGCGCTTCGAGCGGCCCCTCCCCGGGGTCGAGCCCGCCGCCCGGAAGCTGAAGCTCGTCGCCCTGCCACACGCAGAGGAGCCCGCCCGGGCCCAGCACCAAGCCGTAGGCGCCGGGACGGTCCCGATACGCCACGCCGTCCCGCACCCCTTCGCCGATCCGCCGCATGGCGGCTCTATCGCACGCCCCCCGGCCGGGGGCAAACGCGTTGCGAGGGGGGACTGGAATCGCGTACTTCGGCAGGGACAAGCGAGGTGCCATGACCGACCAGACCGCCGAGGGCCCCCATGTGGGCGACGACAGGCTCTTCCCTTTCCAGCTCGAGCGCGCCCGGATCCGAGGGCGGTTCGTGCGCCTCGACGCCACGCTCGAGACGATCCTCACCCAGCACCGCTATCCGGAGCCCGTGTCGGCGCTGGTGGCGGAGGCCGCGCTTCTGACGGCGCTGATCGGCCAGGCGATCAAGCTCCGCTGGCGCTTCTCCATCCAGATCCGCGGCGACGGGGCGGTGCGGCTCATCGCGACGGACTACTTCGCGCCGGAGCGCGAGGGGGAGGCGGCGCGGCTCCGGGCCTATGCAAGCTTCGACCGGGGCGACGTCGCCTCCCACCGGGGACGGCCCTTCGATCTCCTCGGCCAGGGCGTGATGGGGGTCACGATCGACCAGGGACCCGATATGAGGCCCTATCAGGGGATCACTCCGCTCGCCGGCGGGTCCCTCACCGATTGCGCCGAGACCTATTTCGCCCAGTCCGAGCAGCTCGCGACCCGGTTTCTCCTTGTCGCAGGCTCGGCCCAGGCGCCCGGCGGGAAGTCGCGCTGGCGCTCGTCGGGGCTCATGCTCCAGCTCCTGCCAGAGGAGGCGCCAGGGGCGGCGCCCGACGCGCCCTCCGGCGAAGCCGGCCTCATGACCGCGGAGGACGTGGCGGCGATGGGCAACCGGGAGGAGGACTGGCGGCGCGTGACGCTCCTCGCCGCCACGGTGGAGGCGCAGGAGATGCTGGGCCCCCATGTGGCGCCCGAGCGGGTGCTGATGCGGCTCTTTCACGAGGAGCGGCCGCGCATCTGGTCGGGCCGGGAGATCGCCTTCGGCTGCACCTGTTCGGCGGAGCGGGTGGAAGCGGCGCTCGCGCAATACTCCGCAAAGGACATCCGCAGCATGACGAATGCCGAGGGCGAGGTGACGGCGGACTGCCAGTTCTGCTCGGCGCATTACCGCTTCGACCCCGCGACACTCGGCTTCGAGGCCGAGGCCAAGCGCCGGAAGGGCTAGGGCCCCCTCAGCTCTGGGCCTCGAGGAAGGCCGTGAGGTCGGTGATCCGCGCGTCGAGATGGGGGTGCCAGCCGCCCGCGTTCTGGTGATCGAGCCAGACGGTCGCCATGCCGAGGCGCTTGGGCTCGACGAGGTTCACCAGCGTGTCCTCGATCATGAGCGCGCGGGCGGGGTCGATTCCCGCCTCGCGAAGAACCACGGTGTACGCGGGCAACTCCGGCTTCGGCACCAGCCCCTTGTCCTCGATGCCGAAGATCCGCTCCATGGTGTCCTCGAGCCCGCGCGCGGCCAGCACCCGCTCCGCATGGCGGCGCGCGCCGTTGGTGTGGACGATCTTGCGCCCGGGCAAGGCGTTGATGGCGTCGCGGAGCCGCGTGTCCACCGGCAGTTGCGAGAGGTCGATCGCATGGGTGTCCTCCAGAAAGGCGTCCGCCTCCACCCCGTGATCGTGCATCATGCCCTTGAGCGTGATCCCGTCCCGCTCCCAGTAGTGGCTGCGCAGCGCGTCCGCCTCCGGCCGGGCGATCCCGAGAAAGCGCATGATGAAGGCGGTCATCCGCTGGTCGATCTCCCCCAGGAGCCCGGCCTCCGGCGGGTAGAGCGTGTTGTCGAGATCGAAGATCCAGGCGGTGACGCCCTCGAATCGGCGGTGCTCCACGCGTCTCTCCCCCCCACGGCCCCTGCGATGGGGCCCAGCCCAGTCGGCAAGGTCAAGGGGCCGTGGCCGGCCGATTGGCGCCTCCGCCATTGCCAAGCGGGCAGCGCGTCGCATAGTAGCCGGGAGGCGTGCGCGACGGCGCGGCTGGCGAGCGGAGGATGGCCATGCGGATCGGCGGCGCGCAGGCGAGGTATCGGGCCCGGATCGCCAAGACGCCGGCGGATGTGGCCGCCTGCCAGGCGCTCCGCTACCGCGCGTTCATCGAGGCCCGCGGGATCGCCGGCCAGGTCAATCCCGAGCGGCTCGACCGCGACGAGTTCGATCCCGCCTGCGCCCATCTCATGGTTGAGGAGGCGCGCACCGGCCGGCTCGTCTGCTGCTTTCGGATGCTGCCGCTGGCGAGCGGGGCGGAGATCGAGCGGAGCTACTCGGCGAAGTATTACGAGCTCTCGAACCTCGCGGCCTATCCCGGGCGGATGGTGGAGATGGGCCGCTTCTGCATCCTGCCAGGGCTCAAGGATCCGGACATCCTCCGCGTGGCGTGGGGCGCGATGACCCGGTTCGTCGACGACGAGGGGGTTGAGCTCCTCTTCGGCTGCTCATCCTTCTACGGGGTGGACGCCGAGAACTACGCCGACGCCTTCGCCCTCCTCAAGGACAAGCATCTGGCGCCCAAGCGCTGGTTGCCGCGGGTGAAGGCGCCCAAGGTCTTCCGCTTCGCCACCAAATTCCGGCTTCGCAAGCCCGACCTCAAGCGCGCGTTGTCGGGCATGCCGCCGCTCCTGCGCACCTACCTCACGATGGGCGGGTGGGTGTCCGACCATGCGGTGATCGACACCGAGCTCAACACGCTCCATGTATTCACAGGTGTGGAGATCGCCAGCGTGCCGCCGGCGCGCGCCCGGCTGTTGCGCCGCAGCGCCTGAGGCGGGTTAACCGTCCACCAACCGTTCTCCGCTACACCCGGCAGCAGTGACCGGCCCAGACGGGCCCACAGCTCCGGGAGACGTCCATGACCCAACGAATCGCGACCGTCGCCGCCCTTGCCGCCGCGGCCTCCACGGTCTTCCTCGCCACCGCCGCGAAGCCCAACGAGTTCGCGCCGATGCTCGAAGAGATCGCCACGACGGAGGTGGCCGCCGCCGTCGAGAACGCGGCCGTGCTCGACGCCATCCGCGCGCAAAACGCGATGACCGCGGGCCTGTCGGAGGCCGACATTCTCGCGCGCGATCGGGAGTGGCGGGCCCAGGTGGGCGCGGCCAACACCCCCCTCATCGACGGCGTGCTGTCCAGCCCCGCGGCGGACCATCTGCGCGCCGTGTCCGAGGCGTCGGGCGGGCTCTTCACCGAGATCTTCGTGATGGATGCGGTCGGCCTCAACGTCGCCGCCTCGGGCGTCACGTCGGACTATTGGCAGGGCGACGAGGCGAAGTGGCAGGAGACCTATCCGGTGGGCGCCACCCATATCGGCGAGGTCGAATACGACGAATCGACCCAGACCTACCAAGCGCAGATCTCCGTGCCGGTGCGCGACCCCCGGACGGGCGAGACGATCGGGGCCGCCACCTTCGGCGTCAATCTCGAGCTCTTGCAGTGATCCCAGACGCCCCAGCCTGACCCTGAGAGGAGGACGCCGATGCCCACTGTGCCCGCCCGACGATCCACGCGCCTGGCGCCCCGCATTCTCCTTCTGGTGGCGAGCGCCATTCTCGTCACCGTGGGCGCCGTCTTGGCAGCGGGGGTGTGGACGGTGTCCGACCTCGCGCGCGAGGCGGCGCGCAAGAAGGCGGAGGTGGCGAGCGGCCTCCTTGCCAGCAACAGCGGAGGCGCCATTCGCTTCAGCAAGCTCGACGCGCTGGGCACAGTCTTCGACGAGATCCTCGCCGCCGGCGACGGCGGCATCGCAACGATCCGAGCCTACGACGCCTCCGGCGCGCTCCGGCTGGAGCGGGGCCGGTCGGCCGACGCGGCGGCGCTCGCCCCGGCGGTCACGGAGGTGCTCGGGGAGGGTGTGCCCCGCTGGGCGGACGCGGGAACCACCTATATCGCCCCGGTCACCTTCGGGCCCGCGGAGCAGATCGTTGGGGTCGTTGCACTCACCGCGGCCGCCGAGGTGGCGCGGGCCGCGGCTCTCGAGGCCGCCGCTGCGCAGGCGCTCGCCGCCGTTGCGATCGGGGCGGCCGTGCTCCTCGGGGTCTATCTCGCGCTGCGCAGCGCGATTTTCCGCCCCTTGGCCTGGCTCAAGCAGGCGTCGGAGGCTGCCGTGTCGGGCGAGGAGTTGCATCTTCCGGGCGGCGCGGCCGCGGACGAAATCGGCGACGCCCGGCGCGTGATCCGTGGCTTGGCGAACCGCATCCTCGAGAGTTCGGAGGCGGCGGAGCGGATCGCGGAGGGCGATCTCACCGTCTCAATGGGCTCGGAGGCGGGAGATGATCGGCTGCGCGACGCGCTCGCGCGCATGGTGGCGGGCCTCGGCGCCAAACTCGGCCGGGCGCGGGAAACCGCGGAGGCGCTCAACGAGACGAGCCGCGCGCTCCGCACCGCCGCCAGCGCCATCAGCGACGGGGCGGCCCGCCAGGCGGCCTCGGCTCAGCAGGCTTCGGCAGCGGTCGAGGAGATGACAGCGAAGATCCGCCAGTCGGCCGACAACGCGGCACAAACCGAGGCGATCGCCAGCCGCTCTGCCGTGGATGCTCGCGAGTCGGGCGCCGCGGTGGAGAAGGCCGTGGGCGTCATGCGCACCATCGCGGACCGAATCACCGTAATCCAGGAGATCGCGCGGCAGACCGATCTTCTCGCGCTCAACGCCGCGGTCGAGGCCGCGCGCGCCGGCGAGCACGGCAAAGGGTTCGCGGTGGTCGCCTCCGAGGTGCGCAAGCTCGCGGAGCGCAGCCAGCAGGCGGCGACCGAGATCGGCGCGTTGTCGGCCGAGACGGTGACCGTGTCCTCCGAAGCCGGCCGTCTCCTTGGGGAGCTTCTGCCCAACATCGAGCGCACGGCCGATCTCGTAGAGGAAATCTCTACGGCCACCCGGGAGCAAAATGTCGGCGCCGAGCAGATCAACGAAGCGATCCGGGCCCTCGACCAGACGATTGGAGAAAACGCGGCCGCCGCAGAGGAGGCCTCGAAGACCACCGACGGTCTCGCGGACCGCGCTGAGGAGCTGAGCTGTGTGGTCGGCAGCTTCCGCCTCGGCCCCGCCCGGCCCGCGATGCCGGCGCCGGACCGCGCCGATCGGGACGAGGCCGCGCTCGACGCCGATCTCCTGGCGGCCGGAGGTGCGGCCTGACCCGGCTCAGATGCTGCGGGCCTTTGCCTCGGCGATGTAGATCTCGCGCAGTCGGCGGGCCACGGGTCCCGGCGCGCCGGCGCCCACCGCCACATCGTCGATGGCCACGACGGGCATGACAAAGACCGACGCCGCTGTGACGAAGGCCTCCGCCGCCTCCTGCGCCTCGGCGATGGTGAAGGGCCGCTCCTCCACGGGCATCTGAACGTCCTCGGCGAGGCGCAGCACGGCCGCCCGGGTGATGCCATGCAGGATGTCGTTGGACAGCTGCCGGGTGACGATTGTGCCGTCGCGGGTCACGATGTACGCGTTGTTCGAGCTGCCCTCGGTCACATAGCCGTCCTGCACCATCCAAGCGTCGTCTGCCCCCCGCTCCTTCGCCGCCATCTTGGCGAAGCTCGGATAGAGGAGCTGCGTCGTCTTGATGTCGCGCCGTCCCCAGCGGAGATCGGGCACGGAGGCCACGCGGATCCCGCGCTCCGCCGCCGGCGCCGCCTCGAGCGATTTGGCCTGGGTGAAGAGCACGAGCCCGGGCTCCGCATCCTCCGGCCAGGCGAAGTCACGGTCCGCCGCGCCGCGCGTCACCTGCAAGTAGATCACGCCCTCCTCGAGCGCGTTTCGCCGCACGAGCTCGCGGTGGATCTCCAGGAGGTCGTCGTCCGCCACCGGCGCGCGCATCTTGAGCTCGTCGAGCGAGCGGTGGAGCCGGCGCACATGCCCTTCGTAGTCGCAGAGCCGGCCGTCCATGACAGAGGTGACCTCGTAGACCGCGTCGGCCATAAGGAACCCACGGTCGAAGACCGAGATCGTCGCCGCCTCCTCGGGCACATATTCGCCGTTAACATAGACCGTCCGGCTCATCTCGTCTCCCTCAACCCCAAAGCGCCGCGGGCGCCGGATGCACCCCGGCGCCATCGAAAAGCATAGGCGGATCGCGGTCCTCGGCCAGGAGGAGCGGCGCGTCGAGATCCACGATCCGGGCCCCTTGCGCCACGAGCTGCGCCGGCGCCATCGAGAGGGACGAGCCGATCATGCAGCCCACCATCACGCCGAGCCCGGCCGCCTCCGCCGCCGCGCGGAGCGCCAGCGCCTCCGTCAGCCCGCCGGTCTTGTCGAGCTTGATGTTCACCATGTCGTACTTGCCCGCGAGGCCAGGGAGGGTGGCACGGTCATGCGCCGCTTCGTCCGCGCAAACGGGCACGGGCCGGGGCAGCTCCGCCAGGGCCGCGTCGTCCGCCGCCGGGAAGGGCTGCTCGACCATCTCCACGCCGACCTCCTCGAGAATTGGCAGAAACGCCGCATAGACCGCGCGGTCCCACCCCTCGTTGGCGTCGAGGATCAGCCGGGCCTCGGGCGCGCCCGCGCGCACCCCCCGGAGCCGATCGGCGTCCTCGGCCCCGCCGCCGAGTTTCACCTTGAGGAGGGGGCGGGCGGCCTCCTTTGCCGCCGCCGCCCGCATCGCCTCCGGCGTGTCGAGGGACAGCGTGTAGGCGGTGATCACGGGGCCGGGCTCCGCCAGCCCCGCGAGCTCCCAGGCCGGGCGGCCCGCGCGCTTGGCTTCCAGGTCCCACAGCGCGCAATCTAGCGCGTTCCGCGCCGCGCCCGCGGGCAGGATGTCTTGGAGCCGCGCCCGGTCCAGCCCCTCGAGCGCCGGGCGCACGCTCTCGATCTGGGCCGCGACGCTTTCCAGGCTCTCGCCGTAGCGCCTGTAGGGCACGCATTCGCCCATCCCGCGCACCGGCCCGTCCGAAATCGTCACCTCCACCACCTCCGCTTGCGTGCGGGTGCCGCGGGCGATCGTGAAGGCCTGGGCCAGACGGAAGCGGCGGACGGCAACCTCGAGCGCGCGGGTCACAGCGCCTCCGCGAGGCGCCCGGCCCCCTGGCGATAGGGGTCGACGGTGGGGAGACCCATCCGCGCCTCGGTCTCGGCCAGGTGCTCGAGGGCCTCCGCCTCGCCCATCGCCGCCGTGTTGATCGCGCAGCCCACCACCTTGGCCTCCGGGTTCACCCGCCGCGCGAGCTCCAGCGAGAGATCCCTGAGCGCCTCGAGGCTCGGCACCGAGTAATGCGGCAAGCCTCTCTGATGGGTGCGCGTGGGTTCGTGGCACAAGACCAGCGCATCCGGCTGCCCACCGTGGACGAGCGCCATCGTGACCCCTGAAAAGGACGGATGGAAGAGGCTCCCCTGCCCCTCGATGAGGTCCCAGTGGTCCTCTTCGTTGTCCGGCGTCAGCGCCTCGACCGCGCCGGCCATGAAATCCGCCACCACCGCGTCGAGCGGCACGCCAGAGCCGGTTATGAGGATCCCGGTCTGCCCGGTCGCGCGGAAGGTGGCCTTGCGCCCGGCGTCGTGCATCGCCTTCTCGAGCGCCAGCGCTGTGTACATCTTCCCGCAGGAGCAGTCGGTGCCCACGGCGAGCATCCGCTTGCCCGTGCGTTTGCGCCCATCGCCGATCGGATACTTCTCGGTTGGCAGGCGGACGTCGTGGAGGAGATGCCCCGAGCGGCGCGCGGCCTCCACGAGGGCGGGCTGATCGCGAAGGAGGGTGTGGAGCCCCGCGGCGAGGTCCATGCCCGCATCCATCGCCTCGGAGAGGACATCCATCCAGGCCTCGGAGATAAGCCCGCCCCGGTTGGCCACGCCGATCACCAGCGTGCGCGCGCCTGCCGCCGCGGCCTCCGCCACCGTCATGTCCGGCAGCCCCATATCCGCCTGGCAGCCGGGGAGCCGGAGCTGTCCCACGCTCGCCTCGGGCCGCCAATGCCGGATCCCCTGCGCGACCTTGGCCGAGAGCGGGTCCGGCGCGTCGCCGAGGAAGAGGAGATACGGGTGGGCTAACGACATGGGGGCTCCGCGCGGTCGATGCTGGCTCGGCCGAGCTTAGACACCGGACCGCGGGCCTGCCAAGCGCTTCCGCGGAATGGAGGGCTCAGGCGGCCTCCGCCCGCAGGCCCCGCCGCGTGCGGATCTGCGCGAGCCGCTCGAGCATCGGCGCGCGGCCCACCTCCTCCGGCACCGCACAGAGCTTGCGCCGAGTCGCCCAGGCGCCGACGGCGGGATGCGCTGTGAGCACTGCAAGCGGGATGGCGAGCGCCATGCCCGCCACCATGGGCGCGGCCCAGGCGAGGGTGCCGAGCCCGGCCATCCCGACGATCAGGCCGCCGAAGGTGAGGCCGAAGAACGTCTGCGGCCAGAGCCCGCGCGCGGCCTCCCCCCAGCCAAGGCGGTAGGCGTCGCGGTTCTGCCCGCTCCAGGTGACGCGCTTGCCGAAGAGGAGGCCGACGAGAAAGAGCGTGACGCGGAAGGCCACGACTGGCGCCGTCAGCATGGAGAAGACGACCTCCGTGAGCCCGCCGAGCGCAAAGCGCAGGCGCCCGCCATAGGCCCGCGCGCCGCCCCGGGTGAGCGCGATGTCGAGGAGCCCCGCGAGCTTCGGCACGAGGCTGACGGAGATCATCACGAAGAACATCGCGATGCCCATGGCCGCGTCCACGCCCGTATCTGGCGCGAAGAGCTTCGAGCCCGCCGCCACGGTCATCAGCATCCAGGCGGGGGCGGCGAAATACATCATGATGGCCGCGAAGAGCTGGAACCAGGAGGTCGGCCGCAAGCCTTTGAGCCCCAGGAGCTGGAAGTACTGCATGTTGCCCTGGCACCAGCGCAGATCGCGCTTGGTGAAATCGGCGAGGGTGGGCGGGTTGTCCTCCCAGCTCTCGCCCTCCACCGGGATCACACGCACCTCGTAGCCGGCTCGGCGCATCAGCGCGGCCTCCACCTGGTCGTGGCTGAGGATGTGGCCGCCGAGGGGCGGTGTGCCCGGAAGCACCGGCAGGCGGCAATGCTTGCGGAAGGCGTCCATCCGGATCGCGGCGTTGTGCCCCCAGAACGGGCCGCAATCGCCCTGCCACCAGGTGGCGCCCATGGTGAAGCTGCGCATTCCGTGGCGCATGCCGAATTGGAAGATGCGGGCGAAGGCGCTGGCCGCGGGAGAGCCCACCACCAGGCTCTGCAGGATGCCGACGCGCGGATGCGCTTCCATCACCCGCACGAGGCGCAGCATCGCGTCGCCGCTCATCAGGCTGTCGCTGTCCAGCGGGATGAAGAGGTCGTAGTCGAGCCCCCGGCCCATCACGAACTCGCGGAGGTTGCCGGCCTTGAAGCCCGTGTTCACCCGCCGCCGGCGGTAGCGCGCGCCGGCGCCGAGGCCCGCCCGGTGCTCCGAGAAGAGCCGCGCCTCGGCGTTGGCGATCTCCGCGTCCGAGGTGTCGGAAAGGATGTGAATGTCGAAGGCCTGGCCCCAGCCGGTCGCGTCCAGGCTCTCACGCATGGCAAGCAGACGGTCGAAGGAGCGCTGGGGCGGCTCGTTGCGGAGGCACATCACCACCGCCACGCGGCTGCGGATCGGGGCCGCGCCGTCGCCGGCGGCGAGGTGGGGGGCGACGGCCGCCAACCCGTCCCGCCGCCCGTGGAGGAGCCAGAGCCCGAGGAGTGCATTCCAGAGGCCCATCACCGTCCAGGGTGCGCCGACGAGAAAGCCGGCGAGGATCACCCAGTCCGCCGCGGTGAAGCCCCCGGGCGCGAAGACCTGCCAGATCCCCGCGGTGAGGAGCGCCAGCGTCGCCAGATTGAGCGCGAGGACGACGGCCCGGCGACGGGCCAGCGCGCGCTTGTCCTGAAGGCCCGCGGGCGTGGTCACCGGGTCCTCCCGGCGGCGCCGCAACCGCGCGACGGGCAGCGGCGCGCCGCCGCCCAGGGTGGTCTCGAGGGTCATGGGCTCAGTCCTTCTCAAGGGCTTGCGCAGGGCCGCCGGGCTCGCTAGCCCAGCCCGCGGACAGGGCGGGACGGAAAGGCGGTGCGCGATGGGCGACACGGCAGAAGCGCTTTGGTATGTGGCGCCGGGGCGCGCGGAGGTTCGGCCGACGGCTCTCCCCGCCCTCGCGCCCGGAATGGTGGAGATCCGAGTGAGCCACTCGGCCCTCTCGCGCGGCACCGAGCGCTTGGTGTTGGAGGGGCGGGTTCCCGCCTCGGAGCACCGCCGGATGCGCGCGCCCTTCCAGGAGGGCGACTTCCCCCACCCCGTGAAGTACGGCTATGCGGCCACCGGAGAGGCGACGGCGGGGCCCGCCCATCTTCTGGGCCGCCAGGTGTTCGCGCTCGCGCCGCATCAAACCGTCCTCCGCCTGCCGGAGACCGCGGCCTTGCCGGTGCCAGACGGCATTCCCCCCCGCCGGGCGACCCTGGGGGCGAATGCCGAGACGGCGCTCAACGCGATCTGGGACGCCCAGATCGTGCCCGGATCGCGGGTGCTCGTCGTCGGCGCAGGGCTTCTGGGGTGCTTAATCGCGGGGTTCTTGTCCCGCATGGCGGACCTCGATGTCGTCATGTGCGACGTTATAGGTGCACGTGCAGCAATTGCCGGTGAAATTAACGTGACGTTCGCCGAACCGACGGAATTGGCGGACGACTTCGTTCTGGCCTTCCACACCTCGGCGACGGCGGAGGGCTTGGCGACCGCACTGGGCGCGCTCGCCTTCGAGGGCCGGGTGATCGAGCTCTCCTGGTTCGGCGACCGGCCGGTGCCGGTGCCCCTCGGCGCCACCTTCCACTCCCGCCGGCTCACGATCCAGTGCTCGCAGGTCGGGCATGTGGCGCGCCCCCGGCGGGCGACGACCCCCCATCGCGCGCGCCTTGCGGCCGCCCTCGCCGCCCTCGACACCTCGGCCTTCGACGCGCTCATCACCGAGGACGTGCCGTTTTCCCGGCTCGGCGAGGAGATCCCGCGCTTGCTGGCGCCCGATGCCCCGGGTATTGCAACAGTCGTGAGCTATCTTTGAGGGGGATGCACTCATGTATGCGGTCGAGGTCCGCGATCACATCATGATCGCGCATTCCCTGCCGGGCGAGGTCTTCGGACCGGCGCAGAAGCTGCACGGAGCCACTTATGTGGTCGACGTGGCGTTCTTCCGCGAGGCGCTGACGGCGGACGCCATCGTGGTGGATATCGGTCGGGCGCACACCGCGCTCTCGGAGGCGCTCGCACCGCTCAACTTCGCGAATCTCGACGATGTGCCGGAGTTCGCCGGCACGCTCACCACCACCGAGTTTCTCTGCCGCCACATCTTCGAACGGATGCGCGCGGCGGCTGAGCAGGGCGCGCTCGGCCCGGGCTCGGACGGGATCGCGCGGATCCGCGTCACGCTGCACGAGAGCCACGTGGCCCGTGCCTGGTTCGAGGGCCCGCTGGAGGGCGGCGCGTGACGACCCCCCGCCCGCGGGCGCTTCTCGCCGTGCCGGGCAACCTCGCGACGCCGAGCGGCGGCTACGGCTACGCGCGGCGGCTCTTGGCCGCGGCCCCGGGCGAGGGGCTGATCCTCCGCCACTGGCCGCTCCCGGGAGGGTTCCCATCGCCCGACCCGCCGGCCCTGGCCGAAACCCAGCGACGCTTCGACCTCCTTCCCGCGGGCTGGCCCGTGATCGTCGACGGGCTGGCCTTCGGCGCCCTCCCGCCTGCTGCGATCCGCGCGGCCCGGACCCAGGTGATCGCCCTGTGCCACCACCCGCTCGCGCGCGAGCACGGGCTGTCTGAGGCGACGGCGGCCACATTCCGAGAAAGCGAGCGCCGGGCGCTGGCCGAGGCCGACGCCGTGATCACCACCAGCCGAGCGACCGGCGAAATCCTCGCAGCGGACTATGGCGTGCCTGAGACGCGGATCACCGTCGCCCCCCCGGGCACCGACCCCGCCCCGCAGGCGCGCGGCAGCGGCGGCCCTCGGGTGCGCATTCTCTCGGTCGGGAGCCTCACGCCGCGGAAAGGACACGACGTGCTCCTCGCAGCCCTCGCCCGGCTCGAGCCGCTCGCCTGGGAGCTCACGATCCTCGGCCCCGGGGAGACCGGCGAGACGGCGGCGGCGCTCCTCCGCCAGGCCGAGACAGCAGGGATCGCCGACCGCGTGACACTGGCCGGGCCGGCCGACGCCGACGCTCTGGCCCGCGCCTATGACGGCGCCGATCTCTTCGCCCTCGCCTCGCGCTACGAGGGGTTCGGCATGGCCTATGCCGAGGCGATGGCCCGGGGGCTCCCGGTGGTCGGATCCGAGATCGCGGCGGTGGGGGAGGCGACGGCGGGTGCGGCCTGCCTCGTCCCGCCCGGAGATGCGGCGGCGCTGGCGGCGGCCCTCGGCCCCCTCATTCGGGAGCCAGAGCGGCGCCGGGAGCTCGCCGCGCGCGGACGGCTGGCGGCCGCCGGCTTCCCGAGCTGGGGCGACACGGCGGCGCGGGTCGCGACGGTCGTGGCGGCCGTGCTGGACGGAGCCGTGCGGTGAGCCGCGGGACCCGCCAGAGGGCATGAGCGGCTTCTCGACCGATTGGCTCGCGCTTCGCGCCGAGGCAGACCGGCGGGCGCGCAACCCGCAGGTGGGGGCGGCGATGGCCGCGGCTCTGGCGAGCCTGCCCCGGCCCGTCCGCGTGCTCGATCTCGGCGCCGGCAGCGGGAACAATCTCCGCGCCACGTCCCCCCTCCTGCCCCTACCCCAGCACTGGACGCTGGTGGACGCCGACGCCGCTCTCCTCGATGCCGCGACGGCGCCTGAGGGGGTGACCCTCTCGCGCCGGATCGCAGATCTGGCACCAAACGCCGGGCCCCTCCTCGAGCCCGCCCCGGATCTTGTCACCGCCTCGGCGCTCCTCGACCTCGCCGGAGCGGACTGGCTGGGCGCCCTGGTCGAGGCGCTCGCCGCCGCCCGGCTGCCGGTCTACACGGTGCTGAGCTACACGGGTCGGGAGGCGTGGGATCCGGCCATGGCGGAGGACGCCGCGGTGCTCGCCGCCTTCCACGCCGACCAGCGCCGGGACAAGGGCCTCGGCCCCGCGCTTGGGCCGGGCGCCCACGGGGCCTTTGCCGATCTCCTCCGCGCGCAGGGCTACCGGGTGGTGGAGGGCCCGAGCGACTGGGTGCTCAAGGCGCCGCGGGACGCCGCGCTGATCGCCGCGCTTGCCGAGGGCACGGCGCGGGCCGTGGCGCCAGCCCTCGGCCGGGCCGCCGAGGCCTGGGGAGAGGCCCGACGCGGAGCCGCCCGGGTCACGGTCTCCCACGCCGATCTCTTCGCCGCTCCCGCCTAAGCGCGCTCGGCCAACTCCTCGGCGAGCACGCGGCGGACCATGTTCAGATCCGCCTCCCGTGTCAGGAACGCCGCGCCCACGCCCTTAAGAAGAACGAAGGCGAGCCGCCCGGCCTTCACCTTTTTGTCCTGCGCCATGAGAGCGAGAAGGCCGTCCGCGTCCGGCAAGGGCCCGGGCACGTCCGAGAGCCGCCGGCGCATCCCCATCTCCGCGAAATGGGCCGCGACCCGGCCCGGCAGCTCTTGCGCCGCGAGGCCCATCCGCGCGGAGACCTCCGCCGCGAGCCCGATGCCGACCGACACCGCCTCGCCGTGGAGGAGACGATCCGAGTACCCGGTCGCGGCCTCCAGCGCATGCCCAAAGGTGTGCCCGAGATTGAGGAGCGCGCGCTCACCGGCCTCCCGCTCGTCTCGCGCGACGATGGCGGCCTTCATCTCCACCGATCGGCGCACGGCCTCCGTCCGCAGCCCGCGGTCGCCCGATTTGAGCGCTGGCCCGTGGCGCTCGAGCCAGGCGAAGAACGGCGCGTCGCCCAGCAGCCCGTATTTCGCGACCTCGGCGTAGCCCGCGAGAAGCTCCCGCTCGGGCAAGGTCTCGAGAAGCGCGATGTCGGCCAGCACGAGCCGGGGCTGGTGAAAGGCGCCGACAAGGTTCTTGCCCTGAGGCGCGTTCACCCCGGTCTTGCCGCCCACCGAGCTGTCGACCTGGGCCAGAAGCGTCGTCGGGATCTGCACGAAATCCACCCCGCGGCGAAGCACGGCCGCGGCGAAGCCCGCAAGGTCGCCGATCACCCCGCCGCCGAAGGCCAGGATCAGGTCGTCGCGCGCCACGCCGAGGGCAAGGAGCCGCTCCACCACCCAAGAGAGCTGGTGCAGAGACTTCGTCGCCTCGCCAGGTGGCAGCACCAGGGCCTCGCTCGCCACCCCCGCCGCGCGGAGCCCCGCTTCGAGCGCCGGAAGATGGAGCGCCGCCACCGTCGTGTCGGTCACGATCGCCACCCGTGGGCGTGGCAGGAGCGGCGCGATCCGCGCCCCCGCCTCCGCGACGAGGCCCGCGCCGATCTGCACGTCATACGCGCGGAGGCCGAGCCCCACCGCCACGCTCACCGCCGTCATCCGCTCTCCCCCTCGAAGACCGGCGCCCCGCCCAAGGACCGGAGGGCCTCCACGATCCGCGCGGCCATCGCCTCGTGGGTCTGCTCCGGAAAGCTCTCCACATGGCAGTCCGCGTCCGCATAGACCGGATAGCGCGCGGCGATGAGATCGGCCAAGATCCGGCGCGGATCGCCCTGGTTGAGGATCGGCCGGTGGGTCCGCCCCGCGGTGCGCGCCACCAGCGTGTCGAGATCCGCCTTCAGCCACACCGAGACGGCACGCGCCCGGATCGCCGCCCGGGTCTCCTCGTTGAGGAACGCGCCGCCGCCGGTGGCAATCACCTGCGGACGGTCCGTGAGAAGGCGCTGGATCACCTTGCGCTCGCCCTCGCGGAAATAGGGCTCGCCGAAGCGCTCGAAAATCTCCGCCACGCTCATGCCGGCAGCCCGCTCGATCTCGGCGTCGCTGTCGAGGAACGGCACGGCAAGAAGCTCCGCCAGCCGGTGGCCGACAGAGCTCTTCCCCGCCCCCATAAGCCCGATCAGCACCACGGGGCGGCGGAGCCGGGGCGGTCGGTCGGCGTCGGTCATGGGCGCACTCCTCGATCTCCCTGGCCCTCTGCGATTGCTCTCGGCCCCGCGGGCGCGGTAGGGTCCGCCCGGTTTGGCCCGGGGCCGGTCCGTGGAGATACCCCAGCCCGGGCGCGACCGAAAGGGCGGGCGCGAGAGGGTGAGATCCATGGGACGGCTCTTCAAATATCTCATCTGGGTGGTGCTGGCCGGGCTCGTCGGGCTCGTGGGCTATGCGCTGGTCTCCGATCTTCCGGCCCCCACCGAGGAAAAGGTGCGCCCCCTTCCCGCGCCGGCCCCGCGATGAGCGAGGGCTGGGTTCCGGCCTTTCTCGACGCGCTCACCGCCGAGCGGGGAGCCAGGCCCAACACCCGCGCGGCCTACCGCCGAGACCTAGCGGAGTTTGCCGCCTTCCTCGCGGCCCGGGGGGCCGGGCTCGCGACGGCGGATCGGGGGGCGATCGAGGACTATCTCGCCCAGCTCGCGGCGGAGGGGCGGGCCGCCAGCACCCGGGCGCGGCGGCTCTCGGCCATTCGCCAGCTCTACCGCTTCGCTCGGTCCGAGGGCTGGCGGGCCGACGATCCCGCGGCCCGGCTGAAAAGCCCCGCGCCGCCCCGCGCCGCCCCCGATGTGCTGGACGCCGACGCCGTCGCCCGCCTCCTCGACGCCGCCCGCGCGCCGCAGCCCCAGGGGCCGCGCGCCACACGGGCCCGGCGGCTCTCGGCGATCCTCGAGCTTCTCTACGGCACCGGCCTTCGCGTCAGCGAGGCGGTGGCGCTTCCCCTCGCGGCGGCGCGGGGCGATCCGCGGGTGCTTTTGATCACCGGCAAGGGCGGCGCCGAGCGGCTCGTGCCCTTGGGCGAGCCCGCGCGGGAGGCGCTCCTCGCCTGGCGCGAGATCCGTGCCGGAATGGGCCCCGGCCCCTGGCTCTTCCCCGCCAATGGCGGGCGGGGGCACTTCTCCCGCGGCGCGGTCTGGCGGCAGATCAAGACGCTGGCAGCCACGGTGGGCATCCCGCCCGGCGCCGTCACGCCTCACGGCCTCCGCCACGCCTTCGCGAGCCACCTCCTCCAGGGCGGCGCGGACCTCCGCAGCATTCAAACGCTCCTCGGCCATGCGGATCTCTCGACGACCGAGATCTACACCC
>CAYXPI010000028.1:0-27770 GCA_964467005.1 uncultured Limibaculum sp. | reverse complement strand
CATCTATGTCGTCGCCGTCGTTATCCTTGTTGTGCGTCCCCGGGGTCTTCTCGGCCGCAAGGGCGTGATGGAGACCTGAGCCATGGCCTTCGCTACCTGCAAAACCACCGACACGGCGCTCCTCTGGGGGTTCGCCGCCATAACGCTGCTCGGCCCGATCCTCCTCGCGCCCTTCGGGGCCGGCTACCCGGATCTCCTGCAAAAGTTCGCGATCTTCGGGATCTTCGCGATCGGGTTCAACATCCTCTTCGGGCTCACGGGCTACCTCTCCTTCGGCCATGCGGCCTTCCTGGGCGTGGGTTCCTACACCGCGGTGTGGACGTTCAAGCTTCTTTCGATGAACCCGTTGCCGGCGATCCTCTTCGCCACGCTGCTCGGCGGGGCCTTCGCGCTCCTTATCGGGCTCGTCTCGCTTCGGCGTGCGGGGATCTACTTCTCGATCCTCACGCTCGCCTTCGCGCAGATGTCCTACAACCTCGCCTACTCGGTGCTGACGCCGATCACGAATGGCGAGACCGGGCTCCAGCTCGCGCAGTCCGACCCCCGGGTGCTCGACGCGGCCTTCGGCATCGAGTACGGCGCGGCGCTCCCCGTCTCCACGATCTTCGGCCTCGACATGAACGAGACCTGGACCTGGACCGCCCTCGGCCACTCCTTCCAGTTCAATGTGGGCTTCTACTTCTGCGCTGTGATCCTCATCATCTGCTTCTGGCTCGCACTCCGCATTTTCCGCTCGCCCTTCGGGATGATGCTGAAGGCGGTGAAGTCGAACCAGAACCGCATGAGCTACACCGGGCTCTCGACCCGGCCCTATACGCTGGCGGCCTTCGTGATCTCAGGCATGTATGCGGGCCTCGCCGGCGGGCTTATGGCCGTGACCGATCCTCTGGCGGGCGCCGAGCGCATGCAGTGGACGGCCTCTGGCGAGGTCGTGCTCATGACCATCCTCGGCGGCACGGGCACGCTTCTCGGCCCCGTCCTCGGAGCCGGTGCGATCAAATACATGGAGCAGATCTTCTCGGCCATCAACAAGACCGAGCTCGCGGAGATGTTCAGCGTCCTGCCGGACTGGCTGGTCGAGCCGTTGGTGTCGGTGATGAGCCTCTTCGTGGGCGAGGGCTGGCACCTGACGCTCGGCGTGATGTTCATGGCGATCGTCATCTTCCTGCCCGGGGGGCTGATGGAAGGATTTGCGCGCATCGGCCGCCTCTTCCGTCGTCGTGAGCCGGCCGCCCAGCCGGGCGCGACCAGCGCCACCCCGGCCGAGTGAGGAGAGACCCCATGGGCATTCTCGAGGTTCAAAACGTCAACAAGCGCTTCGGTGGGCTGAAAGCGCTGCACGAGGTCAACCTCTCCGTCGAGGAGGGATCGGTCCACGCCATCATCGGGCCCAACGGTGCGGGCAAATCCACGCTGCTCAACTGCTTCGTGGGGCGACTCAGGCCGGATACGGGATCGGTGGTCTTCGACGGCCGGTCGCTCCTCGGTCTCAAGCCCCACGAGATCAACCAGCGAGGGGTTTCGCGGGTCTTCCAGACCCCGGAGATCTTCGGCAACCTCTCCTGTTTCGAGAACGTGATGATCCCGGCCTTCGCCAAGCGCGACGGCGCCTTCACGCTCAACGCGGTCTCCCGGCTCGAGGGCGAGCGCTCGCTCCAGGAGACGGCGATGGCGATGCTCACGGATCTCGGCATGGGGGAGAAGGCCAGCATGCATGCCGACCAACTCTCGCGGGGCGACAAACGGCGGCTCGAGCTCGCCATGTGCCTCGTGCAGGAGCCGAAACTCCTCCTACTCGACGAGCCGACGGCCGGCATGTCGCGGGCGGACACCAACGCCACCGTCGAGCTGCTCAAGCGGATCTCGGAGCGGGGCATCACCATGGTGGTGATCGAGCACGACATGCATGTGGTGTTCTCCCTCGCGCACAAGGTGACGGTGCTGGCCCAAGGCACGCCAATCGCCGAGGGCCTGCCCTCCGAGATCAAGGGCGACGCGCGGGTGCAGGAAGCCTATCTCGGCGGAGCGCATCTGTGACCACGCCCGTCGACCCCAACGCCTGGAGGGCCGCTCGCCGCGCCCTGCCGGCCCAGCCCGCCGCGGATCTCCGCCCCGGCCCCGCCCAACCCCTGGCGAGCGCGGTCGCCCGCCTCGTCCTCGCCCGCCGCACCCATCGCAAGGACCGATGCCCATGAGCGAGAGCAGCACCCTTCTCGGCCCCGAGCAGTGGAAGGCCGCCCACGAGCACATGATGCCTCCCACCAAGAGCGTGGGCGGCCAGCGTGCCTATTTCTCCGCCTGGGAGCTCCACGCCTATTATGGCGAGAGCTACATCGTGCAGGGCGTGAGCTTCGACATCCGCGAGGGCGAGATCGTGGCCCTCCTCGGGCGCAACGGCGCGGGCAAGACCTCCACCTTGCGCACCCTCGCCCGGACCGGCAGCCCCAATCTCACCCATGGCGAGATCTGGCTCGACCACCTGCCGCTGCATGAGATGAAGGCGCATGAGGCGGCCCGGGCCGGCATCGGCCTCGTGCCCGAGGACCGGCGGATCATCCCCGGCCTCACCGTGGAGGAGAATCTCCAGCTCGCCCAGATCGCGCCGCCCCATGGCTGGTCGCTCGAGCGTATCTACGAGCTCTTCCCCCGGCTCGGGGAGCGGCGGCGCCAGGAGGCCACGACGATGTCCGGCGGCGAGCAGCAGATGCTCGCGATCTCCCGGGCGCTGGCGCGGGACCTCAAGCTCCTCCTTCTCGACGAGCCCTATGAGGGGCTGGCGCCTGTGATCGTGCAGGAGATCGAAAGGACGCTCGAAGCGATCAAGGATCTCGGGATGACGACCATCATCGTCGAGCAGAACGCGATCGCGGCGCTGCACCTGGCCGATCGGGCCATCATCCTGGACATGGGCACGGTCGTGTTCGACGGCACCGCGCAAGAGGTGCTCGACAACGAGGATCTTCGGCAGGAGTATCTCTCGATCTGAGGCCAGGAGGCCGGGGCGGCGCCCGCGCGGCCCCGAGCCCCGCCCGCCCGGGCCGGCGCCGGAGCCCGTGGGGCGGTCTCGGCCCCCCATCGGCTCGGGACCGCGCGGGCGACAGCGAGGGAGAGTGCGAGATGTCCGAGGACCCGGCCGAGCGACGAGAGGCAGCCCGCGCGCTCGTGGCTAAGTATTTCGCCGCCTTCAACGAGGGGGACACCGAGGCGATGCTGGCCTGTCTCTCCGAGGATGTGCGCCACGAGGTGAACCAGGGCACCCCGCGGCACGGCCTCGCCGATTTCCGCAGCTTTTGCGCCCATATGGCCCGTTGCTACCGCGAGCGTTTGGAGGACCTCGTGATCTTCGCCTCCGACGACGGGCAGAGAGCCGCGGCGGAGTTCACCGTGGACGGCGCCTATCTCGCCACGGATGTCGACCTGCCCGAGGCTCGGGGCCAGACCTACCGCCTGCCCGCCGGCAGCTTCTTCGAGATCACGGGAGGCCGGATCCGGCGCGTCACCACCTATTACAACCTGGCGGAGTGGACGCGGCAGGTCTCGAGCTGAGCCCTCAGACCCGCCGGGCGAGGGCGAGATGTCCTGGCACCGGCGTCCCGGCCTGGGCGCGCACCGCCACGACCTCGAGGGCCGCGAGAACGAAGCCCGCCGCGACCAGCCGCTCGCGAAGATACCGCTCGGAATGGGCGTAGCGGCCGTCTTCCACCGCATAGTCCCAACCGGGCGGGTGGCCCTCGAGGCGGGTCTCGGTGGAAACGACGAGGTGCCCGCCGGCGCGGATCACGCGGGCGGCTGCGGCGAAAAGCGGCGCGAGATCTCCGAGATAGATGAGCATGTCCGCGGCGAGGACGAGGTCGACCGGACCCCTCCCTGCCGCGCGCCAGGCGACGAGGGCGTCCACCGCATCCGAGAGGACAAGCTGGCGGTAGACCCCGCGCACCGCCGCGCGCCGCAGCATGCCGGGCGAGAGGTCGACCCCCACCAAGCGCTCGCACATAGGCGCAATCTCGGCGCCCACCAGCCCCGTGCCGCAACCGAGATCGATGGCCGTGCGATGCGGGCCCGGCGCCCGGGCGGCGAGGAGCGCGCGCATCGCCGTCGGCACCCGGTAACCGAGATCCTCGACCAGGCAGCTCTCGAACGCTTCGGCGTGTTCGTCGAACAGCATGCGGATGTAGAGAGGCGAGGCCTTCGGCGGCGGCGGCGCGGCACCGATGGCGGCCAAGCGAAGCGCGACGCCGCCGCGGTCCTCGGGATCGAGCGCGCGGGCCGCGCGGAAGGCGGCCGCGGCCCCGGCCCGGTCGCCGGCCTCGGCGCGGGCGCATCCCTCGTCGAAGAGCGCGGCCAGGCGGTCGATGTCGAGCCCGGCGTCGGGGTCGTGATCTCGGTCGCTCATGGGTCGTCGTGCGGTGCGGCTGCGCGCGCACGGTAGCGAAGGAGGGCGTGGAGGGGAAGACGGGGCGCTCAGGCCTTTCGCGCGATCGCGAGATGGCCGGGCACCGGGTGCCCCTCGTTGTAGCGGACGACGATGGGATCGAGCGTGTCGACCCGGAAGCCCGCGCCCGCGAGCGCCCGGCGGAGATACTCCGCGCCGTGGGCGAAGCGGTGGCCGGGGCCCACGGCATATCCGGGCGTCGTCGCTTCGGGCGCGTCCTCCGCGAGCCGCTCGCTCGACACCGCGAGCCAGCCCCCGGGCGCGAGGCACCGATACGCGCCGGCGAAGAGCTCCTCGAGCGCGCCGAGATAGGGCAGCATGTCGGTGGCCACGACGAGATCGTAGAGCGGGTCCCCTGGGGCTTGGCCGGCGAGAAAGGCCGCGGCGTCGCCCACATAGAGATCCGCATAGCAACCCCGGTCGTGCGCCTCGCCCAGCATCGCTTCCGAGAGGTCGACGCCCGTGATCTCCCCCACCCGGTCGGCCATCGCGAGGCCCGCGAGCCCGGTGCCGCAGCCGAGATCGAGCATCCGCGCGCCCTGCGGCAGAGGGCGGGAGGCCAGCGCCTCCCGCATCGTGAGGGGCACGGAGTAGCCGAGCTGCTCCACCAGGATGTCGTCGAAGCGCTCGGCGGTCTGGTCGAAGAGGGTTGCGACATAGGCCGGCGGCGCGATTTCGGGCGACGGGGCGGCGCCGAGGGCGGCCAGGCGGAGGGCGACGCCGCCCCGATCCGCCGGGTCCAGGGCGAGGGCCGCGCGGAAGGCGTCAACGGCGCCGGCCAGGTCGCCCGCCCGCTCCCGGTCGAGGCCGCGCTCATAGGCCTCGGCCAGGGCGTCGAGATCGCTGGGGTCGGGCGCGCTCATGCCAGCCTGATAGCGCCCCCGCGACGCCACCGCCAGGGGGGTCAGCGTGCGTCGTTGAGCGCCCAGTCGTATTCGTAGCGGTCGGGCTCGGTGCGGCCCGCGAGGGCGGCGGCCGCGCGCCCCTCCGCCGCGGGGGCGATTGCGCGGAGCACGGCCGCCTCGTCGTCGCCGAAATCCTCGCGAAACCAGAAATAGATCTTGGAGAGCACGAGGGCGTCGCCCTCGAGCCGCACGCCCCGGGGGTCGTTCACATAGGCGCGCTCGGCGGCGGCGAGCTGGGCCTCGAGCCGGTCGCCCCGATAGGCCTCCGCGCCCAGATTGGGGCAGCCCACCGCCGCGCAGTTGACCGCGTAGTGGATCCGCGGCTCGGACCACACCGCGCGAATGATCCCGTGCTCGATGTCGTTGAGCGAGAGGGTGCGGCCGAGGACGGTGACGAGCTCCTCGTCCCAGGGCCCGGTGTCGAAGAGCCCGCCCTCGATCTCGCGGATGCTCTCGACCGGGTAATGCGCGAGAACGATGTCCACGGTGGCCGCGTTGTAGAGGTTGATCCAGTAGGCGAGCTGCTCGTCCCGCCCGAGGGTCCGGGGGTCGACCGCCTGGAGCGTCGCGAGATAGCCGTCGACCGCGGCGTTGGCGGCGGCGTCGACCGCGCCGTAGCGCACGCGCGCCACCCCTGCGGCGTCGGTCACCACGAACTCGGCCAGGAACGCGTCCCAGGCGTCATGATCCACGGTCGCTCCGGCGGCGGCGTGCTCCTCCCAGATCGGGTGTTCGAGCTCGACGCTCGGAATCGCCAGGCGCTCGAGGCTGCCGAGAACCGCGGGAACAAGGCCGGCAAGAAGGGCGAGGGTCTGCATGAGGCTCACTCCGTTTGGGTCATACGGGCGGCGCGGGCGCGGCCCTTGAGGCGCTTGGTGGGGAGATCGTCGGGGGGGCCGGGCTGCGCGTGTCCGGTGGCCGGGTACCAGAGGCGCCCGTCTGCCAAGGGAACTGGGGCGAGCAGATGGCGATCGCGCCGGGCGTTCATCACGCACATCGACAGCGGGCCAGCGCCGGTCATGGTCATGAAGACGCAGGTCGCGCAGCGATCCCGCTCGAGCGCCGTGGCGTCCATGAAATTGTGGAGCATGAAGCTCAGGCGGGCGGGCCGGTGGCCGCGGAGCAGCCCGGGGGCGAGCGCGCGGGCGAGGCGCAGGCCCCATCCGAGCACCGAGAGCCCGAGCGACGGGCGACGGAGGCAGGCGGCCAGAATGGCGCGGCGGGTGTCGGCGCCGCTGTTCCAGTCGTGCCGGCCGAGGGCGGGCATCAGCCGGGCGAGCACCCGACGGTCGTGCAGCGCCGCGCGCGCCGGCCCCGCCACGGCCAAGCCCGCCGCGCGGTTGCAGCGCGGGTGCCCCGCCTGCATCGCGTCGAAATCGAGGGCGACCCCCACGCCGCGGGAAATCGCCTCCATCACCGCCTCTTGGCTGAGCCCCCCGGCCCGGGCGCCAAGGACGCCGCGGCCCGTCTCCGCCTGCATTTGAAAGGAGGCCATGGTGATCTCTTGCGCACGCGCGCCGAACCAATTCGAGAGCGCCGGGACCTCGGCGAGGTTGCCGCCCTCCGGCCCCTCGAAGAGCGTCGTGTTGAAGATCACGCGGAGGCCGAGACCGCGGGCGCGGGCCAGATAATCATCCCGGACGGCGTTGAGCGCCATCTCGGTGGCGAAGCCCGGGCGCTCCTGGGTGAGGTCGACATGGAAGGCCACATCATCGAGCCCGGACTCCGCCAGACGCGTGAGAAGCGCCCGCGTGGCGCGGATCCCGTTGGTGAAGAGGGCGGCGCGCAGCCCCTCCTCCTTCACCCAGCGCACGATCTCCGAGAGTTCCTCCGGCCGACGGAGCGTGGGGTCGCCGCCGGTGATCTGCACGGTGGTGCCGGGCCCGTAATGGCGGGCGATGAGGCCCACCCGGCGGCGGATCTCGACCATCGGCAGATCGTGCACCGCTTCTGAGAGATCGGACAGATAGCAGAGCGTGCAGTCGAGATTGCAGCGTTGGGTGATCTCGAGGGCGACACAGGCCATGGCGAAGGCGCGCCCGGCGAGCTGGCGGGGCCCGTCGAGCCCCTCCGCGGCCATCGCGGCGGCCAGCGGCGCGCGCGGATCGGCGTCCGGCGCCGGCAGGGGGGCAGGCCCCCACGCGTCGATCTCACGCTCGGTCAAGGGCTCGTCCGGCATCGGCACCTCCGCATCTCAACGAGAAAGGTGGGAAGTGGGGAGCGCGCGTCAATCCGCGTCGGCCGGGTCCCCACGCGGCGATGATCGGTCGTGATCGGGCGCGAGCGCCTCAGGCCGGCGAATGCCCCGGAAGACGAGATCGAGCACGCCCTCGAGCTCGGGCAGCACGGTCCGCCGGTCCTTCCACCGCGCGAGGGCGAAGGGCATGTTGAACGCCTTGATGGCGTGCTGAAAGGCGATGGCCGCCCGTTCCACATCCGCGATCGGAGCGAACTGGCCCGCGGCCACGCCCCGCTCGAGCTCACGCATGATCTGCTCCCGGCGCCAGAGGATGTGACGCTCCAGCATCTCCCACCCCTCCAGATCCTCGACCACGAACTCGGCGAGCTCGATCATCCGCGGATTGTCGTCCATCGAGCGCACGGTGTGGGACACGATGGCGCGCGAAAGGGCGCGGATCCGCGCTTCGGGGTCCGCGGGCGCCGCCGCCATCGCCTCGCGCACCGCGGATTCGGCGCTGATGAAATGCCGGTTGACCGCGGCGAGGCCGATCGCCTGCTTGTTGCGAAAGTACCGGTAGAGATTGGCCGGCGACATCGAGCAGCGCCCGGCGATGTCGCTCATCGAGGTCTTCGCGAAGCCGAAATGGCGAAAGAGCTGGATGGCCTGCGCCAGGATCTCCTCGCGCACCGGATCGCCCGTTGGCGCGGCCCCTCGGTCCTCCTCAGAAGAAGTAGCTGATCGTGAGCCGGACGAAGCTGTCATCGGCAAAGCCTTGGTCGAAGAAGGTGTCGCTGCTGTTGAGAAATCCCTGGGCCTCGATCTCGGCGGTGATGTTGGGCGTCAGCCGCCGCTCGGCCTCAAGGCGGAGACCTGCCGCCCCCGTCTTCACATCCATGTTGCCGGTGAGCAAGAGCGCGGTGTCCTGGGTGTCGTTCAAGGTGAGGCGCACCCCCGCGATCACGTCGTTCTCGAACGCCGTCAGCGCGTCCTCGCCCCGGCTGTCGTAAGCCCCTTCGAGTATGAGCCCGAGATCGGCCTCGGTGTCAAACACCTGAAAGAGCGTGTGTTCGAGCCCGCCGGTCACGGCCGCGAAGAACTCCTGCTCGAGCTCGGCGTCGCGTTGGCCCTCGCGCAGGATGCCCTCCCCTTTCCAAAGGGTGGCGCCGGTGGTGAGCTGGGCGTCCACCCCCAGCTGTGTGATGCGGCTGTAGATCGGCACGAGCCGGCCCGCCTCCACGCGGAAGGCGGGGTCCCGGGAGACGCCGTGGAAAGCGGAGAGGCCGAGATCCACATCGCCGAAGACGCCGACGAACCGGGCGGCGAAGGAGGGGGCCCACTGCCCGCCCGATGCTTCGAAAACGGGGGTCTCCGTGTTGAACGGCAGACCGAAGCGCAGCCGCCCCTCGCGCCCCGGCAGCGTGCGCTGGCGGGCATAGGGAAAGTAATAGAGAGAGATCTCGCCGAGGTTCGTCAGCCGTGAAACCTTGAGAAGGGGCTGACCGAGCCGGGTCTCGTCGTCGATGCTCTCCACCTGGTCCGTCTGGTTCACGATGTCGACGAGATGCACCACCTCCGTCCGCCCCCAAAACTCCCGGTCGACGCCGAAGGTGACCGCCCAATCCCCCTCCACATGCTCGAGCTTGAGGTCGCGGATGTCGACATGGCTGCGTGCGTCGTCCTGGGAATCGAGGCGGGCGAAGGGCGTGACGGTCAAGACCGTGTCGCCCCCGTTCCACTCGGCGAGCGCGGTGACCTCGAGCGCGGTCGAGAGCCCGTCCCGCCGCTGGCCCGGAAACTGCGGGGGCTCGAAGAACCCCGTGCCCTCGAGCTCGACGCGGCCGAAGAGCTCCGTGTGCTCCGGCATCCAGGCGGGCGGCTCCTCGGCCCTGGCGGACCCATCGCAAAGCGCCAGAAGGCCGAGCGCGCCCGCCAGCGCCCCGAACACCGCCGCCGCCCGCCGCCGTGCCGCGCGACCCCGCATCGGACGCCCCTCCCCCGGTCCCGGGTCAGCGGGCGAGCCGGGGCAGCCGGCTCTGGTCGAAATCCGCGTCCGACAGTTCGGCGCCGAAATCGTAGTCGGTGAAGAGAAGGTCGGTCTCCTTGCCGGTCTGCATGTTCACCATCTTGAAGGCGTCGGCCCGCCAATAGCCGTCATACTCCCGGTAGCCCTCATAGGTGAGGACCTTCTCGAGGTCGCCGCGGCGGTTGAAGAACTCCACCTGCCACTGGCGCCACTCCTGGGGGTCGACCCAGCCGACGCGCCGCGAGTAGCCGGATTTCGGATTCTTCGGGTAGCTCTCGACGACATGACAGGTGAGCGCGGGCTGCCCCGGGCAGGGCTCGTCGCGGATCCACTTGTAGGTGTAGTCGTCCACCTCCTGAGAGCCGAGATCCTCGTAGGAGAACTCGGACGACACGAACTTGCCCGTCCGGTTCGAGGAGGAGATGCGCTTCACGCGCTTCACCGCGGGCAGATAGAGCCACTGGTCGTCGTCGGTCGGCTCGATGTTGGAGTGGGTGAGGAGCCCGGTGCCCCGAATGTCCCGCGGCCGGGAGAAGATGATGATCCCGAGATCGCCCATCGCCCGGTCCGGCCGCTCGAAGAACATGTTCTCGAACACGCGGCGGCTCTCGTTGCCGGCAGCGTCGCGGAGGATCATCTCCCCGTCGACGGTGTAGGTGCCCCAGCCGAGATCGCGCGCATCCGCCGCCTCGGCGATGCGCAGGCCCTTGGCCTCGGGTGTCTCGGCGAAGGCGGGCGCGGCGGCGAGGCCGAGGGCCAGGACGAAAAGCATTGTCGTGGCAGCGGTTTTTGCGGTCATCTTGAACGTCCTCCGGGTGTCGAGCCAGATGAGAAGTGCGGGCAGCAGGAAAAAGTCCGCCACCAGCGCGAGCACGATGGTGATGGCCGTGAGCTTGGCGAGGTCCCCGTTTACGGCAAAGCCCGATTGGGCGAGCACGGCGAAGCCCGCGAAGAGCCCGATGGTGGTGATGAGAAGCGCCATGCCGACGGAGCGGAAGGAGTAGCGCACAGCGTTCTCCGCGCTCATGCCCTGGCGCCGGGCGCGGGCGTATTTCGAGAGGAAATGTACCGTGTCGTCGACGACGATCCCGAGCGTCCCCGCCACCACCACCGCGATGGCCAGCGTGACCGCCCCGACCGTGTAGCCCCAAAGGCCGAAGCCCATGGCCGCCGGCAAGAGGTTGGGCAGGAGCGAGATGAGCCCGATCCGCCAATCGCGGAGCGCGATCATGATGACCCCCGAGATGAGGATGAGCGCGATCGTCGTGCCCGTGAGCATGGCCCGCACATCGCGGTGGGAGATCACGTTGAACACATGGGTCACCCCGGTGGGCGTTACCTCCGGCAGGCCGGGGTGCTCCCGCTCCCAAGCCTGAGAGATGATCGGCGCGTTCTCCTGCAGCCAGTCGGCGGCGCGCAAGGTGAGCGCACGCATATCCGCCGTCGTCACATTCGCGATGTAGACCGTGACGCGCATGGCGGCGCGATCAATATCGATCTGGTCCGTGAGGTCCATGCCGTAGCCGAGGGAGAGCTCGTAGAGGAAGAGGTACTGGCTGGCCTCTTCGCGGCTGTCCGGCAAGCGGTGGAAGGCCGGATCGTCCGCATGCATGTTCATGTTGAGCCGGGCGACCGTGTCGGTGAGCGTGCGCACGGAGGTCACCCCCGGCTGGTCGCGCATCCACGCGGCGAAGGCCTCCACCTCTTTGAGATAGTCGGGCCGGTTGATGCCCTGCGCCTCGCCCGCCGGCAGCGGGTATTCGAGGGTGTTGACCCCGGTGAGTTCACGCTCGGCATAGTCCGTGTCCTGGCGGAACTCGTAGCGCTCGTCGAAATAGCGAAGGAAATCGTCCTCGAGCTTGATCTGGCTCATGCCGGCGGCGAGCGCCACGGCCGCGACGGTCATGCTCGGCAGGAGAACGCGGTGGTGCCGGGCCACCCAGTCTCCCAGCTTGCCCATGCCGTGGGCGGCCGAGGGCTGGGTCGTCTGGCGGCGGATCGGCAACACGGTGACGAGCGCGGGCAACAGCGTGAGGGTCAACACCAGCGCGGCGAGGACGCCGCTGCCCACGATGTTGCCGAGCTGGCGGAAGGGCGGCGAGATCGAAAAGTTGAGCGAGAAGAACCCGATGGCCGTTGTCACGCAGGCGATGATGATCGCGCCCATATGATCGGTGAGCGCGCGGCGCATCCACTCCTTGCGGTCCCCGGTCTCGGGCATCGCCTGGCGCGCCGCGGAGAGGATGTGGACCGCCGATGCGAC
The DNA here is from genome assembly GCA_964467005.1 of uncultured Limibaculum sp. Taxonomy (GTDB): domain Bacteria; phylum Pseudomonadota; class Alphaproteobacteria; order Rhodobacterales; family Rhodobacteraceae; genus Thermohalobaculum. The sequence goes on along the minus strand of CAYXPI010000028.1, from coordinate 15,965 downwards.
GGCCAGCGTCATGATGTAGAGCGGCGCCAAAACCGTCACCGAGTTGAGTGGGATGCCGATCCAGCCGAGCGCGCCCAGCCCCATGAAAGCCGAGAGCGAGATCACCACCAGCACCGCCAGCGTCGCAAAAACCGAGCGGAGCGCGAGGCCGACGATGAGGAGGATCACGAGGAACATCGGGCCGAGGAGGTTGGCGCTGTCGTCCCGGCCCGACGTGGCGAACTGGTTGTTGATCATCACAGAGCCCGTGAGCCGGATGTCGATCTCCGGAAAGGCCGCCTCGGTCTCGGCGATGAGGGCGCGGGCCTCCTCCACGATGAGCGGCACCTCCTGGGTGGGCTCGATCCCGGGAAGCGTGAAGCGCACAAGAACCTGCGTGACCTCCGCGTCCTCGGCCACCATGGAGTTGACGAGTTCGATCCGGTCGAGCGCGATCGCCCGCACCACCTCCGCCTCCTCAGGCGTGACCGCGGCGGGATCGGGCACGAGATCGCGGACGATGAGCTCGTCCCCCTCCGCATAGGTGTGCTGGAAATTGGTGAGCGAATCGACCCTGCGCACGAGCGGGAGCCGCCAGGCGGCCTCGGTGAAGGCGCCGACGGCTTCGAGCACCCGGGGGGTGAAGACGTCGCCCTCCTCCGGCACGAAGAGGACCATGAGGTTGTCGTCCTTCGCGAAGCGCTGTTCGAAGAGGTCGAGCGCCTGCCGGTCCGGGTTCTCGGGCGCGAAAAAGATGCGGGCCGAGGGGTCGGGCGGCCAGATCCGATCGATCCGCGCGGCGGCGAGAGCGACGAGGGCGAGGGTGAGGAGCACCCAGATCCAGCGGTTGGCGACAATGAAGCGCGCGGCGCGCCCAGCGGCGCCAGCGGGTGGCGGGGTGGGCCCAGGCAAGGGCTCGGGGGCGGCGTCCGGTGCCATGGCGGAGGTGACCTCGCGATCCTGAACGATGACGCAAAAGTTCACTCAAACACAGATCGTGTCAACGCTGAAAACTGAACTTTCTGAATAATGTTCAGACCGACCTCGGGCGGAACCGCGCCCAGACCGCCTCGGCGGCGCCCGCCAGCGCAATGAGCGCCACGCCGAGAACCTGCGACCACCCGATCCGCTCGTCCGTCAGCGCCCAAGCGAGGAGGAGGCTCACCCCGATCTCCATCATATAGAGGATGCCGACGAGCCCGGGATTGAGCCGCGCCGCGCCGTGGATTGCCGCAAGGGAGCCCGGCACGATGAGGAGGAGAACCGCCGGCAAAAGCCATGCGAGCACCCCCGCCTCGGGCAGCGCCGGGGGCGGGCCCAGGGCAAGGGCGGCAACGCCGATACCGACCGCCCCCCAAACCAGGAAGGAGACCCCGTAGTCGAGGCTCGCGACATGAGGCCGCGACAGCATCAACATCGAGCCGATCACCCAGGCCAGGCCCGAGACGAGCGCCATCCAATCGCCCGAATTGCGCGGCAGGGGCGGCCAGCTCTCGGGCCCGAGGGCCACGGCCGCCCCAGAGAGCGCGAGGACGAGCGCGATCCAGCGAGGCGGGGTCATCGGGTCGCCGAACACCACCCGCGCCAAGAGAAACCCCCAGACCGGCGTGAGATAGAAGAGAAGGACGGCGGGCACCACCTCGGTGTGCAGAAACGCGGCGGCGTAGAGCGCGATGGCCCCGCCGAGGACGAAGCTCGTGAAATGGAGCCGGAGCCCACCCCTCAGAAGCGCCCGCGCCCGCCAGACGGCCACCGGCAGCAGGACCGCCGCCGCGAGGCCATAGAGCATGGCCACAGGCCAGAGCCCCGGCACGCCCGCCTCCTCGAGCCAGCGCACGGGCACCCAGAACGTCCCCCAAACAAGGCCGCCGAACAGCGCCGCGGCGCGCGCCACCCTCTCCCTGCGGTTGTGCACCTGCCCCGGGCATGTCATAGAGCGAAGGGACCAGAGCGGTCAGCCTTTGGCAAGGCGCGCCGCTCGGACGCAATTCCGACGCATTTCCGGCTACACTGGCCGGACATCTCGGAGGGGACTCGGGAAGACCGATGAATGTGAGATTAGACAGCCCGATCGCGCCGGACCGCCGGGTGGTGCCGCACCCAAAGCCGCCGGTGACCCTGGCGGACACCGGGCTCGACCCGGAATGGCTGGCGGATCTCCTCATCAAGACGATCTACCGCCAGAACCTCCAGACGCCCTCGGAGATGTCGGCCGCGCTGAAGCTGCCCGTGCCGCTGATCGACAAGCTGATCGTGATCCTCACCGAGAAGCGGCTGATCGAGGTCAAGGGGCAGCTCGGGGCCTCGCTCACCGCCGAGATGCGCTACCAGCTCCCGTCCGCGGGAAAGGCCTGGGCGCTCGAGGCGCTCGCACAATCGGAGTATGTGGGCCCCGCGCCGGTGCCGGCCGACACGTTCTCGGCCCAGGTCCGCCGGCAGTCGATCCGCTCGGAGATCCTGTCTCGCCAGGCGCTCGAGCGCGAGTTCGCGCACCTCACCATGCCGGATTGGCTGACCGACCAGCTCGGCCCCGCGGTGAACTCCGGGCAGTCGATGCTGCTCTACGGCCCGCCGGGCAACGGCAAATCCTCGATCGCGGAGGCGATTGCGGCGGCGTACCAGGACTATATCTTCCTGCCGCACGCCCTCGAGGTCGACAAGCAGGTCATCACGCTCTTCGACCCCACCGTTCACCGTCGGCTCGACGACGAGACCCGCGACAGCGCGTCGATCCGCCACGAACGCGCCTTCGACGACCGGTATGTGCGCTGCCGGCGGCCCGTGGTCATCACCGGCGGCGAGCTCAATCTCGACATGCTCGATCTCTCCTACTCGCCGATCTCGAAGATCTACGAGGCGCCGATCCAGCTCAAGGCCTGCGGCGGCGTGTTCGTGATCGACGATTTCGGCCGCCAGCGCGAGGCGCCCCAGGCGCTCGTCAACCGCATGATCATCCCGCTCGAGGCCAACAAGGACTTCCTGAGCCTCCAGACCGGACGCAAGTTCCAGATCATCTTCGACGCGCTCGTCGTGTTCTCGACCAACATCAATCCGAAGGAGCTGGTCGACGGCGCGGCACTCCGCCGTCTCCGCTACAAGATCCTGGTGGACAGCCCGGATCTCGAGACCTTCGTGGAGATCTTTTCCCGGGCGGCCAAGCGCGCGGGCCTCACCCTCACCGAAGACATCCTCTCCTTCGTGCTCTTCGAGCTCTACGAGAAGGAAGAGGAGGCGAAGTATCAGGCCTTCCACCCGCGCTTCCTCATCGACCAGACGCTCGCGATCTGCACCTATGAGGGCACGGAGCCCGAGCTCCGGGAGGATTATCTCCGCCGGGCCTGGGCGAACCTCTTCACCGCGCACTAAAGGCCGGTGTCGAAGGTCCAGGCCCCGGTCTGGGCCGTCCCGGCGATCTCCAGTTCCCGATCGGGATCGTAGGCGAGAGCGTCCAGCGTCTCCGCCTGCGCCGTGTTCTCAGGCGAGGCTGCGAAGGCCTCGAGAAGCTGGGCGTCGGAGAAATTCGGGGCCTCCGCCGCGGCGAGCCAGAATGCGAAGCCATCGGCATCCGCGACCCGAGGGTCTTGGTCGCGCTGCAGCACGTTTTCGTAGAGCCCGAGCACCAGCGCCTCGTCCGTCAGAGTGTCGAGCGCGCCCACCGTTTCGGCAAATTCCGGCGAGGCGAGGAAGAACCCCGCGATCTCGGTCAGTGTGAACCCGCCGGCGAAGGCGTTGACCCAAAAGTTGAGCCCCGCGTCGTCCGCGGCCCGTCCGAGGCCCGCTTCGTAGAGGAGCGCGACCGCCCGTGCCTCCGACAGGAAGACCTCGCCCGGCTCGATCAGAAACACGGCGAGGTCGAAGGCGCCCACGCTGCCCGCCGCGCCCGTCACCGCGAGATGATAGAGCCCCGTGCTCTCCGGCGTGAACCCGAAGATCGCGTCCGCCCCACCAGGTTCGGAGACGTCGACGGATAGAAGCTCCGCGCCCTCGGCGTCGAGGAGGGCGAGGGCCGTGTCGAGACCCCCGAAGCCGACGGCGCCGATGGCGTAGTCTGTGCCTTCGAGGAGCGTGATCGCATACATATCCGTGTCCCCCGCCGTGATCTCCCCTGCGGTCACGAGCCCGGCCTCGAGCGGCGCGGCCTCGGCGCGGGTGTCCGCCACATCCGGGGCACCGACGGGCCGGGCGCCGAGATCGAACATCGTGAGCGCATAGGCCCCCGTGCCCTCGCCCAAGACGGTGACGGCGTGAAAGCCCGTGGCCGCGGCGGTGACGACGATTTCGGCCGTGGGGTCGCCCGGGGCCCGGTCGTCGTTGGCCGTGACGGGCGCGCCGTCGGGGTCCGAGAGCGCAAGCCGCGGGTCGAGCCCCCCCTGCCCCGCAGCCGTGACCGCGTAGCTCCGGCCCGCGACCAGCCAAGCGGTGTAGGCATCCGCGCCCCCCGCCGTCTCGATCTCCGCGGCCACGGGCCCTGTGGGGGCGAGACCGCCAAGCTCGCCCGCCCCGGTGCCCACAGGGTCGGGCTCGGCCGGGGCGTCTGCTGGGCCGAGATCCCGGATCTCGAGAGCGTAGGCGCCGGGCGCGCCGGGCCCCGCGGCCTCCACCGTCACGATCCAGAGCTCGGGCCGGGAGCCGGTGGCGAGCTGGACCGCGGGCAGCCCTCCCACCCGCGCGGCCGGGTCGTCATCCGCGGCGATCCGAGAGAGGTCCGGCGCGGCGAACAGGCCGAGGGCGAGGCTCACCCGCCCATCCGCCTCTAGCGCGTAGCGCCGGCCGGGCGCCGCGGCGAAGAGGAGGTAGTCCCGGTCCTCCGCCGTCTCGAGGCTGGCAACGCTCACGCCAAGGGCCGCGGTGCCGAGCCCAGCGCCCAGGAGGTCGTCGCGCGTCAGCGCGTCGGGGACGGCCATCGCCCTCAGCCCGCGCCGAGATGGAGAGTGATCTGCTCCGTCAAGTGCTCGATGCGGCGGGTGAGCTCGACCACCCGCGCCTGCTGCGCCCGGTCCGCCTCGCCGAAGAGATCGGGAGAGGCCACGCCGGCCTCGAGCCCGCCGGCCTTCGCCTCCTCGAGCGCCTGACGAAGCTCGGCCGTCTCGGTAAGCGCCGCCGCCACGGCTTGCTCGAGCGCGGCGATGCGTCCCGCCCCCTCGTCCCGCTGGGCCATCGCCGCTTCGGCCTCCGCCTCGGCCGTCCGGCGGGCCTCCTCCGCCGCCGCCGCGCGGGACTTTGCCGCCTCCAGCGCACGCTCCACATCCGAGAGCCGGGCCGCCATGTCGCCGGCGAGCGCGGTCTCCGCCGCCTCGCTCTCGGCCGAGAGTTCGGCAAGCTGGCGCTCCGCCGCGGCCAGCGCACGGGCCCGCTCCTCCGCCGCGGCCTCGGCCTCCGCGAGCCGCGCGTCCCCCTCGGCCTGGGACTGACCGCTCTCCTGCGCCCGGTCCGCCAGCACGAGGGCCACCATCAGCATGAGCCGGGCCTCGTCCGGCGCCTGGGAGAGCTGGCGCGAGAGGCGGCTCGCCTCGGCATCCACAAGAACCGCGAGGGCGCGCAGATGCGCCTCCTCCCCGTCGCCGCAGCCCAGCCGATAGGCGCGGCCCGCCACCTGGATCGTGACATCAGCCATGTTTCGCCCCCTCCGGCATGAGCGCACGCAGATCCTCGAGCGCGGCCTTCACCGCCTGGGTCGCCTCGGTTCGGAGCTCGGCATCTCGCTGGGCCGCGACCCGCAGGCGTTCCACCTCCTCGGCCAGCCGGTCACGATCGGCGCGCAAGCTCGCGAGATCCTCAGCATCCACCGCCGGCGGCGCCTGCACGGCGCGCAGAAGCGCCCGCTCCAGCCCGTCCACTGCCCGTTGCAGATGGTCGAGCGTCATGTCGAGACCCTGATCCGCGTCCTGCATTGCCTGTCAACGCCCTCGCATCTCAGCCAAATCGCCGCCAGGCGAGCCGCGCGCCGCGGCGGCCTTGCCGACGATATCGCGACAGCTCTCCCGATTGCAATCGCGCCGCCGCCCGCGGGCTTTCCGCGCCCCCGGTGGCGAGGCTTGACCGCCGCGTCCGGCCGCCCCATTGTCGGCGCCGCGCGTTTGGGCCGGCCTCACCGCCCGCCGGCGCGGGCATTTTCGCGAGCCACAGACACGGGCAGGCAGGGGCAGGGCGTGAGCACAGACACCACCATTTCGCCGGCGGCGCGCGCGGACACGCGGCGCTTTGCGATGGCCAACGCGCTCCGGGCCCTTGCGCTCGATGCGGTGGCCGCGGCCAAGTCCGGCCATTCGGGCATGCCGATGGGCATGGCGGATGTGGCCACCGTGCTCGTCGACACCCAGCTTCGCTTCGATCCCGCCGCGCCCGGCTGGTACGACCGCGACCGCTTCGTCCTCTCCGCAGGCCACGGCTCGATGCTCCTTTACGGGCTCCTCCATCTCACGGGCTACGCGGACATGACCGAGGCCGAGCTTCGCGCCTTCCGCCAGCTCGGAAGCCGGACCGCAGGGCACCCGGAATATGGGCACGCGCCCGGCATCGAGACCACCACGGGCCCCCTCGGGCAGGGGCTGGCCAACGCCGTGGGCATGGCCATCGCCGAGGAGCACCTGCGCGCGCGCTTCGGGCCCAAGGTGTTCGACCACCGGACCTGGGTGATCGCGGGCGACGGCTGCCTGATGGAGGGGGTCAGCCAGGAGGCGATCTCCCTCGCCGGGCACCTGGCTCTCTCCCGCCTCATCGTGCTTTGGGACGACAACGGCATCTCCATCGACGGGCCCGTGAGCCTCGCGGACCGGACCGACCAATGCGCGCGGTTCGAGGCCTCTGGCTGGGTCACGCGCCAGGTGGACGGGCACGACCACGCGGCCATCGAGGAGGCGCTCGCCTGGGCGATCGGACAGTCGCGCCCGGTCATGCTCGCCTGCAAGACGCATATCGGCTTCGGCGCGCCCACGCTTCAGGACACGGCGAAGGCCCATGGCGCGATCACCGGGGCGGACGAGATCGCAGGCGCCAAGGCCGCGGTGGGGTGGACGTCCGAGCCTTTCGCGATTCCGGGCGAGATCCGTGCGGACTGGGCGGCGACCGCGGAGCGCGGCGCGGCGGCGCACGCGGCCTGGGCCGAGCGCTTCGCGGCCCTCTCGAGCGCGCGCCAGGCGGAGATCCACCGGGTGATGGCCGGCGAGCCGCCGAAGAAGCTCGCGCCCACGATCCGGGCCCTCAAGCGTAAACTGGCCGAGGACGCACCGAAGGTCGCCACCCGCAAGGCCTCGGAGATGGCGCTCCAGGCGATCAACCCGGTGGCGCCCGAGACCCTCGGCGGTTCGGCCGATCTCACTGGCTCCAACAACACCAAGACGGCCGATCTCGGCGTCTTCTCGGCCGAGGACCGGACGGGACGCTACATCCATTACGGCATCCGCGAGCACGGGATGGCTGCGGCGATGAACGGCATCGCCCTCCACGGGGGGGCCACCCCCTATGGCGGCACATTCCTCTGCTTTGCCGATTATGCGCGGCCGGCGATGCGGCTCTCGGCGCTCATGGGCGTGCGCGCGATCTATGTGATGACGCATGACAGCATCGGCCTCGGAGAGGACGGGCCGACCCACCAGCCGGTGGAGCACCTGGCGATGCTGCGGGCGACCCCCGGGCTCCGGGTGATCCGCCCGGCCGACGCGGTGGAGACGGCGGAGGCCTGGGAGGTGGCGCTCACCGAACCCGGGCCGACGGTGCTCGCCCTCACCCGCCAGGGGCTGAAGCCGCTTCGCACCGAGCACACCAACCGCAACGAGGTGGCCCGCGGCGCCTATGTGGCCGCCGAGGCCACGGGCAAGCGCCAGGCGATCCTCCTCGCCACCGGCTCGGAGATCGAGATCGCGCTCGCGGCCAGAGCGCTCCTCGAGGCCGAGGAGATCGGCACCCGCGTCGTCTCCATGCCCTGCTGGGAGCTCTTCGAGGCGCAGGACGAGAGCTACCGCCGTCGGGTGCTGCCGCCTGGCCCCGTCCGGGTTGGGGTCGAGGCCGGCGTCGCGCATGGTTGGGACCGGTGGCTCGCGGGCGAACGGGGCGCGGCGAAGAAGGCCGGGTTCGTCGGCATGGTGAGTTTCGGCGGCTCCGCGCCCTATCAGGAGCTTTACGCCCACTTCGGCATCACGGCCGAGGCGGTGGCGGCCAGGGTGCGCGCCCTTCTCTGAGATCTCGGCGGCGACGGCGGGGCCGGATCCATCCCCGCTCGATCTCCGCCAACCGCCAGAGATTGAGCGGGATGAGCACGGCATGGAGGATCGCGACCGGCGCCAGCTCGCCCAGATAACCGTAGGCAAAGAAGGCGACATTGCTGAGGAGCGCTGTGACCCGCAGCGCAACCATCGACGTCATGCAGAAGGTGAGAAGCACCAAGGCCGCCGCGACGAATCCGACGAGGTCGACGAGCCCGGTCATGCGCGTCTGCGGCGCGAAGCCGACGAGGACCGGCCCCCGCCGCGCCCAACCCAACGGACCGGCCGCGCGCCAACCCCAAGCATCCGGTGCAGCGACCGCGCTCCACGGGCCGTGACGACGATCCGCGTGCGGGCATCGGCCATCTCGGCGGCGCTCACGGAGCCAGACACTCGGTGAGGGTTGCGGAGGTCGCCGGACCGGCCGCGCACGGTCCGGCGGCGCCACGGTTGCTCAGGCAGATGGCGATCACGGCGCTGTCGGACCGTCGATGGACGGTCGAGGCGAGCGTGAGCGCGGCGTCGGGTCCGATGCCGACCTCGCCGACGGCGTAATCCACATCGAGCACATCCCCGTCGTCGATAATGCCGAAATTGTGGACCTCGCGCGCGGCGAGCCTGCCCCCCTGGCGGTGCGGCGGCAGGGCAGTTCGCTCGGCCCGCTCGATCGGCTCGAGGACGTTCGCGAAACATTTGAGCCCCATCGCGTTGAAATGCGCGGGCACGAAGACCTGGAGAAAGGCACGCCCCCGCGGCGCAGGAGGCGGTGCGGCCATCGCCGCGCGCCCGCGGTCGAGAAGGGCGGCGGCGCGCCATGCGGAGGCCGACATCCGCTCGGCCTTGACGCGAAGCGGCATGTCGGCTGGCGCGAGGGCGATGTTCGAGGCACCGCCGCGCCGCGCAAAGACGGTGACGTGCTCAACCGTCATGGCCGCGCCGGAACTCGCGACGAGGCGCCAGCATCCCCGCCACCCGGTCTCCGGCCGCGGGGCGACCTTGCGATCGACCACGACGAGATCGTCTTCGCGAAAACCCTCCGGCGCGCCTCGGACCGCACCGGCCACGACCAAGGCCATCGCGCGGACGCCGCTGCGGTCGCGAAGCGCGCTCGGCCGGAGGCCTGTCGGGTCCGCAATCGACCACCACTGCCGATGCGCGCAGTCTTTGAGGAGCCAGACGAGGCTGAGGCCGTCGCCGTCGAGATGCGGCATCCCGAGCGGGACGACATCCGTCCCGTCCTCGGGAGGTTCGCGCCCGATGCGCTCGAACGGCCGGTCGGCCGGGTCGACATGCAGGAGGTGATCGCGCGACATCGGTGGGCACTTCTCTGGGTTCTCGCTCCGGATGACCGAAGCCTACCAGCGCGGCCGACCTTACGGCAGCTCCGGATTTCCGGAGCTTGCACGCGCGACTCGGTGCGGGGTGCGTGGTACGATCCAGGTGTCGTCGATTTGGCGCGGGGTCCGCGGATGCATCCGTCGTTCGAGCCATTCTTGGAAGAGCTTCGCGCGGCGCGCACCGTGGAGGAGGCGGCCGGAGCGCTCGGCCGGCTGTGGCGCGAGGTGGGTTTCGAACTCTCCTTCCTCGCGCCCATCCGCGCGGCTGGGGCGTCGGCGGTCGCGGTCGACACAATCCACGGGTCCTGGCCCGAGGCGGAGAAGCGCCGCTACCGCGGTCTTCGCTGTTGGGAATTCGACCCGCTGGTGCGGCATTGCCTCTCTCGCGATGGGCCGATCTTCGTTCACAACGACGACCTCCGGAGGCAGTCGGCCCTCCGGCCCCGCCACCGCCGGGTTCTCGAGCGCGAGTTCAGCGCGCTCTGGCCGGCGCGGGCCGCGGTCTCGGCCCGAGACCGGGATGGCACGGTCTGGATGCTCGCGGGCGCGGGCGCGCAGCCGCCGGACGAGATCGCGGCCATCGCGCGCCATCTCTCTGGGGCGCTGGCCCTTTCGGCCTGGGCGTGCGAGGCGCGCATGTCTCGGCTGGGGCGGACCGAACCGGCCCCATATCCGCGCCTCACAGAGAGGGAGCGCGAGTGCCTTCTCTGGCTCGCGGCGGGGCTCCGCAACGACCGGATCGCGGAGCGTCTGGGCATCCGAGGGGCCACCGTGGAGATGCATCTGCGAAACGCCCGGCGGAAGCTCGGCGCCCGGACCCGGGAGCAAGCCGTGGCGCGGGCGGTGGCCCTCCGCCTCGTCGACCCCTGAGCGGACCGGGGCGGCCGGGGCTTGATTATCCCTCCGTTCCGCCCTACCCCAGCGGCCGAGGCATGGGGCCGGGGTGGCCCGGGGTTTGGAGGGTAATATGGCGGTCAGGGTGGCGATCAACGGCTTCGGGCGGATTGGGCGCAACGTGCTGCGGGCCATCGTGGAATCCGGGCGTACGGACATCGAGGTGGTGGCGGTCAACGATCTCGGCCCGGTCGAGACCAACGCCCATCTCATGCGCTACGACAGCGTGCACGGGCGCTTTCCGGGCGAGGTGCGCGTGGACGGCGACACCATTGATGTGGGCCGGGGCCCGATCCGTGTGACCGCGATCCGCAACCCGGCCGATTTGCCCTGGGCCGATGTGGACATCGCGATGGAGTGCACCGGCGTCTTCGCCTCCAAAGAAAGGGCCGCGGCCCATCTCGAGAACGGCTCGAAGCGCGTGCTCGTCTCGGCGCCCGCCTCCGGCGCGGATAAGACGATCGTTTACGGCGTGAACCACCAGTCGCTGACCAGCGACGACAAGGTGGTGTCCAACGCGTCCTGCACGACCAACTGCCTGGCCCCCGTCGCGCATGTGCTGCACCAGGCGATCGGCATCGAGAAGGGGGTGATGACCACCATCCACTCCTACACAGGCGACCAGCCGACGCTCGACACCATGCACAAAGATCTCTACCGCGCCCGTGCGGCCGGCATGAGCATGATCCCGACCTCGACGGGGGCGGCCAAGGCGGTGGGCCTCGTCCTGCCGGAGCTCAACGGCAAGCTCGACGGCTTTGCGATCCGCGTGCCCACCCCCAACGTCTCGCTGGTGGATCTCAAATTCGTCGCCTCTCGCGAGACCACGATCGAGGAGGTCAACGACGCGGTTCGCGCGGCTTCTGGCCAGGCGCTCAAGGGCATCCTGGGCTACACCGACGACAAGCTGGTGAGCTCGGACTTCAACCACGACCCGCATTCGAGCGTCTTCCACACCGACCAGACCAAGGTGCTCGACGGAAACATGGTCTCCGTCCTCTCGTGGTACGACAACGAGTGGGGCTTTTCGAACCGGATGGCGGACACCGCGGTCGCGATGGCCGAGCACATCTGACGCTGTGGATTGGTCCTTCAAGCTCCTCCTCGTCTTCGCCGCCGTCTTCGCGATCTTGGCGGCGGACCACTACCTCCTCGGCGAGGCGCTCACCTCCGCCCTCGCCGGCACCGCGGCCGCGCTTGCCGGGGGCGGCTGATCCAATCCGCGACGTGTCGACCCGGATTTGGTAACCTTCATGTCGACCAGGGGCTGATTCGAGGGCAGGGAGATGGACCGGAGCCTCACCTCCAGTCTGGCCGTCATCGCGTTGATCTTCGGGGCCATCTACGCCTTCGGGGCCCTGTCGGAGAAGTTTCCGGCGCTGCGGGAGCTGACCCGGGCCATCAGGGGCGGATGATGTCGCCGGGCATGGGGGCCCAGAGGCCATGACCGGCCCGTTCGAGAAGCTCACGCTCCGCCCGCCCTTCCGCCTCGGCCGGCCGGAGGACGCGCCGATCCTCGCCGAGTTCATCGCCGGGGCGAGCGGGGGGCTGGCCCCCATCGCCTGGACCCGGGCCGCCGGCGGGAAGGACGCGCGCGCTCTCGGCACCCGTCGGATGGCCGCGCGCGCCGCGGCCGGGGAGTGGCTGGTTGCGGACCCGGGCGATGGCCCGGTCGCCGGGCTGATGGGCCACCCGTTGCCGCCCGAGCCAGCGCCGATCCCGGAGGACATGGAGCCCCTCTTCGTGCCTCTTCAGGAACTCGAAAACCTGGCGCCCGCCACCTGGTACGTCCATGTGCTTGCGACCCGGGAGGGGCACCGGCGCGCGGGTTGGGGCTCGTGCCTCCTCGCCCTTGCCGAAGAGACGGCCGAGGCCGAGGGGATCACCGGCGTCTCGATCATTGTGGCGGACGACAACCTGCCGGCGCGACGCCTGTACGAGAGCCAGGGGTACCGCGAGCTCGCCCGCCGGGACGCCGAGACCCGGGGCTGGGAGACGCGGACGCGGGAGTGGGTGCTTCTCGTCAAAGGCGCCGGAACGCTCCTGGACCCTGAGGAGGCGGAGGGCGACCGCGCGCCTTGAAAACGCCATGGCGCCGCGCCACACCGAGCGCGACGGCGATTTCCTGGGAGCGCGGCCCATGACCTTCAAGACCCTCGACGATCTCGATCTTACCGCCAAGCGCGTCCTGACGCGGGTGGACCTCAACGTGCCGATGCAGGACGGCCAGGTGACGGACGCCACCCGGCTCGAGGCGATCAAACCCACGGTCGCCGCGCTTCTCGCGGCCGGCGCGCGGCCGATCCTCCTCGCCCATTTCGGCCGCCCGAAGGGGGCCCGCCTGCCCGAGATGTCGCTGATGCCGCTCGCCGGGCCCCTCTCCGAAATCCTGGGCGCGCCGGTTGTGGCGGCGGCGGACTGTGTGGGCCCCGCCCCCGCCGAGGCGCTCGCCGCGTTGCCCCCGGGCGGCGTGCTGCTCCTCGAAAACACCCGCTTTCACCCGGGCGAGGAGGCGAACGACCCGGACTTCGCCGCCGCCCTCGCGACTTTGGGCGACCTCTATGTGAACGACGCGTTCTCCGCGGCGCACCGGGCCCACGCCTCCACCGAAGGGCTCGCCCGTCTCCTGCCCGCGGCCGCGGGGCGCCTCATGGAGGCCGAGCTCGGCGCCCTCGCCCAAGCCCTAGGCAACCCGGAGCGACCGTTGGTGGCCGTGGTGGGGGGCGCCAAGGTGTCGACCAAGCTCGACCTCCTGGGCAACCTCATCGAGAAAGTCGACACGCTGGCCATCGGCGGCGGCATGGCCAACACGTTTCTGGCAGCCCAGGGCATCGGCGTCGGCCGCTCGCTCTGCGAGCACGCGCTGGCCGACACGGCGCGGCAGATCCTGGCCAAGGCCGATGCGAGGGGCACCCGCATCCTGTTGCCGACGGATGTCACCGTGGCGCGCGCCTTCGAGGCCTACGCCCCGTCCGAAACCGTGCGGGCCGATGCCTGCCCGGAGGACGCGATGATCCTCGACGCGGGGCCGGAGACGGTCGCCGCCCTCTCCGCAGCCCTTGAGACCGCGAAGACGGTGGTGTGGAACGGCCCCCTCGGCGCCTTCGAGCTGCCGCCCTTCGACGCCGCCACCGTGGCCGCGGCCCGCCGGGTGGCCGACCTTACGGTGGCCGGGCGCCTCCTCTCCGTCGCCGGCGGGGGCGACACCGTGGCCGCCCTCAACGCAGCCGGAGCAGGCGCGCGCTTTTCCTACGTCTCGACGGCCGGCGGGGCCTTTCTCGAATGGCTCGAGGGCAAGACCCTGCCTGGGGTCGCCGCACTCGGAGGTTGAGTGCGTTGACCAAATGTCACGGTGGCGCCCGCCGAATCGTGATAGTCAGCCCGGGCCAACGCATGACCTGGAGGACCCGATGACCCTTGCCCGTTCCCTCTGCCTCGTCTCGGCGCTCGCGCTCGGCGCCGGCACCGCCCAGGCCCAAACGCCGGCGGAGTTCGCCCGCGCCGAGGCCGCGCTCAATTTCCTCCAGCGTCTGGCCGCCACCTATGTGGTTTTGGTGGCCCGCGCCGCCGTCGATCTCACCTATGAGAGCCTGACGATCGACACCGCGGGCTCCGAGACCGTGATCAACGGCCTCGTCCTGCGCCCCGCGCTCGACTGGGATCCGGAGGGCACCTGCGCCATCGCGCTCGACCGTGTGGCGGCGTCGAGCTCGCCGGACATCGAGGTGCTCGAGAGCGTGATCGAGATCACCGGTGCGACGATCCCCTCCGCCTGCTTCGACCCCGGCACGGGCGCGATGCTCGCCAGCTTCGGCTACCCTATGCTGGAGGTCGAGCGCGCCGCCATCACCCTTGGCTACGACGTGCCGAGCTCTGGCGCGGAGATCCGCCTCTCCGCCGACATCTCCGAGGCCGCCGATCTCACGCTCTTCGCCGATTTCGACTATCTCTGGCTCACCGGGCTTCTCGAAGGCGAGGAGCCGGAGCCTGTGGCCTATCTCGCCTCCGCCGAGCTCACGCTCGAGAATGCGGGCCTCTGGGAGCGGGTGTCACCGCTGCTCGAGGGTCAGTTCGGGGATCTCAGCCAGCTCAACCAGCTTGTGGCCCCCATGCTCGGTCAGCTCCTGGTGCAGCCCGGCCAGGCCCTCGGCGCCGAGGAGCAGGCCTTCATCGACAACCTCTCCCAGGAGATCGGCCGCTTCGTCGCGGATCGCGATCGGCTGGTGCTGAGCGTGGCGCCGGAGACGCCGCTCCTCCTCGAGGAAGGCGCGTTCGACACGCCGCAGGCGGCCATCCGGGCGCTCAACCCGTCGATCTCCAGCGCGCCGATTGCCATCACCGAAGTCATCCAGCCCTCGGTCCTCTCCGCGGCGATGGCCGGGGGCGCCGCGCTCGACGACGCGACGCGGATCGACGCGGGCCGCGCGCTCGTGCGCGGGCTCGGAGCGCCCCGGTCCTACGCCGACGCGATCGTCCTCCTCAGCCCCCTTGCCGACACGTGGAACGCGGAGGCCGCGGCGCTTCTGGCCGAGGCGCTGATGGCGACGGGCCGGGAGGAGGAGGCCTATGCCGCCGCGCTGAAAGCGATGGCGGGCGGCGCCACGGGCGCCATCGGCACGGCGGACGCCATCGAAAGCCCGCTCGCGACCGAGGCGGTGGTCGCCGCTCAGGCATCCGCGCTCGCGGATTGGCCGGGCCTTTCGGACTGGATCGCCCGAAAGGACGCCGCGGAGCAGGCCGGCGACGTGCCGGCGCTGCGCCGCCTCGCCTTCGACGCGAGCGCGGGCCGCGCCATGCCCCGGAGCTACCGCGAGGCCTATTACCTCGCCACCCTTGCCGCCGCCGGGGGCGATCAGGGTGCCGCCGCCTTGCGCGAACGGCTCGACCGGCGCTTCGTCGATCGGGTGACCGGCGCGCCCGACCCGGCCTGGACCGAGGCCGCCGAGGCCGCGGCCTCCGCCGCTCTGGCGGTTTGGACCGGCGGCGTGGCCGAGAACGTCATGACCCGCTACGGGCGGAACTGATCCAAACGCCACAAACCCGGGGCGATCTCCCGCCCCGGGCCGGGCGCGCTTGACCCCGTGCCAACCGCTGGCTACGCCGCGTGCGGGGATCAGTCATTGCGAGGGTATGGGGATGAGAGCGACGCAGGCCGTTCAGCGCATCTTGCGGAACTACGAGGGCGACACGCCTGGGGTGAAGGGCAATCTGTGCCGGATGCTCATGGCCGGAAAGCTCGGCGGCACGGGCAAGATGATCATCCTGCCGGTCGATCAGGGCTTCGAGCACGGGCCGGCGCGGAGCTTTGCGCCCAACCCGGACGCCTACGACCCGCACTACCATTACGAGCTGGCCATCGAGGCGGGGCTCAATGCCTATGCGGCCCCGCTCGGGATGCTCGAAGCCGGGGCGGACACCTTTGCCGGCCAGATCCCGACGATCCTGAAGGCGAACTCGGCCAACTCGCTCCACCCGAAGGACGCGCCGAAGGACCAGGCCATCACCGCCTCGGTCGACGACGCGCTCCGCCTCGGCTGCGCGGCGATCGGCTTCA